>NZ_JBQHTP010000019.1:0-60158 GCF_052065655.1 Bittarella sp. HCP28S3_D9 | reverse complement strand
TTCTTTTTGTCAACCCCTTTTTTCTCCCCTCTCGGTTCGAAATCCAGGGCTTACTCCTCGGAAACCGCACTCCCGTGCGCTTCCCTCGCGGACAGCTTTTGTATAATACCACAGCATGCAACCGCCTGTCAACCGCTTTTTCGAGAGTTTTCAAAAAAACTTTTCAGCTTGTCCCTAGAGTATTTTTTGACAGGTCAAAGCCCGGTCTCTCCCCTCAATTTATACCGGATGTAGAGTCCGGTCGAAGGGTGTCGACCCGACCTTGTCTGGCCCATTTAATAGGAAGACAAATGCAGACGGGTGGGGCGGATCGCTGTGACACGGGGAAAGTCTGCCCCCCATTGGCCAAAAATATGCACCCCCTTTTCCCTTTTGCAAAAAATGTTGGGACAAAGGGCGGCGGGCTTCACCCACTTTTCACAAAGGAATGGGGGCAAATTCATTGCCGAATGGGGGCAATTCGTATATAATGAGAAAGTGTATTCGGTGCGGCGGGGAGCCATTTCCCGCCGGCCGGTCCGCTGGCACAGCCGGGCAGAGACAAGGCGCCCCGGCGGCGGCAGGGCCGCAAACCACTCTATCAATACGGCCGGATGGGCGACCGCCCGGCCAGGAAAGGCGCGGTTATCAAGATGATAGAAGTCAAAAACCTCGTGAAGCAGTACGGCAGCAAGCGCGCTGTGGACGACATCAGCTTCACCATCAACAAGGGGGAGATCCTGGGCTTTTTGGGGCCCAACGGTGCCGGCAAATCCACCACCATGAACATGATCACCGGCTACCTCTCCTCCACCTCGGGGACCGTCCTCATCGACGGCCACGACATCCTGGAGGAGCCGCTGGAGGCGAAGAAGCACATCGGCTATCTGCCCGAGCTGCCGCCGCTCTACCTGGACATGACGGTGAAGGAGTACCTGGGCTTTGTCTACGAGCTGAAAAAGTGCACCCTGCCCCGGGAGCAGCACCTGGCGGAGATCTGCCGCACGGTGAAGATCGAGCACGTCTACGGGCGGCTGATCAAAAACCTCTCCAAGGGCTACAAACAGCGCGTGGGGGTGGCCGGCGCCCTGGTGGGCGCCCCCGACGTGCTGATTTTGGACGAGCCCACCGTGGGCCTTGACCCCCAGCAGATCATTGACATTCGCAACCTGATCAAAGACCTGGGGAAAAAGCACACCGTCATCCTCTCCTCCCACATCCTGCCGGAGGTGCAGGCCATCTGCGAACGGGTGATCGTCATCAACAAGGGCAAGCTGGTTGCCGACGACACGCCGGACAACCTCTCCCGCAGCCTGGCGGGCAACACCAAGCTGCAGGCGCGGATCGTCGGCCCCCAGAGCGAAGTGGTGGCCGCCGTCAGCGCCATGGACGGGGTGGCCCGGGTCCTGCCGCTGGGCGAAAAGACCGACGGCTCGGTGGAGTACACCATTGAGCCCGAGGAGGGCAAGGACGTGCGCGCCGGCCTCTTCGATCTGCTGAGCAAACAGGGCTGGCAGATGCTGGGCCTGAAGGGGAGCGAGATGTCCCTGGAGGACATCTTCCTGCACCTGATCCAGGACGACGCCCAGACCTCGAAAGAGGAGAAGAGCGAGGGCAAGAAGCGGCGCTTCTCCTTCGGCCGGAAGAAAAAAGAGACAGACGGAGGGGATGAGGAGTAATGAAAGCGATTTTCAAGCGGGAGTTCCGCGCCTATTTCACCTCGACCATCGGCTACATCTACCTGGCGGCCTTCTTCGCCTTTTCCGGCTTCCTCTTTTACAGCAACAACATCGCCGAAAAGACCACCAGCATGTACTCGCTGTTCACCTACCTCTTCAACGCAAACTTTGTCCTGGTGCCCATCCTCACCATGCGGATGTACAGCGAGGACAAAAAGCAGAAGACCGACCAGCTGCTGCTGACCTCCCCCGTGACCCTGGGAGGGCTGGTGGGGGGCAAGTTCCTCTCGGCCTTCAGCATGTACATGTGCGGCGGGGTGGTGACCCTGCTCTACGCCCTGGTGATGTCGGGCTACTCGGCCGTGCCGTGGGGGACCATCCTCACCTCCTTCCTGGGCTTTGCCCTGGCGGGGGCGGCGCTGATCGCCATCGGCGGCTTCATCTCGGCTTTGACGGAAAACCAGATCGTGGCGGTCATCATCAGCTTTATTTTCAACTTCTTCTACATCCTCTACTTCGACACCCTGGCCAAGGCGATCACTGTGACCCCCATCAGCAAGGCCATGCTGGGCCTTTCCATCACCCAGTACTACGCCAACTTCACCATCGGCCTCATCGACCTGCCGTCGGTGCTGTTTATGCTGACCCTGACCGGCCTGTTCATATTCTTCACCATTCGGATTATCGACAAGCGCCGCTGGAGCTGATAGGAGATGCAACCAATGAAGAAAAGCAAGAAATTTCGATACGGCAGCTTTGCCACCCTGCTCACCCTGGGCGTATTGGTCATCGCCATTGCGGTGAACGTGGCGGTGAACCTGTTGGGCCAGCGCGTCACCCTGCGGCTGGACACCACCGCCTCCTCCGCCTTCAACATCAGCGAAGAGGTGGACGAGCTGCTGGCAAACCTCGACCAGCCGGTGACCATCTACGTGCTCAACGACGAGGCCAACTTTGTGGCCGGCGGCACCGGCAACTCGGCCGCCAAAGACCCCAGCTTCACCCAGGCCAACGAGGTCTTTAAGTACTTTGCCAACGCCAACGACCAGATCACCCTGCAGTACGTCAACATGGTGCGCGACCCCAACTTCCAGTCGCAGTTCAGCGACCTGACCTTGCAGCAAAACGACGTGTTGGTGGTCAGCGGCGACCGGAAGATGCAGATCAGCTCGGTGGACCTGTTCAACACCCAGGTGGTGGCCAACAGCTACCTGCGGATCCTCTCCTCCAAGGCGGAGAACGCCCTGGCCTCGGCCATCCTGGTGGTCACCTCCGAAAACACCACCAAGGTCTCGCTGCTCACCGGGCACAACGAGTACGACGCCACCAGCGTCACCGAACTGCTGGGGCAGAACAACTACACGGTGAAGAGCCAGAACATCGGCACCGAGTCCATCGACCCCGAGGCCGACGCGGTCATCATCTACGGCCCCTCCACCGACTACTCGCCGGAGGAGATCGAAAAGCTGGACGCCTTTTTGCAAAACGGCGGGCAGTACGGCAAGACCGCCTTCTACTTTGCCGCCAACGACCAGCCCGAACTGCCCAACCTGGAGGCCTTTTTGGAGGAGTGGGGTATCATCGTCGAGCCGGGCGTGGCCTTTGAAAACGGCAGCAACTTCATCATTCAGGACCAGTTCAATGCCGTCAACGTCCTCAACAGCGACTCGGTCTACACCGAGAACTGCCTCAACAAGGGCAAGGTGCCCTATATCCCCTACTGCCGGCCCCTGACCGCCGCTTTCAAAAACAGCGGCAGCCGCTCCACCACCATGCTGATCCGGATGTCTGCCGACTCGGGGATCATCCCGCCGGACGCGGACAAGAACGCCTCGATCACCGACTTTGTCACCGGCTACGTGCCCATCATGCTGCTGGGCCAGAACAAAGTCGAGGTGGGCGGCGAGCAGAAGACCTCCAACGTGGTGGTCTGCGGCAGCGTCTACTACGGCGCCAGCGAAATCATCCAGAACTCGGCCTTTGCCAACGCCGACTTCCTGGTGGAGTTGACCGGCACCCTCACCGGGCGGGACAGCCAGGTCATCATCGCCCCCAAGGACATGGCGGCCAAATACCTGGACATCGCCTCGGACGGGGCCAGCTTCATGCGCATCCTCTTCATCGGGGTGCTGCCGGTCGGCTGCCTGGCGGTGGGCGCCTTTGTCTTCCTTCGCAGGAGGCACCTGTAAATGAACAAACGCCAAAAGAAAACCCTGCTGATCCTGGGCGGGGTGGTGCTGCTGGCGGCGGTGCTGGTGTGCGCCCTGCTCCTCTGGCCCAAAGAGGGCGACGAGGAGGGGAGCAAGATCACCATCCCCTTGAGCCAGCGCACCGCCGACCAGGTGCAGAAGATCACGGTGGAAAACGAGCTGGGCAGCTACACCTTTGAGCGCACCGGCACCGAGGAGTGGACCGTTCCCCTGCTGCGGGACAGCGGGGTGCCCATCGACCGGACCGACCTGACCAACTGCGCCCGCTATGCGGCCGAGCTCTCGGCCGAGACCCTGGTGGCCGAGGACCTGGAAAAGGCCGCCGAGTTCGGGCTGGACGATCCCACTGCCTTTGCCACCATCGAATACACCGACGGCGGCAAGCTGGAGTTGGAGTTCGGCGATCCCTACACCGGGAACAACGGCTACTACTTCAAACTCAAAGGGGAAAACACCATCTACGGCATCAGCCTGGCGCCGGTCTCCTTTTTGACCGGGTCGGTCCTGGACTTTGCCGACCTCTACCTCTCCCCCTTTGACGACACCTCCAGCGACAACGTCACCAGCTTCCGCTTCACCAACAAAAACGGTGCCTTTGCGGTGGACAACATCGGCGACCAGAACGTCATCGACGGCTACGGCACCTACTACAAGTACCAGATGACCTCGCCGGTCACCGCCTACGTGGACCCGGAGTACTTTCACGAGACCTTTGCCGACTTGATGCGGATCCAGGCCTCTTCGGCCAAAATCCTGAACCCCACCGAAGGGCAGCTGGCCGACGCCGGGCTGGACGTCCCCATCTCCACCATCGAACTGGGGGAGGGCGAGGACTTCACCCGCATCCTCATCGGCAAGAAGGACGGCGACGGCTACTACGCCGTGAAAGAGGGCATCCCGGTGATCTACCGGATAGCCGACTACGTGGTCACCTGGCTGGACTGCACCCCCTATCAGATGTCCACCAAGGCCCTCTGCGCCCCGTCCATGGATCAGGTGTCGGCGGTGGAGGTCGCCTTTGACGGGGAGAACTATCGCTTTGACATTGCCGATGCGGCCCAGAACAAAGCCTCCTATGGGGGAAAAGAGCTGAACGCCGCCTCCTTTAAGGACGCCTATAAGCTCTTTTGCAGCCTGCGCAGCGAGTACACCGCCGACGCGCCCGACCGCATCGGCGAGACAGAGGTGCAGATCACCTTCCACCTGAAAGACGGCAGCACCCGCCGGGTGGAGCTGTGCAGCTATGAAAACCGGCGCCTGGCGGTGCGGGTGGACGGCAGCGCCCAGTACGCGGTCCGCAAGGCCGCCGGCGACGCCATGAAAAACGGGGTCAAGGCCCTGATCGCCGGCGAGGCGGTCACCGCCGCTTACTAGAGACCCCCTTCCGGCGACCCCGCCGGAGTATATTCCCCACAAGCCCTGACAAAGGGGCGGCCGCTGTTCGGCATTCTGCCGCCGGCCGTCCCTTTTTTGCGGGCTGCGGGGCAGAGAGCCAGAGAGAAGGGACGGGAGAAGATGGACATCAACCAGAGATTGGGCGCCGAGCTGTCGGTGGCCCCCAAACAGGTGGAGGCGGCTGTCAAGCTCATCGACGACGGCAACACCATCCCCTTTATCGCCCGCTACCGCAAGGAGCAGACCGGGAACCTGGACGACCAACTGCTGCGCCAGTTGGCCGAGCGGCTGCACTACCTGCGGGGGCTGGAGGAGCGCAAGGGGGAGGTGCTGGCCTCCATCGAAAAGGCGGGGGCCCTCACCGGGGAACTGCGCCGGGCGGTGGAGGGGGCCAACACCCTCACCGAGTTGGAGGACCTCTACCGCCCCTACCGGCCCAAGCGGAGGACCCGCGCGTCGATGGCCAAGGAGCGGGGGCTCGCCCCCCTGGCGGATACCCTGCGCAGCGGGAAGCGGCCAGACGGCCGACCCGGCGGCCCCGCCCTGGACGAGGCGCGGGCCTACTGCACCGGGGAGGAGGGGCTCGCCACCCCCGAAGAGGTCCTGCAGGGGGCCATGGACATCCTGGCAGAGGAGATTTCGGACGACCCGACCATCCGCCGCCGGCTGCGGCAGTTTTTCACCGCGGCGGCCGCCCTCTGCTGCGAGGGGAAGGAGGGCTGCGCCGAGAGCGTCTACAAAAACTACCTGTCCTACCGGGAGCCGGTGCGCGCGGTGGCGGGGCACCGGGTGCTGGCCATCGACCGGGGCGAGAAAGAGGGGTTTTTGAAGGTCTCGCTGGACTTCGACCGGGACAGGGCCCTGGCCATCGCCCAGAGCAAATACCCCGAGGAGCGCCACCCCTACGGCGAGCTTCTCCGCCGGGCCGGGGAGGACGCCTTTGACCGGCTGATCCTGCCCTCCGCCTTTAGGGAGCTGCGGGCCGCCCTCACCGAGACGGCCTGCCAGGGGGCCATCCGGGTCTTTGGGGCCAACCTGAAACAGCTGCTGATGCAGCCCCCGGTGCGGGGCAAAGTGGTGCTGGGGTTGGACCCGGCCTACCGCACCGGCTGCAAGATCGCGGTGGTGGACGCCACCGGCAAGGTGCTGGAGACAGCGGTGGTCTACCCCACCCCGCCCCAGAAAAAGGTGGCCGAGGCGGCCCGCACCCTGCTGGGCCTCATCCGCCGCTACGGGGTGGAGGTCATCTCCATCGGCAACGGCACCGCCTCCAAGGAGTCAGAACTCTTTGTGGCCGACCTGATCCGGGAGAACGGGCTGGATGTCTCCTACGCGGTGGTGAGCGAGGCGGGGGCCTCGGTCTACTCGGCCTCCCCCCTGGCGGCAAAGGAGTTCCCCCAGTTCGACGTCTCCCTGCGCAGCGCTGTCTCCATCGCCCGGCGGCTGCAGGACCCGCTGGCTGAGCTGGTGAAGATCGACCCCGAGTCCATCGGCGTGGGGCAGTACCAGCACGACATGCCCAAAAAGGAGCTGCGCCAGGCCCTGGAAGGGGTGGTGGAGGACTGTGTCAACACCGTGGGGGTGGATCTGAACACCGCCTCCCCCTCCCTGCTGGCACAGGTGTCAGGCATTTCGGCCGCTGTGGCCCAGAACATCGTCGCCCGGCGAGAGGAGCTGGGCCCCTTTGCCGAACGGCGGGACCTGCTGGCGGTGCCCAAACTGGGGCCCAAGGCCTACAAGCAGGCGGCGGGATTTCTGCGCATCCCCGGCGGCAAAAACCCGCTGGACCAGACCGCCGTCCACCCGGAGAGCTACCCCGCCGCCAAGAAGCTGCTGGCCCTCTGCGGCTACAAACCGGCCCACCTGGCAGGCGGCGGTCTGGAGGGTCTGGGGGAAAAGCTGGCTACCTTTTCGGAGGAGGCGCTGGAGGCGGCCACCGGCGCCGGGTCCTACACCCTAAAAGACATTGCCCAGGAGCTGCAAAAGCCGGGGCGGGACCCCCGGGACGAGCTGCCCCAGCCGGTCTTGCACCAAGATCTGATGGACATCAAAGACCTGAAGCCGGGGATGAAACTCACCGGCACGGTGCGCAACATCGTCGATTTTGGCGCCTTTGTGGACATTGGGGTCCACCAGGACGGGCTGGTGCACATCTCCCGCCTCTCCAAGCGGTTTGTCAAACACCCGCTGGACGTGGTGAAGGTGGGGGACGTGGTCACCGTTTGGGTGCTGGAAGTGGACACCGGCCGAGGGCGGATCTCCCTGACCATGTTGGAACCCTGACGGCAGGGGTCGAAAATTCACCCAAAGCGCTTGACAGGCGGCGCAAACTCCCGTTTAATGGGGGTAGAGAGATTTAGGGCAGGCAGAGGCCCCCTCTGTCATCACCTGAAGAGAGTCTATTCTTTTTAGGAGGAACAGCCAATGGAAACCAACAAGAGACTGATGCAGGACCCCGACTGGTGGCGCAGCGCCACCGTCTACCAGATCTATCCCCGCAGCTTCTTCGACTCGGACGGAGACGGCGAGGGCGATCTGGCGGGCATCTCCCAAAAACTCGATTACATCAAGAGCCTGGGGGTGGACGTGGTCTGGTCCTGCCCCTACTTTGTGAGCCCTAAGGCGGACAACGGCTACGACGTGGCCGACTACCGGGCCATCGACCCGGCCTTTGGCACCATGGAGCAGTGGCAGGAGATGGTGGACGGCATCCACGCCCGGGGGATGCGCTTTGTGATGGACTTTGTGGGCAACCACACCAGCGACGAGCACCCCTGGTTCGAGGCGGCCCGCCAGTCCAAGGACAGCCCCTACCACGACTACTACATCTTTAGGGAGGGGAAAAATGGGGCCGAGCCCTCCAACTGGGCCTCGGTCTTCGGCGGCAGCATCTGGGAGTACAACCAGCCCACCGGCGAGTACTACCTGCACACCTTTGCCGTCAAGCAGCCTGACCTCAACTGGGAGAACCCCAAAGTGGTGGACGAGGTGGTGGACATCCTCAAGTTCTGGGTGGACAGAGGGGTGGACGGCTTTCGGCTGGACGCCATCAACTACCTCTACAAGGAGCCGGATTTCCCCGACGTGGAGCCGATGTCCGGCAGCAAGTACGGCTTTGCCAACCAGCACTACGCCAACAAGCCCCGGGTCAACGAGCACTTCCGCGACCTGAACGAGCGGGTGTTCGGCAAGTACGGGATGATGACGGTGGCCGAGGTGGCCTACGTGGACATGGAGACCGCCCGCCAGTACTGCGGACCCGACCGGCGGGAACTGAACATGCTCTACCTCTTCGACCTGCTCAACATCGACCAGGAGGGCTTTGACAAGTTCTCCCCCAAGCCGCTGGACCTGCCCCTCTTTAAAAAGACGGCGCTGGAGTGGCAGCAGGGGCTGCACGGCCAGGGCTGGCAGGCCCTCTTCATGGACAACCACGACCAGCCCCGGGCCGTCTCCCGCTTTGGGGACGACGGGGTCTACTGGAAGGAATCGGCCAAGATGCTGGCCAACTGCTTCTACATGATGCAGGGCACCCCCTACATCTTCCAGGGCGACGAGATCGGGATGACCAACGTCCACTACGACAGCGTGGAGAAGTTCCGGGACGTGGAGGTCTTCAACACCTACGAGGAGCGCAAGGCCGCCGGCGAGAGCGACGAGGCCCTGCTGAAGGTCTTCTGCGACCGGGCGCGGGACAACGGCCGCACCCCCATGCAGTGGGACGACAGCGAGAACGCCGGCTTCACCGCCGGCACCCCCTGGATCGAGGTCAACGACAACTACCGCAAAATCAACGTGGCCAGCCAGGAGGGGGACCCGGACTCGATCCTCAACTTCTACCGGGAGCTGATCGCCAAGCGCAAACAGTGGGACGTGATCGCCTACGGGGACATGGAGCTCTACCACCCCGACTGCGATAAGACCTTCGGCTACATCCGCCGGTTTGAGAACCAGGCCCTCTTCTGCCTCTCCAACTTCACCGGGGAGGAGATCGAGTTTCACCTGCCGGAGGAGTTCTTGAGCGATCGCACCTCGGTGCTGCTGCAAAACTACCCTGGGCTGGTGATCGCCCCGGTCATCACCCTGCGCCCCTATGAGTCCTTTACCCTGGTAAAAGAGGACTAAGCCCCTTTTCCGAACACAAAAAAGCCCTCCTTCCGCCGCGGCGGGAGGGGGGCTTTTTCTCTTTTACATGGGGTGGGCGGGGGGAAGGCCCTCCAGCCCCACCGCCAGGTCGGACTGCCCGGCCTGGATGGCGTTGTAGATGCTGCGCAGCTCCTCCAGTATCTCGGTGTGGGAGAACTCCTTGCGGTGCACCATGTTGATCTTGCGGGCCATGCTGGCGTTCTCGATGGGGACCACCGCCAGCCGGCCGCTGCGCTCCTCCTCGACACAGGCGCTGTGGCCGATGACCGAGACCCCCAGGTTGAGGGCCACCAGCTCTTTGATGGTGGCAACGTTGTCGATTTGGATGATGACGTTGAAGTTTTGGATGCTCTCGAAGTGGCCCTGAAGATAGCTCTCGAAGAGGCGGCGGGTGCCGGCGCTCTGGGAGCGGAGGATGAACTTCTCGCTTTTGAGCTCTTCCAGGCCGACGCTGCTGCGCTGGGCAAACCGGTGCTGGGGGGAGACCACCAGGCAGAGGTAGTCGGTGTCCAGCAGCACCGACACAAAGGAGGGGCCGTAGATGTCCCCCTCGATGATGGCGATGTCGGCGGCAAAGGTGTGCAGCATATTATCAATTGTATTTATGGTGTCGGTAATGATATTAATGTGCATGTTGGGGTGGCGGTTGCAGTAGGTGGCAATGACCTGGGGCAACAGATTCTCCCCCACGGTGGGGGTGATGGCGATAGTCAGGTGTTTGATGTTTTTGCGGCTGTCTTTGAGCGCCTGGTCGGCTGCGGCGGAGACAGCCCAGGCGCGGCGGGCGTATTTCTCCAAAATCAGCCCTTCCGGTGTCAAAACTAGCTTTTTTTTGTTTTTGTAGAAGATTTGAATGCCGTATTTCTGTTCCAACATCTGAATGTGATGGCTGACGGCCGGCTGGGTCAGGGCCAGCTTTTTGGCAGCAGCGGTGTAGCTGCCCTCGTCGATGACCCGCAGCAGGGTGATGATTTTGGTGTCGAGCACGGCGGATGTCCCCCTCTCTCTGGCGATCGAGCGATCTATTATCAATTGTATTTATATGACCTACACAAAATATAATTTGATATTATCACACTTCCGACATATAATCAACGTACAGAGATGAATTGTAAAATTCATGTAAAGTTTTTGTCTTCTGGGGCCCTGTGCTGGGGCCGATGAACAGACCGGGCCGCTGTGCCCGGTCTGCCCTGCTTTATTCGCCGCCTCTCTGGCGCCTTTTATACAACCCCACCTCAACCCTCTTATAAAAGGAGATGTGTCCCATGCTGGAAAACCTGCTGCAAACCAATCCCGCCGCCGCCATCGTGCTGACCTTGGCGGTCATCCTCTTTGCCGGCTTCGCCTTTACCCGGCTCACCAAGCGGTTGCACCTGCCCAACGTCACCGGCTACATTCTGGCCGGCGTGCTGCTGGGCCCCTACGTGCTGGGGGTGGTGCCCGCCGAGATGGTCACCCGGATGGACTTTGTCACCGACGTGGCCCTGTCCTTTATCGCCTTTGACGTGGGGCGCTACTTCAAGCTCGCCGCCCTGAAAAAGAGCGGCGCCCAGGTGCTCATCGTCACCGTCTTTGAATCCCTGATCGCCGGGGTGGTCATCACCCTGACCATGATCTTCCTCTTCCACCTGTCCATCCCCTTCTCCCTGCTGCTGGGGGCCATCGGCTGTGCCACGGCGCCGGCCTCCACCATCATGACCATCAAGCAGTACAAGGCCAAGGGCGAGTTCGTCAACATGATTTTGCAGGTGGTGGCCCTGGACGACGCAGTGGCCCTCATCGCCTTCAGCATCTGCGCGGCCCTGGCCCAGAACATGGAGGGGGGCAGCCTGGACTGGTCGGTGCTGATCCTGCCGGTGATCTTCAACCTGGTGGCCATCGCCATGGGCTCCCTCAGCGGCTTTATCCTCAACATCTTCATCAGCGATCGGCGCTCCAACTACCACCGGCTGGTGCTGGTGACCGGGTTTATCCTGGGGCTCTCCGGCCTCTGCATGCTGCTGGGGGTCTCTCCCCTGCTGACCTGCATGGCCATGGGGATGGTCTACGTCAACGTCAGCCACAGCAAAAAGCTCTTTAAGCAGGTCGGCGGTTTTACCCCGCCCATCCTGCTGATGTTCTTCGTCCTCTCCGGGCTGCGGCTCAACGTGCCCTCCCTGGCCACCGCCGGGGTGATCGGGGTGGTCTACTTCTTTGTCCGCATCTTCGGCAAGTACCTGGGCGCCTGGCTGGGCGCCAAGATCGGCCGCTCTTCCGACGACATCCGCAAATACCTGGGGCTGGCCCTGGTGCCCCAGGCGGGGGTCTCCATCGGCCTGGCCGTCCTCGGTCAGCGGATGCTGCCGCCCGACATGGGCACTATGCTCTCCACCATCATCCTCTCCTCCGGGGTGATGTACGAGATGGTGGGTCCGGCCTGCGCCAAGCTCTCGCTGCACCTGAGCCACTCCATCCCCGAGGGGGAGACCCCGCTGGAAGAGGGAGCGCCTGCGCCCGCCAGTCCCTGGGCCCAGCGCCGGGCCGCCCGGCTGCAAAAGCGGGCCCAGCGGGCAGAGGCCGCCCGGCTGCGGGCGGAGGAAAAGGCCGCCGCCCTGCGGCTGAAGGCCCAGCTCCAGTGGGAGGCCGCCCACCTGGGAGAGGAGCCGCTGCCCCTGGCCAACACGCCCGAAACGCCGCTTGTCCCCCTGCCGCCCGCCGGCAAGGAGAAGGAGAAGAAAAAGGCCAAGGGCAAAACCCCCGCCCACGCCTAAAGGGGCGGGGCTCCCCTCTCGGCATTCCCGCGTTTGCAGCGGTCAGCGCCACAGCCCACCCGCCGCCAAAAACAGACCTCCCCCAAACAGGGGGCCAAAAGTCCCGCCACAAGGCAGACTTTTGGCCCCCTGTTTTTTGTCATTCACCGATAAAGGGGCTCTCCCCTTTAGTGCCTTGTCCTGGCGCTCTCCTCTGCGGCGATCAAAAATGGGACAGCTCCAAAGAGGCCTCCGCGCAGCAGGGCGTTGCGACGGGAAAGCACCGCGGCAGGGCGCACCGTCGCGCCCACAAGCAGCGTTTCACTGCCCCTGCAAGTTTTTTGAATCGGCGCGCAGAGGCGGACTTCCTCTATCGCTCCCGCCGGAGGACCGCAGTGACGGTCGTCCCCCTACCCTCGGCGCTCTGGATGTCCACCCGGCCGCCGTAGAGGGCGCAGATGTGCTTGACGATGGCCAGCCCCAGGCCAGTCCCCCCCACCTTTTTGTTTCGGTCCTTCTCCACCCGGTAAAATCGCTCGAACACCCGGCTCAGGTGGGCGGCGGGGATGCCGACACCGGTGTCCTCCACGGCGATCTGCACCTCTTCGGGCAGGGCGGTGAGCAGCACCCGCACCGAGCCACCGGGGCGGTTGTACTTGACGGCATTGTCGCAGAGGTTGCCGATCAGGTCCTCCATGTCCTTTTTGGAGCCCCAGAGCCGCAGGTCGTCGCCCCGACTGGCCATTTCCAGGGAAATGCCCTGCCGGTCGGCCACCGGCTGCAGCCGCTCCATCACCTCGCCGGCCACCGCCTCCAGGTCCACCAGTTCGTTGCGGGGCACCTCCCCCTCCTCGTAGCGGGAGATTTTGAGGATGTCGCCGATGAGCTCGGCCATCCGCCCGGTCTCCTTTTCGATGTTGTGGAGATAGCGCTGGCGGGTCTCCTCCTCGGTGACCATCCCGCTCTGCAGCAGCTGGGCAAACCCGCCGATGGAGGTGATGGGGGTCTTGAGCTCGTGGGAGGCGTTTTGGAAGAACTCGCTGCGCATCTGCTGGCGGCGGCGCTCCTCGGTCACGTCCCGCAGCACCACAATGGCGCCCTGTCCCCCCTCGATCCAGTCGGCCTGTACCGGGAGGACGCTGCAAAGCAGGGCCTTTTCCCCCTCTCGGTCGTCCAGGTCAAAGGCAGAGCCGAGGGATTCGGGCCCCTCCACCGCCGCCAACACCGCGTCGATGAGGGCCTTGTTGGTGGTCAGGTGGGAGATGGTCTGCCCCGCCACCCGGCCCGGCGGCACCTGCAAAAAGGCGGCCGCCGCCCGGTTGACGGTGATGACCCGGGTGTCTTTGTCCAGGGCCAGCAGCCCCTCCTGCACATTGTCCAGCAAAAAGAGGGTCTTCTGCCGCTCCCCCCGCAGGTCTTTCAGGGTGTGGTCGATGTTCTCCGAAAGGGTGTTGATGCTGACCACCAGGGAGGCCAGCTCGTCGCAGTCGGGCAGGGGGAGGCGGCTGTAATCGCCGTTGTCGATGTTTTGCAGCCCCTCCACGATCTCCTCCACCGGGCGGGCGATCTTCTTGGCCACCACCTTGGCCCCCAGGGCGGAGAAGAGGACGGCGGCGAGGATGCTGATGACCGCCGCCGGGAGGATGCTGACAAAGGCCTGGTTAAGGCTTCTCACCCGCACCGAGGCGCGGTAGATATAGCCGTTGTCCGCCTGGACCGCCACATAGCGCAAACGGCCCTTCAGGGTGTCCGACCAGCGCTCGGAGACGCCGACGCCGCTCTTCTTGGCCTCGGCGATCTCCTCGCGGTCGCCGTGGTTTTCCATGGTGGCCGGGTCCTCGTGGGAGTCCCCCACCACCCGGCCGCTCTGGTCGACAATGGTCAGCCGGGCGCCGTCGTAGTTGCTGGAAAAGGTCCTCGCCGCCCGGTTGAAGTCCTCGGTGGAGGTCTGCCCCTGGGCGTTTTCGGAGAGCGCCCGCAGTCCGCTGACTACCGAGGCCACCTGCTCGTCCTTTCTCTCCCGCTGCAAAATCGCCACCGACACCGCTGAGCAGAGGAGGATGGCCACCGTGCAGAGGAGGAGGGTCTTGCGAAAGATCTCTTTTTTCATCGGCTTTCCTCTCCCTCTCGCCGTCTCTCTCGATTGCAGGTCCTATTCGGCAATGAACTTGTAGCCCACCGAGCGGACCGTCTTGATGTACTTGGGGTTTTCCGCCGTGTCCCCCAGCTTTTGGCGCAGGGAGCGGATGTGCATGTCCAGGGTGCGGGTCTCGCCGATGTAGTCATATCCCCAGACCCGGTTGAGGATCTCCTCCCGGGGGAGGGCGATGCCGGCGTTTTTCATCAGCAGGGCCAGGAGTTTGAACTCCTTGTTGGTGAGTTCCACCTCCCGCTCGCCCTGGCGCACCTCCACCCGGCCGGTGTCCAGCCGCAGGTCCGCCGCGCAGAGCACCTCTGGCCCCTCTTGGGGCCCGCCGCTGCGGCGGAGGACGGCCTTTACCCGGGAGGAGAGCTCGAGGATGCCAAAGGGCTTGGTGATGTAGTCGTCGGCCCCCAGATCCAGCCCCCGCACCTTGTCGATCTCGGCGTCCTTGGCGGTCACCAAAATCACCGGCACCCGGGCGGTGAGGCCGTGCTCCCGCAGCTCCTTCAGGGTCTCCAGCCCGTCTTTGACCGGCATCATGATGTCGAGGATGACCAGGTCGGGGATGGTCCCCTCCCGCTGGATCTGGTTTAAAAGGGCCTCGCCGTCGGGAAACTCAAAGGCGTCAAAGCCAAAGCTCTCCAGGGTGCACCGGATCAGTTCGCGAATGCCGCCGTCGTCCTCCGCAATGTAGATGCGCTGTTTCAAAATCAGGCCTCTCCTTTCCCCTTCGCACCCGTAGCCGGGCGCGCTACCTCTCTTCGTTTAGCTCCTCGGACTGGTGAACGCCGGTGACCAGGTACTCGACCCACTCGCAGACGTTGACCGCGTGGTCACCGATGCGCTCCATATATTTGGCCACCATCAGCACGTCGATGGCCTGGTCGGCCGCCTCGCCGGCGGCGCCGCTGCGCAACAGCTCGATGAGCTCGTCCTTCACCCGGCCGAAGAGGGCGTCCATCTCGTCGTCCCGCCGGATGGTGGCCTGGGCGGCGGCCAGGTCCTGGCGGACAAAGGCGGAGATGCTGCTCTCCACCATCTCCCGGGCCACCCGCTCCATGGCGGGGATGTGCCCCACCATCCCAATCAGCTCCTGACCGGTAAAGCGGTGGCTCAAGTTGGCGATGTCGGCCGCCTGGTCGGCGATCCGCTCCAGGTCGGTGATCATCTTGAGGGCCGCAAAGACGCTGCGAAAGTCCCGCGCCACTGGCTGCTGGCGCATCAGCAGCCGCAGACAGGTCCGCTCGATCTGTTGCTCCATGTCGTCGATGGCCTTGTCGCCGGCCACCACCCGCTCCGCCAGGTCGCCGTCTCGCTCCATGAGGGCGCGGATCCCCTCCTCGATGGCCTTCTGTACCATCCCGCCCATCTGCACCAGATCCAGGTGCAGGGCTTCCAGCTGTCTGTCAAAATTGCTTCGCGTCGTCAATCTGGGCTCTCCTCCTTCTCAGTATACCGAAACGGGCGTTCCACCGCAATCGCTGCGGCCACTTTTTGGGGCGCGGCCATCATCCAAAGCGGCCGGTGATGTACTCCTCGGTTTTTTTGTCCCGCGGCATGGAAAAAATCTGCTCGGTCTCGCCGTACTCCACCATCTCCCCCAGCAGGAAAAAGGCGGTGCGGTCGGAGATGCGGCTGGCCTGCTGCATGTTGTGGGTGACGATCACCACCGTATACCGCTCTTTGAGGCTGCTCATCAGCTCCTCGATCTTCATGGTGGAGATGGGGTCGAGGGCCGAGGTGGGCTCATCCATCAGCAGGATGTCGGGCTGCACCGCCAGGGCGCGGGCGATGCACAGCCGCTGCTGCTGCCCGCCCGAGAGCCCCATGGCCGACTTTTTGACCCGGTCCTTCACCTCGTCCCAGAGGGCCGCCCCCCGCAGGCTCTCCTCCACAATGGCGTCGAGCTGGCGGCGGCCCTTGATCCCGTGGCAGCGGGGGCCGTAGGCGATGTTGTCGTAGATGCTCATGGGAAAGGGGTTGGGTTTTTGAAAGACCATCCCCACCGCCTTGCGCAGCAGGGTCACGTCCACCCGGGGGTCGTAGATGTTCTGCCCGCCGATGCACACTTCGCCGGTGATCTTCACCCCGTCCACCAGGTCGTTCATCCGGTTGAGGGTCTTTAAAAAGGTCGATTTGCCGCAGCCGGAGGGGCCGATAAAGGCGGTGATCTCGTTGGGGTAGATGTCCATATTGACGTTTTTCAGGGCCTGGCTCTCCCCGTAGTAGAGGTTTAGGTCCCTGACCGAAATGCCGCCCAGCTCGCCGGTGCGCGCTGCCTCATTGCTCATACTTTTTCCCGCCTTTCTCGTCTGCCGGATACCCCGGCTGGCCAAACTCCGCTTTGCCCCCCAGCGGGGCCGCTCCCGTCAACTCTTCTTCTCCCTTCTGCCCGCGCCGCCCAAAACCATGGTGAGGGCGTTGATGGCAAGCACCAGCAAAACCAGGATGGAGGCGATGGCAAAGGCCAGGTCAGCGCTCTCCCCCCGCCCCATGGCGTAGGTGTAAAGGGCCACGGTGAGGGTGCCGCCGGAGGAGGCCAGCTGGCTGAAGAGCCCGCCGGTGAGCTTGTCGCCGATGCCGGCGGTGAAGATCAGGGCCGCCGACTCCCCCACGATCCGCCCCACGCTCAAGATGATGGAGCTGATGATGCCGGCCTTGGCCGTGGGCAGCAAAACCGTCTTGATGGTGTGCCACTTGGTGGCCCCCAGGCCGATGGCCCCCTCGCGAAAGCTGTCGGGCACCGCCTTGAGCGCCTCCTGCGTGGTGCGGATGACGGTGGGCAGCAGCATAATCATCAGGGTGAGGGCGCCGGCGATGATGGAGGTCTGCAGTTTGAGCACCGTGACAAAGAACATCAGGCCAAAGAGGCCGTAGATGATGGAGGGGATGCCGGCCAGGGTCTCCACCGTGAACTCGATGAGGCGCACCACCCGGCCGCCCCGGGCGTACTCGTTGAGGTAGATGGCCGCGCCGATGCCCACCGGAACTGAGAAAAGCAGGCTGGTGGCGATCATCAGCAGGGTGTTGACGATGTTGGGGAGGATGCCGATGGTCCCCTTGAGGACGCTGGGAGAGGAGGTGAGAAACTCCCAGCTGATGGAGGGGAGCCCCCGCGCGAAGATATAGCCCACCATTGCCACCACCAGGGCCGCGGTGGAAAAGGCACAGAGGTAGATGACCCCCTGGAGGAGGTGTTCGCCGACGCGGCGCCGGCGCCTGGTCAAGTCTCTCATCGCCGCTCCTCCTTGCTGTCTGATTTGATGATGCGGTTGAGGACAATGTTGATTGCCATAATAAAGACAAACAGCACCAGCCCAATGCCGAAGAGCGCCTCCCGGTGCAGGCCACCGGCATACCCCATCTCCATGGCGATGCCGGTGGTCAGCAGCCGCACGCTCTGAAAGAGAGCGGGCATGTTGACGGCGTTCCCCGCCACCATGATCACCGCCATGGTCTCCCCCACCGCCCGGCCGATGCCCAGGACGATCCCCGCCGCGACCCCCGATTTGGCCGCCGGCAGCACCACCTTAAAGATGGTGCGCACCCGGGTGGTACCCATGGCGAGGGATGCCTCCCGGTACTCCTTGGGGACCGCGCGCAGGGCATTTTCGCTGATGGAGACGATGGTGGGCAGGATCATGACCGCCAGCACCAAAATGGCCGAGAAGAGGGAGGATCCGGAGGGCAGCCCGAACACCTTGGCCACCGCCGGCACCACCGCGATCATCCCCACCAAGCCGTAGACCACCGAGGGGATGCCGGCCAGCAAACTCACCATGGCCCGCAGCACCGAGGCTGTTTTTCCCCGGGCAAATTCCGCCAGGTAGATGGCGGTGAACAGCCCGATGGGCACCCCGATGAGCACCGCCCCCCCGGTCGCCAGCACAGAGGAGAGGATCATGGGGAGGATGCCGAAAGAGGGGTCTTTGGTGGTGGCGGTGGGGAACCACTCGGTGCCAAAGAGGAACTCGCCCACCCCGATTTTGCCGATGCCGGGGGCCCCCAGCGCCACCATGTAGACGGTGATCAGGACCACCGCCACCACCGACAGGCAGCCGCACACTTTAAAGATGCCGCTCATCAGCGACTCGGTCGCCCGCTGTCTGATTGCCCTGCGTCCGGTCAGGGGGGCCGACGCCCCTTCCGGCCGACTGGTCTTTGCGCTCGCCATCGCTCTTTCTCCTTTGCCGTCTCACGTGTCGCCACCCCCTCCCTTTTCAACCGCAAAATACGGACCTCTGTGCCGCGGGCAGTTGCCGGGCGAGTCCGCATTCTGCATTTGGAGGGGCTATGGGATTGTGGCTGTTGAACCTTTTTCGCGGTTTGGGGGACCCTACTTGATGGAGATCAGCTTCAGATGGGTAACGACCTCCTGGCCCTCATCGCTGACGGCCCAGGCCAAAAAGTCTTTGGTGGCCTGCGAGGCGTTGGGGCTGGACACCATCACGAAGGGACGCTTGAGGGAGTAGCTGCCGGACTTGGCATTCTCTTCGGTGGGCTCGGCCCCGTCGATTTTCAGCCCTTTGACGGTGTTGTCCAGGGCGGACATGGACACATAGCCGATGGCGCCGGCGGTGGAGGACACCTTGGTTTTGACCGCGCCGGTCTCGTTGAGCTCCTCGGCGTACTTGCAGGCGTCTTCAATGCCCAGCAGCTCTTCAAAGGCGCCCCGGGTGCCGGAGCCGGCCTCACGGCCCATCACCACGATGGCCGCGTCCTCGCCGCCCACCTCTTTCCAGTTGGTGATCTCGCCGGTGAAGATTTTTTTCAGCTGGTCGGCGCTCAAGTTCTCGACCTTGTTCTGGGCGTTGGCGATGACGGCGATGCCGTCGATGGCCACCACCGTCTCGGTCAGGCCCTTGGCCTTCTCGTCGTCCTTGAGGTCGCGGGAGACATTGCCGATGTCGGAAACGCCCTCCGCCACATTCTTAAAGCCGACGGAGGAACCGCCCACCTCAACGGTGATGGTGGCACCGGTCTTCTCGCCGTAGGCCTCCGAAAAGCCCTTGGCCAATTCCTCCATCGAGGTGGAGCCGGACATCTTGATGGTCTTGGGGGTGCTGTCTGCAGAGCTGCCGCCCTGGTCTCCGGCGTCGCTGCCGCACCCGGCAAAAGCAGTCAGGGCGATGGCGGCCACCGCCAACAGCGCAATGATTTTTTTCATGGTCTCTCTCCTCACTTCTCACGTCATATCTGGTTTCTTTCTATGGCTCTATTGTAAATCGGCGCAGGGGTGGCCAACACCCCGTTTGGGTAAAGGGTTTGTAAAAGCCGGGTAAAGCAGCTATCCTGCACGCCCTCCCGTCACCGCCAGTTTACCCCGCCTTGACAGACGCCATTCCCTTTCCCCTGTCAAGCCCTGCCGAACAGGGAAAAAAGGGGCCGCTTTCCCCCGCGGGTCTCGCCCCCCTTCGCTTTGATAAAGGCGAAAAAATGTGGTAAACTAATACAATATAAAACGGCGTCGCCGCCGCTGGAAAAGAGGTGCCCCGTGAAGAAAACGCCCCCCAAAGAGAGGATCCCCTCGGGCTACGAGCGCCCGTCTCTCTCCTCCCTGCTCATCTACTACATCCGCATCCTGCTGCTGGGCTTTGTCTATATGGTGCTGGTGCACCTCTTCCTCTCCCCCGGCGGTCTGCTCTACCGCATTGCCGTCTGGGTCTGGGCGGTCTCCTTTGCCCTGCTGTGGCTGCTCTATTTTCCCATCAAGTACTGGAAGCACCGCTACAAGTTGGAGGGGGACTCCCTCTATGTGGCCAGCGGGGTGATCTACACCTGCTTTCACCACATCCGCCTCCCCCTCATTCAGCTGGTGTCGGTGACCCGCTCCCCCCTGCAGTACCTCTTCGGGGTGGCCACCCTCTGCGTCTGCACCGCCGGCACCCGCACCTATGTCTGCAACATCCCCTCGGCCAAGGCAGCCATGCTGGCCAGCCTCCTCTCCCCCGCCCCCGGCGAGGGAAGCGGCGGCCTGGCCGGGGGCAAGGGGGGAGCGATTTGAAACACCACACCCACCCCATCACCGTCTTTCAGAACATGGGCAGCTTTCTCTTTCTCCTCATCATTCCCCTGGCCCGCGGCGCCCTCTCCTTTGGCGCCTCCTTCTCCGAGTGGCTGTCGGGCGCCTGGGTGGACATCCTGGCCCTCTGCGCCATCATCGGGATGGCGGTATTGCGCTGGTACTGCATCTACTACTACTTCACCCCGGAGGCCATCCACATCAGCGAGGGGATCTTCGCCAAACACACCGTCTCCCTCCCCTTTTCCCGGCTGACCTCCCTCTACCTGGAGGAGCCCTTTTGGTACAAACCCTTTGGCGCGGTCACCCTGCGGCTGGACACCGACGCCGGTTCCGCCCGCTCCCACGACGCCACCCTCACCCTCAAAAAGCGGGCCGCTGTGGAGCTGTTGGGGGCGACCGGCGTCCGCCAGCGGCTGGAGGACGTGAGCCATCGGCAGATTTTTATGTGCCGCAACTTCTACGTGGTCATCCTCTCCCTCATCACCACCAACTACTTCGCCGGGGTGCTGTTCTGCTCCACCTTCATCTCCAAGCTGGGCGACATCCTCGGCCAGCAGATCGCCGACGTGCTCTACGGCACCCTGGCCCATGTGGCCCAGCTGGTGGCGGTGGGCATCCCCCCGGTGGCCCTCTTCATCGCCACCCTGCTGGCCATCGGCTGGGGAGTCAGCTTCCTGCGAAACCTGACCCGCTACTACAACTTCTGCATCACCCGCTCCCAGCACCGGCTCTTCATCACCGGCGGGGTGCTGGTGGGCAGAGAGTACACGGTCGCCTTTGACAAGATCCACTTCATCGACATCCGCCAGACCCTCTTCACCCGCATTGCCCAATTCTATTCGGTCTACATCAAGTGCGCGGGCTACGGCAAGAGCGACGGGCTGCTGCCGGTGCTCATCCCCTCGGCGCGCAAGAGCACCCTATTCGGCTACCTGGAACGACTGGTGCCCGAATTTGTGGTCACCCCCCGCACCATCAAGCCCAACTTGCTCTCCATCTTCAAATTCATCATCGACCCCCTGGGCTTTTTGGTGGCGGTGCCGGTCTTTTACTTTGTGACCGGCTGGCTGCTGCCCAGTTGGCACGACCTGATCTCCTTTGTCTCTCTCATGTCCCTGGTGCCCATCTTCTGGTTTCTGGGGGTGCGCATCTGCGACTTCTGCACCACCGGCATCTCCGAAAAAAACGGCTATTACACCCTGCGCTACTCCCAGGGGTTCACCCTCCACACCGTGGTGGTCCACCGGGACAAAATTTGCGATGTCTGCTGCCGGCAGAGCATCCTGCAGATGGGGGACGACGCCTGCGACCTCTTCCTCTACACCTACGGCGAGGGGGTCACCCGCCACCACCTGAAGAATCTCCCCCGGCGCGAGGTCTGCGCCCTCTTCGGTCTAAACCCCGAAAAGAGCCACTCCTTCAACCCTTCCCATCTCTTCGCAAAGTATAATTGATTTCCTGTATTCCCCAATGTTTATAACTCTGTGGAATTGTTGAATTTTATATTACCCATAGGACTGCTTTGCAGCTTCACCCAGGAGTGTCCCGCCCTGTGGCGCGACCTCCCCGACCCCTTTTTAAAGGAGGACATGACAATGGATCACCCCCTGCATTTCGCCTTTCTCATCATGGGCTCTGAGTTCGAGTCCGCCCGTCACCGCTCCTATTTTGAGAGCACCGGCAACCTGGTCACCACCATCGGGGTGCCCAGCCTGGAGGCCGCCTGTGAGGAGGCCAGAAAGCTGGCCGCCGAGGGGATCGAGCTGATCGAGGTATGCGGCGCCTTCGGACCTGAGGGGGCGGCAGCCGTCGCCCAAGCCGCCGGCGACAAGGTGGCGGTGGGCTATGTGGTGCACGACCCCAGCCAGGACCAAAAGTTCGCCGCCCTATTCGGCTAAAGGAAAGACCGGGCAGCGAGAAGAGGGGCGCGGAAGGATCTCCGCGCCCCTCTTTTGCAAAGCCGATGGCAGACCCTTTTTCCAGACCCCCGCCGCAAGAGGTGATCACAGAGAGGAGCTTTGCCGTGGATCAATCGCTCATCAGGGTGCTCTCCTTCGCCCTCCTCATCCCCCTGAGCAACTGGGGCAGCCAGTGGCTGTTTGAGAGGGTCTGCCGCTCGGCTGTCACCAGCCCCGACCGGGTGTTGGCGCAGCGAAGGGCGGTACACAGCCATCTGCACCCCCACCGCTGGGTGCTGGGGTGGCTGATCGGCCATTCGCCGGAACCCGGCAAAACCAGACGGTTGCTCTTTCTCTACCAGCTCTGCACCATCTCCCCTGTCCTCTGCCTGAACCTCTCGATTTTTAGCTTCTTCACCTTTGTCCTTGACCGGTTCTTGGGCTACGCCGGTATTGCGGTAGCCGCCGTCACCGCCGTCACGACCGCTGTCAACCTCTTCTTTACCGCGCGCAGCGAAACCCTCCGGGAGGAAGGGGGCCGGAGAAGGGCCATTGCCTCTGAGGTGGGCAAATTCGCCCTGACACTTTCCCTGCTGGGGCTGATGGTCTGGCTCCCCCTGCAGGCGGCCAAGCTGCCCACCCGGCCTGCCAGCAGCGCCCAGGTGCAGGAGGCGCTTCTCGCCCAGGGCTACACCCCTGTGCCGCTGGACAGCAACTACCTGGCAGAGCGCCCACAAATCGAGGATGCAGTCCTCTCGACCGGCAACGGGCTGCGCTTTGAGTTCTATCTCTTTGACGGCAAGGCCCCTGCCGCCGCCTTTTTTGAGCGAGCTCGCACCGCCTTCAGCGACGCGGCAGAGAGCGACAGCCCCCACGAGGAGCAGCGCACGGAGGGCGGATCCTTTGCCCGTTACACCGTGCGCGCCAACGGGGAGTACGCCGTGGCCCTCTACAGCTGGAACACCGCAGTGTACGCCCACTGCGACATCGCGGAGGAGGAGGGTCTCCGCCAGATCCTCCATCAAATCGGCTACCTGTAAAGCCCTGTCGCCGCAAAATAGACCGCCGTCTTGCGCTACCGCCATTGCCCTCTTTCGCTCCTCCAAAGTCCTCCGCAAAAACAGGGGCCGGGTTTTCCACACACAGTTCTGTGACTGTGGAAAACCCGGCCCCTGTTCGTTCCTGTTGCAAGACACGAAAAAACCGCTGCACAAATTTGTGCAGCGGCTGCCCCAATGGTGCATGGTGACCCGAGGGGGAATTGAACCCCCGATACCGCCGTGAAAGGGCGGTGTCTTAACCTCTTGACCATCGGGCCAAATTGGTAGCGGTAATTGGATTCGAACCAATGACACTGCGGGTATGAACCGCATGCTCTAGCCAACTGAGCTATACCGCCACATGTAATCTGGTCAGAACCGCCGAAAGCGGTACCACAAGAGAACGTTATAAATTATACGTCAAACAGGGCTGTTTGTCAACACCTTTTGCCAAACTCTTCCCCCGTTTTCCCTTCGCTGGCGGCTCTCTTATTGTTTCCCCCAAAAGGCCATTTATTCTTATTGATCATTCAATACAATTTGTATTATTCAACTTATAATATACAATATTTTCGTTTTCTTGTCTCCCTTTCTCGACGGATAAGCTGATATGATAGACCATCCGCCCAGCGCTGCCTTCGCTCCCACAACTGCGTCTCTGACACCAGGGAGGGAGAGCAATCAAAACCGCCAGCAAAGTAGGTGGTATGTATCGACCCTAAAAGGGTATCATCCAATCCCAGTCCCTCAAGGAACGTCATCAGTTCCTGTCATCTCTGTCCCAAAAATTGCTCTCTTTTTTGCGCCCTTAGTAGTCTCTCGGGACGCCCTCTGTCAACACGATCCCCCCGATAAAGTTGGAAGTTTTGGGCGCCAAAGCGGCAAAAAAAGCAGCGCCGCAGGAAAAACCCTGCGGCGCTGCCAGTCTCTCTTTTTTACTCGTTGGTGGAGTAGTTGGGGGATTCTTTGGTGATGTAGATGTCGTGGGGGTGGCTCTCCCGCAGGCCGGCGCCGGAGATCTTGATGAACTGGGCGTACTTGCGCAGGTCGTCAATGGTGGCGGCCCCACAGTAGCCCATGCCGGCTTTCAGCCCGCCCAGCATCTGGTAGATGGTGTCGGACACCGAGCCCTTATAGGGGACCCGGCCCTCGACCCCTTCGGGCACCAGTTTCTTGTTGTTCTCCTGGAAGTAGCGGTCCCGGCTGCCCTGGGCGCCGGACATGGCGCCCACGCTGCCCATGCCGCGGTAGACCTTGAACTTTCTGCCCTGGTAGATCTCGCTGTCGCTGGGGGACTCGTCGCACCCGGCCAGCAGCGAACCCATCATCACGGTGTTGGCGCCGGCTGCCAGGGCCTTGACGATGTCGCCCGAGTACTTGATGCCTCCGTCGGCAATGACCGGGATCCCCTTGCGGGCGGCCACCTGAGCCACATCGAAGATGGCGGTGAGCTGGGGTACGCCGATACCTGCCACCACCCGGGTGGTGCAGATGGAGCCGGGGCCGATGCCCACCTTCAGGGCGTCTGCGCCCGCCTCGATCAGGTCTTTGGCGGCGGCGGCGGTGGCGATGTTGCCGGCAATCAGCGGCACGTCGGGGAAGGCGTTTTTCACCTTTTCAATGCAGTTCATGATGCCGCGGGAATGGCCGTGGGCCGAGTCGAGCACCAGCACGTCGACCTCCGCCTCGACCAGGGCGCGGGCCCGCTCGAGGATGTTCTGGGTGACGCCGATGGCCGCACCGCAGAGGAGACGGCTCTTCTTGTCGCGGGCGGAGTTGGGGTACTGAACGGCCTTCTCAATGTCTTTGATGGTGATGAGGCCCTTCAGGTTGTCCTTCTCGTCGACGATAGGGAGTTTTTCAATTTTGTTTTTCCAGAGGATCTCTTTGGCCTGGTCAATGGTGGTCCCTACCGGGGCCACCACCAGCCCCTCTTTGGTCATCACATTGCGGATGGGGACGTTGAAGTTGTCGAGGAACTTCAGGTCGCGGTTGGTGATGATCCCCACCAGCTTCTGCCCCTCGCAGATGGGCACGCCGGAAATCTTGTACTTGCCCATGAGGGCGTCCGCCTCGGCCACCAGGTTGTCGGGGGAGAGATAGAAGGGGTTGACGATGACGCCGTTTTCGCTTCTCTTGACCTTGTCGACCTCTTCGGCCTGGCGCTCAATGGTCATATTCTTGTGGATAAAGCCGATGCCGCCCTCTCTGGCAATGGCGATGGCCATGGCCGATTCGGTGACGGTGTCCATGGCGGCGGTAAGGAAGGGGGTGTTGAGCCGAATGTCCCCCGCCAGAACGGTGGCGGTGCTCACATCGGCCGGAAGGACCTCGCTCTTGGCGGGAACCAGCAGCACGTCGTCGAAGGTCAGGCCCTCTCTCGCAAATTTGTAGCCGTAATCCAACTCGTCAAAAATACCCATATTTTCTCCTCTCCCCTTGTTGTCCTGGGAGCCGGTGCGCCGGCTCCCTCTGGTGGCCTCGTCTGATTTGATACCTATTGTATCATTTTGCCTAGCCTTATGCAATGAAGGCGGGCGGACATTTTGTCCCCTCCTTTTCTCGTTTTTTTGGGCAAACAGAATAGAAATACGCGCTTTTCTCCCCCTTTTACAGCCCCCCTCGCCCCCTCTTCCCCATTGTTTAGAAACCGCTTTCCTAAACAGTTTGGTTCTCTCCTATTCGAGGGCTCCAAAAAGAGGCGGAGAACTTTTCTCCGCCCCTCTCTATCTTTTCAGTGCACAGACAAAGCAGGCACTCTTGCCGTCCGGCACCTCTCGATTGTCCCCAATTTTTCCCACCAACAGCACGCCGTCCTCCTCCTCTGCGGCAAAGAGCTGAAGCCGGTCGCCCAACTTGGCTTGGTGGTTAAAGACAAACTGCGCCCCACTGGGCTGGTGGCCACCGAAGACCTGCCAACAGGCATCCATGGCCAAATCGCCGTAGACGGCGTTGTTGGTGTGGCCGTTGGCGTCGATCATGGTGTAGCGGATCGTCCGCTCCCCCACCCACCGCAGCGCATCGGGGGAAAAACGGAGCCGCCGCTGGGAGGTGACGGGGAAGTCCCGGCCGTCCATCTCATTTTGATAGGGGCACTCGCTGGGTTTGAGCACCGACATACTCTGCCGGTCGAGCAAAAACCAGTTGCTGCAGCTCTGCACCAGAACCTCCCCCTGGGCAGAGCAGATCTCGGTGTCCCGCTCAAAGAAGGCGCCGCTCACCCGGCGCAGAAAGGTGCTGACTGCGATCTCCTCCCCCACCCGCGGGGGGCGGGTGATCTGCAGATGGCAGTTGGCGATGAAAAAGGCCACCTTCCAGCTGCCCTTGTTGTCACAGGGGAGGCCGTTTTGGCTGGCGAAGTGGTTGGTCGCCACCTCCTGCACGTTGCGCATCATATAGCCCAGGCTCATCTCTCCCGACGCGCCCGCCTGGTGTTCGGGTACCAAAAGACGCTGTGTGTACAAAACTCCCTCGCCCCTTCTTTCTCCTCTGGCAGATGAACGCCTAAATTTTTTCGTTGAAGACGCTGGCCAGCCGCATCAAATCGTCTTTGGAAAAATACTCGATCTCCAATTTCCCCTTGGTGCCGTCGGTGGTCACCTTGACCCGGCGGCCCAACACCTCGGTGAGGCTCAACTCCACCTCTTTGAAGATGGGTTCGGGGGGCAGAACTGTCTTTTCCGCCTTGGGAGCTGCGTTGAGGCGCTTGCAGTAGCGCTCGGCCTCCCGCACGGAAAGGCGCTTTTCCACCATCAACTGGGCGGTGGGAAGCACCAGCTCTTCCTCCTTGAGGGAGAGCAGCGCCTTGGCATGCCCCGCCGTGAGACTGCCCGCCCTCAAAAAGGCCAGCACCTCCTCCGGCAGACCCAGCAACCGCACGGCGTTGGCCACGGCCGGCCGGGATTTGGCTACCTTTTTGGCCACCTGTTCCTGGGTCATGCCGAACTGCTCCATCAACTGGTGGTAGCCCAGCGCCTCTTCTACGGGATTCAGGTCTTCCCGCTGCAGGTTTTCCACCAGGGCGGCCTGTCCCACCTCCTGGTCGGTCATCTCTTTGATGACGGCGGGGATCTCCACCAACCCCGCCAACCTCGCGGCCCGCCAACGGCGCTCGCCGGCGACAATCTGGTATCCGCCGGACACCGGGCGCACCAAAATGGGCTGCAGCACCCCGTGCTCGGCGATGGAGGCGGCCAACTCCTCTAGGGCCTCCTGGTCAAACTCCTTGCGGGGCTGGTCCCGGTTGGGCTCCACCTCGGCAATGGGCAGGGTGTTGACCCGGCTCTCGCTCTCCACCGCGTTGTCTACAAACAGGGCGTCCAGGCCTTTGCCCAGCCCTCTCTTTTTGGTCGCCATCCCTAAATCACCGCCTTGTCGCCATTTCGGCGGAGAAGCTCCTCCGCCAGTTCCAGATAGCTCTTGGCCCCCCGGGAACCCCTGTCGTAGTAGAGGGCGGGCTGGCCAAAACTCGGCGCCTCAGAGAGGCGCACATTGCGGGGCACCGCTGTGGCATACACCTTGGCTCCAAAGTAGCGCTTGACCTCCTCCACCACCTGCACCGTCAGGTTGAGGCGGCTGTCGTACATGGTCAGCACCACTCCTTCCACCTCGAGGAGGGGATTGTAGAGTCGCTTGACCTGACGCACCGTGTTCATCAGCTGGGAGAGCCCCTCCAGTGCATAGTACTCGCACTGGATGGGGATCAGGACGGTATCGGCCGCCACCAACCCGTTGAGGGTGATGAGCCCCAGGGAGGGGGGGCTGTCGATGAGCAGGTAGTCATATCGCTCTTTGCCCTCGGCAATGGTCTTTTTGAGGCGGTTTTGGCGGTCTGCCATCTCCACCAGTTCAATTTCCGCCCCGGCCAGTTGGATGCTGGAGGGCAACAGGTCGACATTTTTAAAGGCGCTGTGCGCTGCGACCTGGTCAAAGGCGGCGTCACCGGTCATCAGCTCATAAGTGGTCTGCTCGCTGGCGCGCTTGTTGACCCCCAGGCCACTGGTGGCGTTTCCCTGGGGATCAATGTCCACCAGAAGCACCCGTTTTCCCAGCTCGCCCAGGCTGGCCGCCAAATTGACGGCAGTGGTGGTCTTCCCCACCCCGCCCTTTTGGTTGGCAATGGCAATGGTTTTTCCCAAGGACACTCCGCCTCCTCGTGCTCTCATTTCAACAAAGTCTGTGACCATTATAGCACAGCTCCCCCATCAAAAAAACCCTCCTCTCCTTTTTCCTTATTTTGAGATGTTTCCCGTGGAACAAACAGCCCATTGGTGTTTCACGTGAAACATCCTCTCTACCCAAACAAAAAAAGAAAGGCCTGTTTGGCCTTTCTTTCTCCTTCTCGCGCCCGAAGGCACTCTATCAAAAGGAGCACGTCGGTCTCATTGTTTGCGCTGGCGGGCTGTCCTTCCCAAAACAGCCTGTTGCCAGCAAAGACCTAGGCGCTCTCCTTTTTTCGTTTTTTCAGGGGGATGCGGATGTTGTACTCGATGTACTCCTCCCCCTTCACGGTACTCGCCTGGGCATCCACCCCGGCCTGCTTCATCAAGTCAATGGCCTTGTCCACCGTGTTGAGAAAGATGCGGACATCCTTGACAATAAAGCGGTTTCTCTGTCTGGCAGCCGTGGCGGCGTCCTCTGCCGCCATCCGGGCGATGTAGTCCTCCGTCTGTACCACACTGTAGTGGCGCTGCGCCACCAACTGGGCCACCGAAAGGCGCTTCTCTTTTCCCACCTGCAGCAGGGCGCGGGCATGGCGCTCACTCAACTTTTGGGAGACGATGCAGTCCTGCACCTCCCTGTCCAGTCCCAGCAGCCGCAGTTTATTGGCCAGGGTGGACTGGGCGATCCCCAGGCGGCGGGCCGTCTCCTCCTGGGTGACGTGCCAGCACTCCATCAGCTTTTTGATCCCCCGCGCCTGTTCAAAGCAGTTCAGGTCCTGCCGCTGAATGTTTTCCAACAGGGCAAATACCGCCGACTGCTCCTCACTGGATTCCACAACGATGGCGTGAATGGTGGAAAACCGAGCCAGCTTGGAGGCGCGCAGCCGCCTCTCCCCCGAGATGAGCTCGTACCCGCCCTCCTCCAGCTTGCGCACCGTGATGGGCTGCAACAGCCCGTTCTGGCGGATGCTCTCCGAAAGGCCGATGAGCTCATAGGCGTCAAACTCCATGCGGGGCTGAGCGGGGTTGGCCTGAATCTCCTCGATGGGCAGATCGACCACCTTTCCCACAACCTTGTTTTTTGAAAAAAGAGCTGCCATTGTTGTCTCCTCCCACTTCACCGCTTTTTTCAAAAAAGGCGGTATCCTGTAAAAATACAGCTTGTCCTGCTTCTTTTTCAGTATAGCACGCGGGAAATGAGTTTTCCAGACATTTCCATCTTCCAAAATCGACACGCCCTTCCTGGGGGCAACAAAAAAATCCGCCCTCAAAGCGGATTTTTTTTGATTTTCCCGGCGTTCCGGGGATATTTTGTCGGAGTTTGCGATATCTTTTTGACCTCTACTATGTTTCGGCTGCTGCCGTCGGGCAGGGTCTGGGGGTGAACGCCCACCACCTCGCTCCCCAACAGGGCGATGGCCGAGGCAGCCCGCTCCAACTCCTCTTCACAGGCAGGCCCTTTCAGGGCAAAGAAGCGGCCGCCCAGCCGCACAAAGGGCAGGCAGTATTCCGCCAGCACCGCCAGGTCGGCCACCGCCCGGGCAGTGGCCACGTCGAATTGCTCCCGCAGTGCAGGATCGCGGCCGCTCTCCTCCGCCCGGCCGTGCAGGCAGGTCACCCCGCCAAAGCCCAGATGAGCAGAGAGTTCCTCTAAAAAAGTCACCCGTTTCTGCAAGCTGTCCAGCAGGGTGAGGCGAAGGCCGGGCAGGGCGACCTTGGCCACTACTCCGGGAAAGCCCGCCCCGGTCCCCACATCAATCAGGCTCTTGCAGCCCTCCGGCAGCAGGGGCACCAACAGCAAACTGTCTAAAAAGTGCTTCTCCTCGATCCCCTGCCGGTCGACAATGGCCGTCAGGTTCATCTTTTGGTTGGCCTCCACCAGCGTGTCGGCATAGCGGTCCAGCTGTTCCAACTGCAGGTCGCTCAAGGCGACCCCCTGGGCAGCCGCCAGCGCTCTCATTCTCTCTCTGTCGATCATCGTTCTCCCTTTTCTCCCTCGTCCTTCTCCTCTTTGCCCCCCTGTTGGCTCAGCCAGATGAGCAGCACCGAGATGTCCGCCGGAGAGACCCCCGATATGCGGGAAGCCTGTCCCAAATTTTGGGGGCGGACCTTTGCCAACTTCTCCCGCGCCTCCAGCCGCAATCCACCGATAGAGGCGTAATCTATCTCCGCGGGCAACCGCCTGCGCTCGAGTTTCTGCATCTGCTCCACCTGTTCCAGCTGCCGGCGGATGTACCCCTCGTACTTCAGGGAGATCTCCACCTGCTCGGTCACCGGGCGGGGCAGCGGCAGCCGCTGGCTGTCCACCCCGGCCAGGGCGTCATATCCCACTTGAGGGCGGCGCAACAGGTCGGCGAGTTTTGCCCCGCTGCGCAGCGGGGCGGTGCCCAGTTCCTGCAGCAGGGTGTTGAGCTCCTCCGTCGGGGAGACGGTCGTCCCCTCCAGCCGGGCCAGCTCGGCGTCAACGGCCTGTTTCTTCTCCACCAGGGCGTCATAGCGCGCCTGGGAGCAGAGTCCCAACCGGTAGCCGATGGGGGTCAGCCGCTGGTCAGCGTTGTCCTGGCGCAGGATCAGCCGGTACTCGCTGCGGGAGGTCATCATCCGGTAGGGGTCGGTGACCCCCTTGATGACCAGGTCGTCAATGAGGGTGCCGATGTAGGAGGTGGAGCGGTCGAGCACCAGCGGCTCTTTCCCCCGCACCCCCTGGGCGGCGTTGATCCCGGCCACCAGCCCCTGGGCGGCGGCCTCCTCATAGCCGGAAGTGCCGTTGAACTGCCCCGCCCCAAAGAGGCCGGGGACCCCCTTGAACTCCAGTGTGGGGGCCAGCTGGGTGGGGTCGATGCAGTCGTACTCGATGGCGTAGGCATTGCGCATGATCTCCAGCTTTTCAAACCCCTCGATGGTGTGGTAGAGGGCCAGCTGCACGTCCACCGGCAGGGAGGAACTCATCCCCTGCAGGTAGTACTCCTCGGTGTTCTCCCCACAGGGCTCCACAAAGATCTGGTGGCGGGGCTTGTCGGGGAAGCGCATCACCTTGTCCTCGATGCTGGGGCAGTAGCGGGGGCCGATCCCCTCGATCTTTCCCCCGTAGAGGGGGGAGCGGTAGATGTTGTCCCGAATGACCTGGTGGGTCCTCTCGTTGGTGTAGGCCACGTAGCACAGCGCCCGGTTTTGCAGCTCTCCCCTGGTCTCGAAGGAGAAGGGGACGATCTCCTCATCCCCCTCCTGGGGCTCCAGCTTGGAGAAATCGATGCTCCGCCGGTTGACCCGGGCCGGGGTGCCGGTCTTGAACCGGCGCAGGCCGATGCCCAGCCGCCGCAGCGAATCGGAGAGGAGGTCGGCCCCCCTCGTCTCGTCCGGGCCCGAGCGGTAGGAGGCATCCCCCACATAGACCACTGCGTTCAAAAAGGTGCCGCTGGCGATGACGGCGGCCCGGCAGCCGTATTCGGCCCCCAACTTGGTCACCACCCCCGAGACCCGACCCCCGTCGGTGAGGATCTCCACGATTTCGGCCTGTTTGACATCCAGGTTCTCCTGCCGCTCCACCACCTGTTTCATGTAGGCGTGGTAGGCGGCCCGGTCCGACTGTACCCGCAGGCTGTGCACCGCCGGTCCCTTCCCCCGGTTGAGCATCCGACTCTGCAAAAAGGTGGCGTCGGCAGCCCGACCCATCTCCCCGCCCAGGGCGTCGATCTCCCGCACCAGGTGCCCCTTGGCCGTCCCCCCGATGGAGGGGTTGCAGGGCATGTTGGCGATAAAATCCAGGGTGATGGTGAAGAGGGCGGTCCTACACCCCAGCCGGGCGGCAGCCAGCGCCGCCTCCACCCCGGCGTGGCCGGCGCCAATGACCACCACGTCGTACTCGCCCAAACGAAGCCGTTCCATCTCTCGTCTCATCCCTCTTCCGTCGGCGGTCCCTGTTTTCCACATCTTTTAAAAAGCGGTGGAATTCGGCCCGCTCTACTTTCCCACACAAAAATTTGCAAACACCGCATCGATGACCTGTTCCCCGGCGCTCTCGCCGGTGAGTTCCGACAGGGCTGTTATGGCCTCGTCGATCTCCACCGCCACCGCGTCGTAGGTCATCCCCGCCCGCAGGGCGTCCAGCCCGTCCACGACCCGGGCCGCCGCCCGACTGGTGGCCTGCCGCTGCCGCTCGTTGATGAGCAGCCCGTTCTGCAGGTCGATTTTCTCCAGCCGCAGCTTCCGCAAAATGGCCTGTTCCAGCTCCTCCACGCCCCGCTCCTCGCGGGCGCTCATGGTCACCAGGTCGGGGATCTGGGCCCGCACCGCCTCGACGTCCAGCCGCTGGGCCTTGTCCTGCTTGTTGATGACGGCGATGCAGGGCTTGTCCCCTATCTGCGAGAGGAGCTGCCGGTCCTCCTCGTCCAGAGGGACCGAGCCGTCAAAGAGGGCGAGCACCAGTTGGGCCCGCTCCAACTTCTCCCGGGAGCGCTGCACCCCCAACTGCTCCACCAGGTCGTCGGTCTCCCGAATGCCGGCCGTGTCGGCCAGGTTGAGGGTCACCTCCCCCAGCTGCACCCGGTCCTCCACCACGTCGCGGGTGGTGCCCGGCACCTGGGTGACGATGCTGCGCTGGTACCCGGCCAACAGGTTCATCAGGGTGGACTTGCCCACATTGGGCTTGCCCACAATGGCGGTGTCAATGCCATTGCGTATCATCGAGCCTGTGTCGAAACTCTGCAGGAGGGCGGACAGTTGATCGGCAACCTGCTGCAGTCGGTCAGTCAAAACACCCTCCTCCAACTGGGGGATGTCCTCGTCCGGGTAGTCCACATAGGCCGCCAGATGGGCCGCCAAATCCACCAAATCGGCGCGGATGGCGGCGGCATGCCGGTAGAGGCGGCCGTCCATGGCCGAAAGGGCGGCGGCAGCGCCTTGCCTGGTCTGGGCGTTGATCAGGTCCATGACCCCCTCCGCCTGGGTGAGGGTCATCTTCCCCGCCAAGACCGCCCGCTTGGAAAACTCGCCCGGTCCCGCCAACTCCGCACCAGCGTCCAGCAGCGCCCGCAGGGTCTCCTGCAGCACCGCCACCCCGCCGTGACAGGAGAGCTCCACCGCGTCCTCCCCGGTGTAGCTTTTGGGGGCCCGAAAGAAGAGGGCCACTGCCTGGTCGAGCATCTCCCGCCCGCCGTCGGGCAGGGTGCGCTCCACCCGGCCCAAGAGGGCGGTGTACCCCTTTTGACGGCGGATGTCCCTGCCGCTGACGGGGACAAAGACCCGCGCCACAATTTCATAGGCCCGGGGCCCCGACAGGCGCACCACCCCCAGCCCCCCTGTTCCCAGGGGGGTGGCGATGGCGGCAATGGTGGTCTGCATAAAACTTCCTCCTCCCTAAAGGACAATGGATTTTCCACCAACGGTCGACCGGCGGTGGAAAACCAAACCTGCAACGGCTCTCCCCCAGGGGCCGCCGGCAAAAGCGCATCTTTGCCCGCAACCCCGGCATCTCCAGCATGTCGCCGACGCCCGAAAACGGGCCGTTCTGCCGCGCCGGTTTTACCCCTGCTTCATCCCAAAGGCCAGCCAGCGGCCGTCGATGTCCTCCAGTACAAACTCCCGGTTGTTGTAGTCGGTCAGCTGCAGGGGGCGGACGATCTTCGCCCCCTTTTCCCGAAACTCCGCCTCCAGGGCCTCCTGGTCGCGGACCACCAGATAGGCGTCTTCCCCGTACCCGTACAGCTCCCGGTGGGGGAAGATCCGCCCCCGGTTGGCCCCGGTCAACACGATCTCCACCTGGTCCCGGTAAAGGCAGATGTGCGGCTCCTGCACGGTCAGATAGGGCACTGCCCGAAACCCCAAAACGTCACAGTAATATCGCGCCGTCCTCTCCATGTCTGGAACGGGGAAAACGGCCAGCACCGAACAGATATTTGTTTCCATCCTCGTCTTCCCTCCTCCCGTCGCCGGGCCGTTCGCCCTGCCGCAGGGTATCCAAGTCGTCTTCCCATCACTTCGCGCAGAGGGGGACAGACAAGGAGTTTCTTGCAATCCATTTTTTATTGTACGGATTGTGCCGGCAAATTACAAGAGCCGTCCACCGCCCTTTTCTCTTTTTTTCAAAGGGCGGGAAAGAGATGACGCCCATCGACTCAAAAAGCGCTCATCAAATATACTATTTGTATTATATTAATTTTATTATACAAAATACTTCGGTTTGTTTTCCTATCTCCCACAAAAAAGGCCCCTGTTTTCCACACCTTGCAAAGGGATGTGGAAAACCTCGCCGCTTCCCTTTGTCAAAAAAGCGGGAGAAGCCTGCGCTTCTCCCGTTCACTCTTACAGCTCGATTTTCCCGTACAGGGGCAGCTCCGCCGCCTCGTCCTTCGGCTTTTCCGCCGGTTTCTGCGGGGGGCGAGGGCTCTGGCTCCGCTCTCTGGAGCGGTTCTCTCCCCCGTCTCTCCGCCCGCCGCTGCGGCGGCTGCGATCGTAGGGGGGCCGGCTGCGCTTCACCGGGTTCTTTGAACTGATGACCACCTTGCGATAGGGGTCCTCCCCCACCGATTTGGAGGTGGCCCCCTCCACCGTCTGCACAGCGGAGTGGATGATCCGCCGCTCGTAGGGGTTCATGGGCTCCAGCGCGGTGGAGCGGCCGCTCTTGACCACCTGCCCGGCGATCTTTTTGGCCAGGGCTTCCAGGGTCTCCTTGCGCTTCTCCCGGTAGTCGCCGCTGTCGATCGACACCTTCAGGTAGTCGCCGCCGCCCCGGTTGCAGCAGAGGCTGGTCAGGTACTGAATGGCGTCCAGGGTCTCGCCGCGGCGGCCGATCAGCCCGCCGACCTTGCTGCCGCTGAGGTTGAAGATCACCCCGTCTTTGCCAAAGCGGCGCTCGACGGTGATCCCCTCCATCCCCATCTTCTGCAGGATGCCGCGCAGGTAGCTCTCGGCCACGGCGGCCTTGGCCTCCTCCGCCTCGCTCACCTCCCGCGCCTTGGGGGCGGCAGGCTCTTCCTCGGCCTTTTTCTCAGGGGCTGGGGCGGGCTTGTCCGCCTGTTTGACAGGCTGCGGCGCCCGTTTTTCAGGGGGGGCGACAGGGGCGGGTCTGGCCGCCTCGGCGGCCTGTTTCTTCTCCCACTCCGGTTCCTCCACCTGTACCCGCACTTTGGCGGGGGTGGTGCCCAGCAGCCCGAACAGCCGCTTGGAGGGCAGTTCCAGCACCTCCACATTGGCCTCTTCCGGGCTCACTCCCAACTCCTCGCAGGCCAGCGCAATGGCGCGGTCCACATCGGGCGCGGTTTTGATACACTCTCTCATAGCGATATACCCCCTACTTGCCTTCGGCGGCTATTTTGATTCGCTGTCTTGCGGCTTGGGCCCTTCGCCGCCATAGCGGGCCTCGTCCAACTCGCGGGCCTTGGCCAGGCGCAGGCGGTTGAGCTCCTTTTCGGTGAGGACCTTCTCCACCGTCTTCTTGTGGCCCTCTTGATCCTTGACTTCCACCTTGACCTTCTTCTTTTTGGCCTCGCGGATGGCCGCCACCTTCGCCTCGTACTCAACTGCCAACTTTTTGGGGTTGTAGATCTTGTTGAGGATATAGGACTGCAGGATCAGCAGCACATTGGAGAAGATCCAGTAGAGGCCGACGCCGGCGGGCACCTGAAAGGCAAAGACCACCGAGAAGAGGGACATGCCGTAGAGCATGAACTTGCTCATCCCCCCGGCGGGGTTCCCCTGCATGGCCTGTCCCGAGCCGGAGAACTTCATGGAGGCCCAGGAGGAGAGGATCATGGTCAGCCCGGCCAGGATGGGGACCACCACCAGGGGCTCCAGCGCAAAGTGGGGGGTGGCGGACATGTCGATGCCGAAGAAGTTGAAGTTGATGTTGGTGATCTTGTGGATCTGCTCGGCGTTGAACATCTCAAAGCTGCCCGGGTCGGCCTTCACCGCGTTGATGAGGGAGACCTGGGGGTTGACCTTGCTCAACTCCAGATTCAGCGTCTCACCGGCAAAGGTGAGGGCCTTTTGAATGACGTCGCTGGGGATGCGGACGATGTGGGTCAGGGGCTTGTATACCACGTCGATGAGGCCGAAGAGGATGGGGAACTGAATGAGCATCGGCAGGCAGCCGCCGGTGGGGTTGTAGCCGTACTCCTCGTACAGCTTCATCATCTCTTCTTGCTGGCGCCGCTTGTCGGTGGCGAACTTCTTGTTGATCTCGGTGATCTTGGGCTGGAATACCGCCATCTGGGCGGTGGATTTCTGCTGCTTGACAGCCAGCGGGAACAGCAGGATCTTGGTGACCAGAGTAAACAGGAACAGCGCCACGGCGTAGTTTTGAACCAGGAAGTAGCACCCCTGCATCAAGAACCCCAAGGGGTACCCGAAAATTTCGCTGATGAAATTCATAGTTGTCTTTTTCCTCCGTACTGTGCGAGAATATCTACCTCGATTTTTGGCGCTTGGGCGGGACGGGGTCAAATCCGCCCTTGCCAAACGGGTTGCAGCGCAGCACCCGCCAAATGCTCAGCACACTCCCCCAGAGGGCGCCGTGTACCGCCAACGCCTCCTCTGCATACTGCGAGCAGGTGGGGTAGAACCGGCAGGTGGGGGGGTGGTGAAAATGGCGCTGATAGAAGTGGATACAGCCGATGAGAAACCGCCGTATCATGGCAGCACGCCCGCCTTTTTCAGCTGGCTGCGAAGGGCGCGCTCCACCATCTGTTCCTTGGAGAAGGTGGCCTTGGTCCGCGCCACCACCACAATGTCGTAGCCCGGCGCGATCTCCGGGAGGAGATTGCGGTAGGCCGTCTTGATCAGCCGGCGGGCCCGGTTCCGCTGGACCGCCTTGCCGATTTTTTTGCTGGTGGTGATCCCCAGCCGGGTGTAGCCCAGCCGGTTTTTAAGCGCGTATGTCACAATAAGGGGATGCACTTGAGAGCGCCCCCTTTTGTAGACCTTGAGATATTCGCGATTTTCTTTGATGGGCGCCACCTTCCCCGGGGGGGGAGCTGGCGGCCGGTGCGGATGTCGCTTCATTTCGTCCCTTTTTTCCGTGCAGAAAAAGAAAAGCCACAATGCGGATTGTGGCCTTCACATTAGTAGCTCAGATGTTTTCTGCCCTTGGCTCTTCTGCGGGACAAGACACGGCGGCCATTTCTGGTGCTCATCCGCTTGCGGAAACCGTGCTCCTTTTTCCGGTGGATCTTCTTGGGCTGGTAGGTTCTCTTCACTCTAAACCCCTCCTTTCGAGGCAAAACCTTGCATTTAATTAGTATACGGATTTCTCCCCGAACTGTCAACTGGTTTTTTAAAAAAAGGGGACGGCTACGCCCTTTTTCGGCCCTTCTCCCCCTGCTCCCCCCGTTTGTTTTTTCCCCCGTCCCGCCCCCTTTGGCGGCATCCGTTTTCCCTTCCCCCAGAAATTTGCCCTGCAATGGCTCTTTTTGTCCCCTCCCATACCCCCGCAAAATATCCCTACTTCCCCGCAAAACGAAAATTTGCGCCATTTCCTTTTATAAATGCTTCCAGATGGGTGTTTTTCAGTTGAAAACCAGGCCTATTTTGTGCTAAAATAGTGTGATGAAATAGCATCCAAAAATATTTTTATTTTCGATAGGGGAGGTACTCGCCGTTATGGATTCCTTCAGCGATGTGTGGGAACTGGTCGCCCACCACTGCAAAACCCAACTGTCCGACATGGTGTACGACCTGTGGATCAAATGCATCGAACCCGTCAAACTGGAAAACGACACCGCCCTGCTCTACGTCCGCAGCAAATTTCAGCAGGATCTGATCAACGAGAAGTACCTGGAGATCATCAAGCAGGGCTTTGAGAGCGTGTTGGGCTTCCCCGTCGCCGTGCAGATTACCTGCGACGCCATGGTCAAGGGTGATGGCGCCGCCGCCAAAGAGGAGAACAAGCAGCCGGAAGAGGCCCTCAACCAGGTGGGCATCGGCGGGGACTACGACTACACCTTCGCCTCCTTCATCGTCGGCTCCTCCAACAACTTCGCCCATGCGGCGGCCATGGCCGTGGCGGCCAACCCCTCCAACGTGTACAACCCTCTCTTCATCTACGGCGACTCGGGGCTGGGCAAGACCCACCTCCTCTTCGCCATCTGCAACGAGGTCAAGAAAAACAACCCCCAGGCCAACATCGTCTACGTCAAGGGCGAGGAGTTCACAAACGAGATGATTTCGGCCATCGGCTCGGGCACCACCATGGAGTTTCGCAACAAGTACCGGGTGGCCGACGTCCTCCTCATCGACGACATCCAGTTCATCGGCGGCAAGATCTCCACCCAAGAGGAGTTCTTCCACACCTTCGAGACCCTCTTTCAGTCCCACAAGCAGATCGTCCTCTCCTCCGACCGGCCGCCCAAAGAGATCAAAACCCTGGAGGACAGGCTTCGCTCCCGCTTTGAATCGGGACTGCTGGCCGACATCCAGCCCCCCGACTTTGAGACCCGGATCGCCATCATCCGCCGCAAGGCGGAGCTTTTGGGCCTCGATCTCCCCTCCGATGTGACCGAGTTCATCGCCAACCGGATCAAAAACAACATCCGCCAGCTGGAGGGGGCGGTGAAAAAGATCAACGCCTACAAGATGCTCGAGGGCATCTCCCCCACGGTGGCGGTGGCCCACGCGGCCATCAAGGACATCCTCAACGACAACCAGCCCATCCCGGTGACGGTGGAGCGCATCATCAGCGAGGTGTCCCGCACCTTCAACGTCTCCCCCCAGGACATCAAGAGCAAAAAGAAATCGGCCGACGTCTCCCAGGCCCGCCAGGTGGCCATCTACGTCATCCGCGAGGTGACCCAGATGCCCATGAAAAACATCGGCGAAGAGCTGGGCGGCCGGGACCACTCCACCATCGTCTACAGCCTCAACGAGATGAAGAGCAAGCTCAAAAAAAACCAGCGCCTGCAGGAGACCATCAACGACATCATCAAAAACATCAAGAAATAGAGCCTTCTCCAAAATTCCACACCCTCTCCCCCGGCCGTGGAAAAATCGGCTGGGCGGGAAAATCCCCTCTCTTTTCCTTCCTATATAATTATAGGCGAAAAAAAGAGGGGCGCGTGACGCAAATTCCCCGAAACGCCCCACATTTTCCCCACATAAAAGCCCTGTCTTTTCACAGCGATGTGGAGAAATCCGCCCACCCCCACAAACTCCACAACTTTTTCACACCGCTCCCCACCGCCGAAAAAAGGCCGCCAGGCCGCACACAGACAGGCTCCATCCCCTTTTTCCACCGTTTTCACACCCCCTACTACTACGACTATCTTTATCTTTTCTATCTTCCAAACAGAAAGGAAATTGCCATGAAATTCATCTGCGACCGCCAATCCCTCAGCGAGGCAATGTTGAATATCCAAAAGGCAGTGCCCGGCAAGTCCAACATCCCCGCCCTGGAAGGGGTCCTCATCCAAACCGGGGAGGACAGCATCACCCTCTCAGGCTACGACCTGGAATTTGGCATCACCACCCAGATCCCCGCTGAAATCGAGGAGACCGGCACCATCGTCCTGCCCGCCCGCCTCTTTTCCGACATCATCCGCAAACTCTCCGACGATTCGGTCAGCGTGACGGTGGACGCAAACCTCCTCACCACCGTCACCACCAAACAGACCGAGTTCACCATCATCGGCATCGACGCGGCCGAATTTCCCGCCATCCCCCAAATCGACGGGGAAAAGACCCTCTCCATCGACCAGGCCTCTCTCAAGAGCATGATTGAACAGACCCTCTACGCTGTGGCCCAGAACGATCAGAAGCCGGTCCACACCGGCATCAAGTTCGAGGCAGAGGAGGGTATTTTGACCCTGGTGGCTGTCGACGGCTACCGGCTGGCCCTGCGGCGGGAGCCCGCTCAGATCCTCACCCCCTGCGACTTCATCGTCCCCGGCCGCACCGCCAGCGAGATCGCCAAGCTGATCAAAGAGGAGGAAAACCAGGCCGACGTCTACCTCTCCCCCAAACACATCCTCTTTCAGGTCTCGGGGTACTCGGTCTTCTCCCGGCTGCTGGAGGGCAACTTCCTGGACTACAAAAACTCCATTCCCAAATCCTCCAACACGGTGGTCACCGTCGCCACCCGCACCTTTATCGACAGTGTGGAGAGGGCGTCCATCATCATCAACGACCGCTTCAAAAACCCCCTCAAGATCTCCTTTGAGAACGCGACAGTCAGTGTCCTCTGCAAAACCCCTCTGGGCAAGGTGCAGGACGAATTCGTCGCCAACAAGCAGGGGGACGACATCGAGATCGGCTTCAACAACAAATATCTCCTCGACGCCCTCAAATACGCCCACTGCGACGAGGTGAAGCTCTCCTTTACCAGCTCCCTTACCCCCATGACCGTCACCCCGCCGGAGGGGGATTCCTTCCTCTTCCTGGTGCTGCCCGTGAGGTTGAAAAATGAAGGCTGAGCCCATCTCCATCCGCCCCCCCTTCATCAAACTCGACCAGCTGCTGAAATTTGCCGGGCTCATCGGCACCGGGGGAGAGGCCAAAGAGCTGGTGGCCGAGGGTCTGGTCAAAGTCAACGGGGAGGTCGTCACCCAGCGGGGCAAAAAGGTCTACCCCGGCGACATCCTCTCCTTTGGCGGGCGGGAGTACGAGGTCACCCTGTGAAGGTCCTCTCCCTCTCGGCCGAGGGGTACCGCAACCTCGCCTCCGTCTCCCTCTGCCCCGACGAGGGGGTCAACGTCATCTGCGGCGACAACGCCCAGGGCAAGACCAACCTGATTGAAGCGATTTGGAACTTTACCGGCGCCAAGAGCTTTCGTCCCTCCAAGGAGCGGGACTTTGTCAAGAAGGGGGAACGGGTCGCCACCCTCTCCCTGTCCTTCTCGGCGCAGGGGCGGGAGCAGAGCGCCAAGCTCCGCTACGGCGAGCGGCGGGAGATCCTCCTCAACGGGGTGGGCAAGACCTCCCCGGCTGAACTGGCCGGCAGCTTTTGCTGCGTGGTCTTCTCCCCCGCCCACCTCTCCATCGTCAAAGAGGGCCCGTCGGTCCGCCGCCGCTTTTTGGACGGGGCCATCTGTCAGGTGCGGCCCCGCTACATCCATGTGCTCTACCAGTACAAAAAGGCCCTCTCGCAGAAAAACGCCGTCCTCAAAGAACTCTACAAAAACGGGTCCGCCTACGACCTGCTGGACGTCTTTGACGACTCCATCGCCACCTGGGGGGCGCAGGTATGGCGCACCAGGGTGCGCTATCTGAACAAGTTGGGGCAGAATGCCTGCTCCATCTACGGAGGCCTCTCCTCCAGCCGGGAGGAGTTGACGGTCGGCTATAAGAGCTTTCTCTCCCTCTCCCCCGACACCCCCCTTCCCCAGGTACAGGTCGCCTACCGAGAGGCGCTGCGCGCCGCCCGCACCGATGACACCGGCGCCGGCTTTTCGACCCTGGGGGTCCACCGGGACGACTTCTCTCTGCAGATCGACGGCCTCGACGCCAAGGTCTACGGCTCCCAGGGCCAGCAGAGGAGTGCGGCCCTGGCCCTCAAGCTGGCCGAGGGGTACCTGCTCAAAGAGGTTTCGGGGGAGACGCCGGTGATGCTTTTAGACGACGTGATGAGCGAACTGGACCAGGGCCGGCAGAGCTATGTCCTCAACCACCTGGAGGGGGCGCAGGTCTTCATCACCTGCTGTGACGCCGCCCACTTTGAAGGCCTTCTGTCTGGCAGGGTCTTTCGGATGGAGCGGGGCGCCCTGTCCCCCGCCTAAACGCCACTAGGAAAGAGAGAGCGATCTATGTACATCCACCTCGGCCAGGACACGGTGGTCTCCACCGACTCGATCATCGGCATCTTCGACATCGAAAACACCTCGGTATCCCGGGACACCAAGGCCTTTTTCAGGGGCTGTGAGGCGGCGGGCGGGGTCATCAACGTCTGTTCCCAGCAGGACCCCCTGCAAGTGGAACTGCCCAAGTCCTTTATCATCTGCGGCGAGCGGGGGAAGACCCGCATCTACATCTCGCAGATCTCGTCGGCCACCCTGCGCAAGCGGGCCGGCCGCTACAACCGCAAAACCCAGCCGCAGGGTCAATAGGGCCCTGCAGCGCCATCCAATGGGAGGAATCATCTGTGGAAGAAAATAAACCCTTGAGCGAACAAGAGTACGGCGGAGACCAGATTCAGGTCCTGGAGGGACTGGAAGCGGTGCGCAAGCGCCCGGGCATGTACATCGGCTCCACCGGGCCCCGGGGACTTCACCACCTGGTCTACGAGATCGTGGACAACGCCATCGACGAGACCATGGCGGGCTTTTGCACCGACATCTCGGTGGACATCCTCCCCGGCAATGTCATCCGGGTGGAGGACAACGGCCGCGGCATCCCGGTGGGGATCCAGCACAAGACCGGCCTGCCGGCGGTGACGGTGGTCTTCACCATCCTCCACGCCGGCGGCAAGTTCGGCGGCGGCGGGTACAAGGTCTCCGGCGGTCTCCACGGCGTGGGCGCCTCGGTGGTCAACGCCCTCTCCACCGAGTTGGAGGTCTGGGTCAAGCACGACGGCAAGCTGCACTACCAGAAATTTCACCGCGGCGTGCCCGAGGAGGACTTGAAGGTGGTGGGCCCCTGCGAGGGGACCGGCACCATCGTCCAGTTCAAGGCCGACGAGGAGATTTTTGAAGAGGTCGAGTACGACTACGACACCCTCCTCTCCCGTCTGCGGGAGCAGGCCTTCCTCAACGCCGGAGTGCGGGTCCGCGTGTCCGATCAGCGCGATGGGGAGAACCCCCTCTCCGAGACCCTCCACTACGAGGGCGGCATCCGCAGCTTTGTGGAGTACCTGCACAGGAAAAAGGGGCTCGACTGCATCCACCCCGACATCATCTACCTGTCGGGGCAGAAGGGCGACACCACCGCTGAGATCGCCATGCAGTACAACGACAGCTACAACGAGGTCATCCTCTCCTTTGCCAACGACATCCACACCACCGACGGCGGCACCCACGAGATGGGCTTCAAATCGGCCCTCACCCGGGTGTTCAACGAGTACGGCAAAAAGGCCGGCATCCTCAAAGACGGGGACAAAAACCTCTCCGGCGAGGACGTGCGGGAGGGGCTGACGGTGGTCATCAGCGTCAAGCTGACCGAGGCCCAGTTTGAGGGCCAGACCAAGGCCCGCCTGGGCAACACCGAGGTGCGCTCCCTGGTGGAGTCGATGGTCTACGACAAGCTGATGGTCTACTTTGAGGAAAACCCCGCCGTGGTCAAAGCGGTCTTTGACAAGGCCCTCACCGCCTCTCGCGCCAGGGAGGCCGCCCGCAAGGCCAGAGAGCTGACCCGGCGCAAGACTGCGCTGGAATCGGCCTCTCTCCCCGGCAAGTTGGCCGACTGCGCCGACACCGACAACGTCCGCACCGAACTCTACATCGTGGAGGGCGATTCCGCCGGCGGCTCCGCCAAGATGGGGCGGGATTCCAGCTTCCAGGCCATCCTCCCCCTCTGGGGCAAGATGCTCAACGTGGAGAAGGCCCGGGTGGACCGGGTCTACGGCAACGACAAGCTGATGCCCATCGTCCTGGCCCTGGGCTGCGGCATCGGCGAGGACTTTGACATCGAGAAGGTCCGCTACGGCAAGATCATCATCATGGCCGATGCCGATGTGGACGGCTCCCACATCCGCACCCTGCTGCTGACCTTCTTCTTCCGCTACATGCGCCCCCTCATCGAGGACGGCCGGGTCTACCTGGCCCAGCCCCCCCTCTACAAGATTTTCAAGGGCAAAAAGGTCTACTACGCCTACAGCGACAAAGAGCGCGACCAGTACATGGCCACCCTGGAGGGCAAGTGGGAGATCTCCCGCTACAAAGGCCTCGGCGAGATGAACCCCAAGCAGCTGTGGGAGACCACCATGAATCCGGAGAACCGCACCGTGCTCAAGGTGGAGATGGACGACGCCGCCCGCGCCGACGAGATCTTCACCATCCTCATGGGCGACAAGGTGGCTCCCCGCCGCGAGTTCATCGAGAAAAACGCCCGGTACGTCAAGAATCTGGACATCTGACCGGCCGCATGGCAACAGGAGAGAACCTATGAACGAATACCCCCAAGTCACCTATATCAACAACCAGGACGACTGGTATGAATTTCTCCTCTTTGAACAGTACTGGTCCTGTTTGGACGACCGCAAAAACGCCGCCAACGTGCTGATGAAGTGCCTGATCGCCGATTTGTTGTTCACCATCTTCTTCGTCTTTGCCCCCTTTATCGACAAGGCCTACATCTGGCTGACACTGGCCTTTGCGGCGGTCTTTGTGCTGCGCTTTTTCTACGAGTATTACAGCGGCTACATCGCCGACTACCGCAACATGACAAACCTCTACCTCAACTTGAAAAAGAGCAACATCGTCAACATCTACGACGACAAGATTTTCCTCTCCTTTGGGGAGAGCGAGGTCAACCTCGCCGCAGACAACTACCGGCGCTTCTTCGAGTACGAGGACATCGCCTACATCCAGGAGACGTCGAACCTGATCATCATCCGCATCAAGGAGAACACCAACAAGCCCAACCTGCGGCAGTTTCAGCGCGTCATCATCTCCAAGCGCTACATCTTCCCCGACAAAGTCGAAAAGCTGCGCGCTTTTTTAGGCGAAAAGATCGAGGAGTACCACATCCCCAAACTCCTCACTGAGGAGGAGATGGAGGGCCTTCACCTGGCCACCGAGGACCGTTCGGCCCGCTAAAAAAGGAGTGTTTTCCATGAGCAAGGAATCCCCTATCCTCAAAGTCACCTTTCAAATGGATTTTAATGACTTTTACAACTTCAACATGCACGTCTCCAAGGAGATGATCGACAAGAGCAAGAAGAAGGTCACCATCTTTGGCGCGGTGGAAATCGTGTTGGCCGTGGTCTTTTTGGTGCTCAACTTCACCAGCCAGGCCAACTCCTCCCTCAACCTGGTGCTGGCGGTGGCCCTGCTGTGCATGGGGCTGTTCTCGGTCCTCTTCTACCCCGCCTTTTTTGAGCGGCAGCTCTCCAAAGCGGTGAAGAAGACCTTTGATCAAAACGAGTACTTCCACAACGACGTCACCCTGGAGTTTTTGGAGGACAAGATCTTCGAGACCTCCTGCGTGGGTACCGGCAGCGTCTCCTACAAGGACCTGCAAAAGGTCTATCGCCTGGGGGACTGCCTGATTTTGCGGATGAGCAAAGAGGGCGGCTACGTGCTGCCCCTGAAGGCCATCGGCGAGGAGAAGATCGACCAGATCGAGGAGCTGGTGCGCCGGAAGATGGACGAGGCCGAGCTGGAAGAGGCGGAGGAGCTGGACCGCGAGGCCGACGAGCTGACCGCCCGAGAGGAAGAGGAGCCCAGCGATCCCCTCTCTGAAAGGAACGGCGAGCAATGAAATTTCCCCTGCAACTGCAGTACGAACTCACCCTAGATGACACCCGCAAGGTGTTCGACCTGGTCTACGGCAAGAAGGAGAAGCGGGGTAACATCGTCCGCACCATCTTCTTTTCGGTGATGGCCCTCATCTTCTGTTGCAGCATGATCTACGCTTTGGGTCAGTCGGCGGTGGCGGTGCACACCCTGGAAAACGGCACCCTCTCCCCCTATATCGACTACTCCCACCTGGACTTTTCCAAGGTCAACTGGCAGATGGTGGGGATGTCCGCCCTGTTGATGGTCATCTGCATCCTGATGGCGATCTTTTACAACATCTACACCCGCCGCCGGCTGGAGAGCATTGTCAGGGACCGGCACGAGGCCATGCACGGGGGGATCGTCGTCCTGGGGCGGGAGAGCTTTCTCTTTCGCAGCGACGACGGCAGGATCGAGGTCAACAAGGAGTACAAAAACCTCTACGAGGCCTATGAGAACGCCGAATTCTTCGCCCTCATCACCGGCGATCAGACCTGCGTCCCCATTCCCAAATCCAAGATGGAGACCGAGCAATTTGCCGAGCTCTCGAAGATCCTCTCCATCGACCTGAAGGAGTACTTCTTCAAAAACGGATACATGAACACCGAGGTGGAGATGAAGACCATCTTCGGCGACTTTACGAGGCGGAAACTCAAGTAGCGAGCTCTCGAGTTCCCCCGCCCACACCTGAAAACCCCAATGAGGAGGCAAGAAACCATTATGAGTACAGGAGAATCCGTGACGCCAGCGGCTGACAACACCAAAGTCATCGTCGTCGACCTGGAAAAAGAGATGAAAAAGTCCTATCTGGACTACTCGATGGCGGTCATTGTCGGCCGCGCCCTGCCGGACGTGCGGGACGGCCTCAAGCCGGTGCACCGCCGCATTTTGTACACCATGTTCGAGCGCGGCCTCACCGCGTCCAAGGCATTTCGCAAGTGCGCCGACACCGTCGGTTCGGTGCTGGGCAGCTACCACCCCCACGGCGACGCGGCGGTCTACGACGCCATGGTCCGCCTGGCGCAGGACTTCTCCCTGCGCTACCCCCTGGTGCAGGGGCAGGGCAACTTCGGCTCCATCGACGGCGACCCCCCGGCCGCCTACCGGTACACCGAGTCGAAGATGAGCCGGATCTCTGAGTACATGTTGCAGGACATCGAGAAGGAGACGGTGGACTTTGTCCCCAACTACGACGACCGGCTGCAGGAGCCGTCGGTCCTGCCCTCCCGTTTTCCCAACCTGCTGGTCAACGGCTCCACCGGCATCGCCGTGGGAATGGCGACCAACATCCCCCCCCACAACATGAGAGAGGTCATCGAGGGGATGAACTTCCTCATCGACAACCCCGACGCCTCTGTCGCCGAGCTGATGGACCACATCAAAGGCCCCGACTTCCCCACCGGGGGAATCATCATGGGCTACTCGGGCATCCGCGCCGCCTACGCCACCGGCCGCGGCAAGATCACCCTGCGTGGCCGGGCGGAGATCGTCGAGGGGAAAAACGGCCGCAACCAGATCATCATCACCGAGATCCCCTACATGGTCAACAAGTCGCGCCTGGTCTCCAGCATTGCCGATTTGGTCAAAGAAAAGCGGGTGGACGGCATCTCCTCCCTCAAGGACCAGTCCAACATGCAGGGCATCCACATCGTGGTGGAGCTGAAAAAGGACGCCATCCCCCAGGTCATCCTCAACCAGCTCTACTCCTACACCCAGCTGCAGGAGACGGTTGGGGTCATCATGCTGGCCATGTCCGGCGGCGAGCCCAAGGTCTTGAGCCTCAAGGAGATGCTCCAGCAGTACATCGACTTCCAGAAATCGGTCATCACCCGCCGCACCCAGTTTGACCTGAAAAAGGCCAGGGAGCGGGCCCACATTTTAGAAGGTCTCAAGATCGCCCTGGACTTCATCGACGAGGTCATTGCCATTTTGCGGGAGAGCAAGACCATCCCCGAGGGCAAAGAGCGGTTGATGGAGCGCTTTGGCTTTGACGACGTGCAGGCCTCGGCCATTGTCGCCATGCGCCTGGGCCAGCTCACCGGCCTGGAGCGCAGCAAGATCGAGGAGGAGTTGGCCGCCCTGATGGTGCAGATCGGCGAATTGGAGGCCATCCTCGCCGACGAGGGCAAGCTCCTCTCCATCATCAAAGAAGAGGCAAACGAAATCAAAGAGAAGTACGGCGACGACCGCCGCACCGAGATCGCCGCCGTCAGCGGCGAGGTGGACATCGAGGACCTCATCCCCCAGGAGGAGTGCGTCCTCACCCTCACCCACTACGGCTACATCAAGCGCCAGCCGGTCTCCACCTACAAGACCCAGCGCCGTGGCGGCCGCGGCCTGTCGGGGATGACCCGGCGGGGGGAGGACTTTGCCGAGGAGCTGTTCGTCTGCTCCAGCCACGACTACGTCCTCTTCATGACCAACCGTGGCCGTCTCTACCGGCAGAAGTGCTACCAGGTGCCCGAGGGATCCCGCGGTTCCCGCGGCATCAACATCGTCAACCTGCTGCCGCTGGAGGAGAACGAAAAGGTCACCTCGATGATCAAGGTCACCGAGTTCACCGACGACCAGTACCTGATCATGGTCACCCGCCAGGGGGTCATCAAGCGCACCGCCCTCTCGGCCTTCTACACCAACCGCAAGGGCGGGCTCATCTGCATCACCCTCGACGAGGGGGACGAACTGGCTTGGTGCCGCCTCACCGGCGGCCAGAACCAGCTGATTGTCGCCACCCGGATGGGCAAGGCCATCCGCTTTGACGAAAACGACGTCCGCCCCCTGGGCCGCAGCGCCCGGGGCGTGAAGGCCATCGCCCTGGAGGAGGGGGACCAGGTCATCGGTATGGCCCGCGTCCGCGAGGGGGCCACCCTGGTCACCGTCACCGAGAAGGGGTTGGGCCGCCGCACCGACCTGTCCGAATACCGGCTGCAGGCCCGGGGCGGCAAGGGCATCACCAACTACAAGCAGGTGGAGCAAAACGGCCAGGTCTGCAACATCAAGGTGGTGGACGAGGAGGACGACCTGATCCTCATCGCCTCCAACGGGGTTATCATCCGCATCTCGGTGGCGGACATCAGCGTCCAGTCCCGCTACGCCCAGGGCGTGCGGGTGATGCGGGTCCCCGAGGGGGAGCGGGTGGTCACCATGGCCCGCACCGCCAGAGAAGAAGAGGAGCCCGGCGAAGACGACCAGGAAGAGCCGCCTGCCGACACCTCCAATCCCGCTTCCGAAGCCCCTAGCGAGGAACCGGAAGAATAGCAGTTTCAAAAAAGAGAGAGGGAGCAGCCCGCGGGCTGCTCCCTCTCTTTTCAATTAAAGGACACGTCGGCTCGATGTGCGGACCGGCGTGTGGAACTAGAGCAATCGTCTCTTTTCAAACTCCGCCAGGGCATTTTGCAGCAGCAGGTCCAGCATCTGGGGATAGCTGTACCCCGCCCACTCAAAGCAGAGGGCGGTGCTGCCGTCGGCGCCCATGTAGCAGTCAGGCGAGAGCTCGATCAGCTTGAACCCGTCGGGGCCGATACGGCCGTCCACCCGCATCACGTCCACCTTCCCCAGGGCCTTAAAGAGGCGGGCAAAGCGCTCTTTCATCTGCTCGGTGAGCAGGTGGGTGCCCCTCACCATCTCCACCTTCCCCTGCTCCCCCTTTTTTGGTTCGCAGCTGTAGATGTCGTGGGACTGGTAGTCCTTGCCGTTTAAAATCAGCAAGTCGGCCTCCAGCACATCGATGTGCTCCGGAGTGCCGGCAATGCTGGCGCAGACCTCTTTCCCCTCGATGTACTCCTCCACCAGGATGGGCTGGTGAAAGTGCTCCAGCAGCTCCGTGGCCAGTTGTTTGGCGCCGTCGTGGCTGTCCACCAAACTTCGCTTGGTGATGCCGTTTGACCCCCCCTCGGCGTTGGGCTTGACCACCAGCGGGCAGCGCAGGTCGTCAATTTGGGGCAGTTGGTCGGGCCCTTCCACCAACACCTCGCGGGCGCTGTCAATGCCGTATTTCCGGCAGAGGTGTTTGGTCAGGCTCTTGTCCTCTGTCAGCAGCTGCACGTAGGGGTCGGCCCCCACGTAGGGGATGCCGTAGGCCTCGCAGATGGAGCCCACGTACCCCCGCCGGTTGCGGGAGCGCCGCCCCGACCAGACGGTGAAGACGATGTCGTCCCGGTGCTCGCGGATGTGCTCCATCAGTTGGGCCGGGTGGCTGTAGTGGACCACCGCGGGCGCCACCTCTTGCAACCCGCCGTAGAGGGACTCAAAATACCCCTCGCTCACACACTCCAAATTGTCGCTGAACTGGTTTACCTCCCCGTAAGACTGCACCCGGTCCGCCAGCAATACCACTCTCCTGTTCAATGGCATGTCTCCCCCTTTCATCTACTTTTGCAGTAGATTTTTTCACTTTACATTTACAATTTATATATATTGTAAACCAATTTATCTGGTAAACTAATAACAGAATGTGAATAGCCGGTGAATCCGGGCTGCCCAGTTCTCCTGAAGGGCGCCCCAAAACACCCTGATACGGGGTGTTTTGTTTTTTATGAGCAGAGCCAAGAAACCCGATCGAAAGCCGAGAGAGGAAGCGAAGAGATGAAAATTTTGGGAGTTGCAGGCGGACTCGGTCCCCTGGCCACCGCCTGTTTTATGCGCCGCTGTGTGGAGATGACCGACGCCAAAAGTGACCAGGAGCACCTGGAGATCGCCCTTCTCAACCGCCCCTCCACCCCCGACCGCACCGCCTATATCCTCGACCGCAGCCAGCCCGACCCCCTGCCCGCCCTCATCGGCACGATCCGGGCGCTGGAGGGCCTGGGGGCGGGGTGTATCGCCATCCCCTGTGTCACCGCCCACTATTTTTTTGCCCCCCTGCAACAGGCGACAGGGGTGCCCATCCTCAACGCCCTGGAGGAGACCTCTCTCTGTCTGCAGAGAGAGGGGGTAAAAAAGGTGGGCCTCCTCGCCACCGAGGGGACCATCCGCACCGGCATCCTGCAAAAGGCCTTCTCTCGCAGGGGGATTGCAGCGGAAACGCCCGACTGGGCCAACCAGTGCAGGGTGACGGACATCATCTATCAAAATATCAAGGCCGGTCGCCCGGCCGACGCCAACGCCTTTGCCCAAGCCAGCGCCAGCCTATTGAAAAAGGGCTGCCAGTGCATTCTTTTGGGCTGCACCGAACTCTCTGTGGCCCGGGATGAACTCCGCTTGGGAGAGGGGTATCTGGACGTGCTGGACGTGTTGGCCCGGGCCTCTGTTCTGGCCTGCGGCGCCCGTCTCAAACCCGCCTACAAGACCCTTGTCAGCGGCCGGAGAGAAGAGACGTTGCGCTCGGTCTGACCAATTTTTGAAAAAAGCCATTTTTCTCTGGATTTTTTGCTGAAAAAGAGGTATACTCAGATAGTAGTTGCGACTGTGTTGCAACTACTATTCTTTTGAAGTAGGCCGCGGCGAAGATTGCTGGCCGGCCGGGAGGTCCTCTTTTGTCTGCATTTATGGAAACTCTTTTCGATATTCTCCTCGACACCGCCATCGACGGCGTCAAGATGCTGCCCTTTCTCTTCGGGGCCTATCTCCTCATCGAGTACATGGAGCACCGGGCCAAAAACCTGCACCGGGCCCTGGGGGGGCCTTTTGGCGCAGTGGGGGGCGCGCTGCTGGGGCTGGTCCCCCAGTGCGGGTTTTCCGCCGCCGCCGCCAACCTCTACGCCCGGGGACTGATCACCACCGGCACCCTGTTGGCGGTCTTTATCTCCACCTCCGACGAGGCCATCCCCGTGCTGTTGGCAAACCCCGGCAGTTTGGGATTGATGGGGCAGCTGCTCCTCACCAAGGCGCTGCTGGCTGTGGCAGTGGGGCTGGTGGCCGATTTGATTTTTCGCCGGGTCCGGCGGGGGAAAACACAGGCCGAGCGGGGTCCTCGCGGGGAGGATCACCACCACCATCACCACAGCTGCAGCAGCTGTGATGCCTACCGGGGCCGCCATCCCCTGCTGCGGGCCGCCGCGGTGCACACTTTGCAGATTTTTGCCTTTGTCGTGGCCATCATGCTGGCCCTCAACCTGGCCATCGCCCTCATCGGCACCGAAAATCTCTCCCGACTGCTGCTGCAAAACAGCCTCTGGCAGCCGGTGCTGGCGGCGCTTATCGGCGCCATCCCCAACTGCGCCTCCTCGGTCTTGCTCACTGAACTCTATCTCTCCGGCAGCCTCACCTTCGGCTCGGTGGTGGCGGGGCTGACCACCGGCGCAGGGCTGGGGCTGGTGGTTCTCTTTAAACAAAACCGCGACAAGCGCCAAAATGCCCTTATCTTTGCAATTTTATTGGCCGTCGGCATCGGGGCGGGCATTGCCCTGCAGCTGCTGGGCTTTTAGAGGAAACAGTCGGCTGTTTTTCAACCAAAGGGGTGTGGAATTGTGGAAAACCAGATGAGAGAAGAGGCAGACGCCCTCCTGCGGCAGGGGGGGATGCGGGTCACCCGCCAGCGGCAGCTGGTGCTGTCCGCCCTCCTGCAGGCGGGCGGGCCCCTGGCAGCCGAGGCGGTGGCCGAGTGCATCGGCGACCCGGCCGGCTGCAACCGCTCCACCGTCTACCGCACCCTCGCCGCACTGGAGGAGCGGGGGCTGGTCTACCGCCGCCTGGGGGCCGACGGCAGCGCCCTCTACGCCCTGCGGCGGGAACACCACGCCCACGTCCTGCGCTGTCTGGTCTGTCAGCGAAGTTTTTCCCTCAGCCAGTGCCCGCTGGAAGGACTGGAGCGGGAAATTTATGAGACTACCGGTTTTTTGGTGCAGGGCCACAGCTTGGAGTTTACCGGCGTCTGCGCCGAGTGCCGAGAGAAGGCAAAAGACAGGAAGGTTTGACAGCAAAAAGGGGCCCCGACTACTTCTTCAGTCGGGGCCCCTTTTTTGCTGTTTTCTGAGGGGTCGACAGGTATCGCACGCCCTCTGTCGACCAGCGGTTTTGAAGCGGGAGAGGTCACTCCACCGTCAGCTCTCCCGAGGAGAGGTTCCCCAGCTGGTCGCGGGCGGTGAGGGTGTAGTGGCCCAAGGGCAGAGAGAGGGCCAGGCAATCTCCATCCCTGTCCACCGGGTCGTAGGTGGCGCCGTCCTCCCCGGTGGCGGTGATCGACACCCCGCCGGCGAGGTCGTCTTGCAGGGTGGCCCAGACCCGCCCGGAGCAGGTCTCTATCGTGAGGAGCCGGGGTCCGGCGGTGTCGATGCAGTCGATCGTCACCTTCTGGCTGTCCCGCTGCCCATTGTTTCCCACGGCGGTGAGGAGGTAGTGCTCATTGCGGGGGATGTCGGCCGTGTAGCCGCTGCCGGCGGGAGAGAGGGGGATCCGCTGTCCATCCCCTTCCAAGTGGACTTCCCGCAGGGGAAAGGCGCTCTTTACCTGGGTGGTGAGGACAACCGGCCTGCTGGTGGGGGATGGATTTGAGCGCATCTCCCCCAGTTTAATCGGCGAGAGGGCGCAGAGGGAGACAGAGGCAGCCACCACCCCGCAGCAGCAGAGGGGAACTGGTCCCCCTATTGGACTGGGGCTTTTTCACTCTGTTGGCTCTGGCCCTCTTGGCCCTGATCGCCTTCCGCCGCTGTCCGCTGGACCTGGCGTCTATCGCCATGGCAGCGGTGGTGGCCGCCTTTGAACTGGGCCGCCTGCTGGGCGACCCCCGCAGGGAAGAAAAACGCCCCCGCCGCTGGAACACTTGAGTGCGCAAATCAAAACAAAAAAGAGGCTTCGGCCCGGCACCTGCTGATCGGTGCTGGCCGAAACCTCTCTTTTTGTCTCCCCTTCCCCGAGACGGGGAAAAGAGCGCTAGACAGTGGCTATCCAAAGGTGGGCAGCGCGTTCTCAATCCCGATGTCGCGAGGGCGCTGCAAAGGTGGGTAGGGCAATTCTCAGCTGGCGTGAGGGCTTTTATCAGATGGCAAATGCCCGGGCGAGCGGCGATCCCTTTGACAGAGTTTTCCCCCTGGCCCCCATTCCTTCAACGCTTCTCAGCGCGGCTGGTGCCAACGGCCTGAATACAGGGGCTGCGGAGGTCTGACGGCTGTCCAATACAGGCCGCCCCTTTGCAGGGAAGGATGACAATGACAGGTGAGAGGGGGACATGATCGCCTAAGACAGAAAAGGGAAAGAGCGCGCTTTCTGCCCAAAAGTACCCGCTCTTTTTACAGCCCGTTGACCACGTTTTGGGGCTCTCCAGCCAAAAAGGCGTGCAGATTTTGCCCCAGCACCTCCATCAACCGGCTGCGGGCGGCCTTGGTCGCCCAGGCGATGTGGGGGGTGATAAAGCAGTTGGGTGCGGTCAGCAGGGGGTTGTCGGCGGCAATCGGCTCCACTGAGGCCACGTCAAATCCCGCCCCAGCCAGCCGGCCTGCGCGCAGGGCGTCGGCCACCGCCCCCTCGTCGCAGAGGGCGCCCCGGGCAGTGTTGAGGAGGATGGCCCCCTCCTTCATCCGGCGCAGGGCGTCGGCGTCGATGAGATCCCGCGTCTCATCCGTCAGCGGGCAGTGGAGGCTGATTACATCGCTTGTGCGCAGCAGCTCGTCCAGGGTGCAAAAGGCCATTCCCTCTCCCAGCAGTTCGGGCCGCTGGGTGCGGGTGTAGACGCGCACCTCCATCCCAAAGGCGCGGGCGATGGCGGCCGCCGCCCGCCCGGTGCTGCCAAAGCCGACCACCCCGAAGGTTTTGCCGCAGAGCTCGACTTGGGGCTTTTTCCAGTAGGAGAAGGTCTTGCAGCCGGTCCACTCCCCCGCCTTGACCGACTCGTCGTGCAGGCCCACCCCGTTGACGATTTCCAGCAGCAGGGCAAAGGTCATCTGCGCCACCGAGGGGGTGGAGTAGCTGGGCACATTGCAGACATAGATGCCCCGCCGCGCCGCCTCCGCAATGTCCACGATGTTGTAGCCGGTGGCCAACAGGCCCACCATCTTCACAGAGGGGCAGGCTTCCATCACCTCGCGGGTGATCTCCACCTTGTTGGTGAAGACGATTTCGCAGTCACCGATCCGCTGGGCGGCCAGTTCTTGGGGGGTGCCGTCGTAGAGGGTGAACTCCTCCACCTGGGAGGAGACCCCCTCCCAGCTCAAGTCCCCCGGGTTGAGGGTGTATCCGTCCAAAACCACTGCTTTCACTGGGTCACCTCCTCGCTGGCCTCGTCGCCCCGCAGCAAAAACTGCTTGAGGGCCGGCAGGTTGTCCCGGGCGTCCTTCTGCCCCAACTGGTAGAGGGCCTCCACCTGCTCGGGTTTGGCTCGCACCCGCCCCATCTGAATGCTCTCGCTGGGGCGCAGCACAAAGGCCTTCCCCTGCCCCTCCAACTGGGTCAGGGCCGCCGTCTGGCCGTTGTAGACCTGGGGCCGCTCCTTCACCGCGGCGACAAACTGGGGAAATTCCTTGTACACGCTCTTGATGGCGTGAAAGCTGTCCGGCTTTTTCTTCACATAGCCCTGGGGGCGGGTCAGCACCGCCACCACCCGGTCGTTCCCGTCCTCCAGCGCCCGCTGAAAGGGGATGGGGTCGGTGAGTCCGCCGTCCAGATAGGCGGCCTTTTTCCAGACCACCATCGGCGTCATCAGCGGCAGGGAGGAGGAGGCCCGCACCGGGGTGAGGAAGCGGTCCATCCCCTCCTTCTCAAAGTATTCGGTCATGCCGGTGTAGCAGTTGGTGGCGGTGGCGTAAAAGGTGGTGTGGTTTTGGTCGAAGGCGTCGAAGTCAAAGGGGACAAGCTCGGTGGGCAGGGTGTGAAAGAGGTAGTCCATGTTCATGAAACTGCCGTTTTTCATCAGCTGCCAGAAGCCGGCGTACCGCTTGTCCAGGTACTTGGTGTTGATGGTGTACTGCCGCCCCTTCTGCCCCGAGAGGTAGGAGCAGGCGTTGCAGGCCCCTGCCGAGGAGCCGATGACATAGGGGAAGGCGATCCCCTCCTCCAAAAAGACGTCCAGCACCCCTGCGGTGTAGGTCCCGCGAATGCCGCCGCCCTCCAATACCAGCGCTGTTTTCAATGGTTTCCCTCCTTGTTCTGTTTCCGCCGTTTCCCCCTGGAAAGGGCTGTCCGGCGCGCCGTTCATGTTTCTGGTTGCAGTCAGTCCGCAGCCTCTTTCCGGGCGAATTGCAGACGGGTCTCGTCCATCTCCCGGCGGATCTTCCCAAACTGGGTCAAAAAGACGGTGATGGTGGTCACGGCCGCCAAAAAGTCGGCCACCGGCTCGGCGGTGAAGATGCCGTCGGTGCCGAAGAAGTGGGGCAGGATGTAGATGAGGGGGATGAGCAGGATCACCTTGCGCAGCAGCGCCAAAAAGATGGACACCTTCGCCTTCCCCAGGGCGATAAAGGCGTTTTGAAAGGCGCACTGGGCGCCCATGATAAACATCGAGAAGAAAAAGATGTTCATCGCCCCCACCGCCGTCTCGGTCAGGGCCGGGTCGCTGGTGAAGATGCCGGTGAAGACGGTGGGCGCCAGGCGGATGGCCAGCCACATGGCCACGGCGTAGACCATGCACAGCCCCACCGAGTAGCCCACCGCCTTTTTCACCCGGTGGGCATTGCCCGCCCCGTAGTTGTAGCCGATGATGGGCTGGGCCCCCTGGGTAAAGCCCATCAGGGGCATCAGCAGCACCTGCATCACCGAGGAGAGGATGGTCATGGCCCCCACGTAGAGGTCGTTGCCGTAGAGCTGCAGGTTGGAGTTGAAGGCGATCTGCACCAAGCTCTCGGTGGACTGCATGATGAAGGGGGCCATCCCCAGGGCCAACACCTGCCCCGAGTGGGGGGTCCAGAGCTTTAGGTTAGGCCGTCTGATTTTGAGGATGGTCTTTTTCGAGCAGAGGAAGGCGATGACCCAGACCGCCGATACCGCCTGGGAGAGGATGGTGGCCAAAGCCGCCCCCTGCACCCCCATCCCCAGCCCGAAGATGAAGATGGGGTCGAGGATGATGTTGAGCACCGCGCCGATGAGGACGGTCACCATCCCGGTGCCGGCAAACCCCTGGGAGTTGATGAAGGCGTTCATCCCCAAGCTGGTCTGCACAAAGAGGGTGCCCAGCAGGTAGATGGTCAGGTAGCTGTCGGCGTAGGGCAGGGTGTTCTCGCTGGCGCCGAAGGCCAGCAGCATCGGCCGCTTGAAGAGGAGGAAGACCGCCGTCAGCACCAGCCCCACCGCCACCAGTAGGGCCATGCAGTTGCCGAGGATGGACTCGGCCTCCTCCCTCTTCCCCGCCCCCAGGCGGATGCTGGTGAGGGGGGCGCCCCCCATCCCGATGAGGGCGGCAAAGGCCGAAATGATCATGATGATGGGCATCGACACCCCGACCCCGGTGAGGGCGGCGGCCCCCACCCCCTCCATCCGGCCGATGTACATCCGGTCGACGATGTTGTACAGGGCGTTGATGAGCTGGGCCGTGATGGCGGGGATGGACAGTTTCAGCACCAGTTTAAAGATGTTTCCGGTGGCAAATTGATTCTGCTTTTCTTCGTGTGCTTCCAAATTGGTCTCTCCTTTCAGGGGTCTCCCCCGGTCATTTTCTACCACTCAATATAGTAGCACAACCAAAGCGTTTTCGCCAACCAAAACGCCCCTCTTTTGTCGAGCTGCGGACAAAATCCGGCGGCGCGCGGCAGCCTTTCTCCTGCGGGAAAAAACGGGAAATGGGCGCAAAAAAGGAGGGCAGGTGGGAAAACCTGCCCTCCTTTAATACAAACAGTAATATAGAATTATAATTATACTAAAATTGCGAAGCCAAAAGCCTACCGGTAGGCCCCCGGGTCCCCCACCAACACGGCGGTAAACTTTTCGTCTCGGTACCAGGAAAAGGCCATCTTGTGCAGCGAGTAGGAGGAGGTGTCCGCCCCCTGGTCGTTTTTCTTGATGGAGGACTCGTCGGTCAGGTTGTACCAGACCGAGTCCAGGTCGCTGGCGGCCAGCTCCACATCGGCGCAGAGGAACATGGCGTCCACCCAGGGGCGCATCTCCTCGTCGCGCACAGAGCCGGTGTCCCACTGAAACTGGGCGGCCTTCAGGTAGCCCTTGTCGTTTTGCTCCACCCGCATCGTCAGCTGCCCCTCGCCGGCGGCAAACTTGGCGTTCCAGGTGTTTTCAGAGAAGGTCATGGCCTCCCAGTCGGCCGCCAGCCCCGCCTCCTGACAGGCGGCTTGGTAGCGCTCCATCAGCTCGGCGGCATCGATTTTTTTGCTGTGGCCCCGGCCGTTGAGAAAGTAGTTGACCACCCCCACCAACAGCACCGCCGCACAGCAGAGCAGCACGATGTTAAACAGCTTGCGTTTGGGACTTTGCTCGCCCATCTTCTCCCTCCTTTTTTCCCGGCCGGCCGCCGGCTGAATGCGGCCGCGTTGCCGTCGGCTCGAAGCGTGCAGCGGTATGGGTCGCGAGGCGGAGGAAAAACGAAATTTATCCATCCGCCGGGCCGTTCCGGTGCAATCGCATTGCGGCTATTATACCACGGTTTTCAGGTGAGAAAAAGGCCCCCTTCCCTCCCCCTATTTTATTTGCGGGCAAAAAAGAGGGCGGCCAGCCAAACCGGCCGCCGCCCCCTTGTGGATGCAGAGGAGTCTTTATTTGGCCCGCAGCTCGGTGCAGGTCTTTTCCGCCAGGGCCAGGGCGTCGGCGGTCACCTCGGGGGTGAAGTGGGGGTAGGGGCCGTACTGCAGCAGGTTGTACCCCGCGGCGATGTTGGCCATCACCGCCACCATCAGGTTGTCATACCCCTCGAAATAGGCGTACATGGCCGCCGCGGTGGAGCAGTTTCCACAGCCGGTCTGGTCTACGAACTCGCCGATGTCGATGCTGGGGGCAAAGGCGTACTTCCCCCCCGACACCATGTACGAGCCCTTGGAGCCCACCCGGTAGAAGCAGGGTTTGCCGTACTCCAACAGTTTTTCGAGCACCGCCTCTTCGCTGTCCACCCCGAAAAAGGCAAAGGATTCAGGCCGGTTCATGGTGTACATATCCACCTTGTCGATGATTTTCCAGGTCTTTTCCCGCACCTCTGGGTCCACCAGACACTTGGTGGGGGGCTCCCACAGGATTTGACAGCCGGTCGCCCGCACCTCGTCCACCCGCTGCCAGAAGGGCTCCTTCTCGTGGCTGTCGATGTACATGGCCTTGGCCCCCTGGCAGACGGCCAGCACCTGGTCCGCGTTGATCCAGGTGGCCTCGCGGTTGCGGGCCTCAAACTCCGGCCCGTAGATGGAGTACTCGTAATAGGTGCCGTCCGGGTGGTACTTGACGATGTTGTAGTGGGTGTGTTCGAGCACCTTGCTCATCCCGTCCAACTTCATGTTGTTGCGGGCCATCCACTCGCCGTAGTACTCCTCAAAATCGTCCCCCACGTTGGAGACGTAGAGCACGTCGTCGGTGTAGGTGCGCACCCCCTCCAGCGAGAAGATGGCGCCCCCCAGGTGGCAATCGCTCTTGGTGCCGTCGGCAAAGACCACGTCGTTGGTGATGGTCATTCCCGCCACAATGTATTTCACAGCTGCTCCTCCTTTGCAACAGGTTTTCGTACACCCCCACTATACCAGCAGGGCCGCGGCCTTTTCAAGAGCCGCGGCCCACATTGTAGGGTTGCTGGAAATGAACCCCTATCTCTGGGTGTTTTGCACAAAGGGAAAGAAACTATTCAGAGAGGGCGTCGGTGTCCTCTCCCCCCATCTGACGGGCCGCCCAGAGGGAGCAGACACTCACCACCGCCACGGCCAGCAGGATGGCGGGCATGTCCCACCGGCACTGGCGAAAGAGGGCCAGCGCACAGCAGGCGAGGGAGGCCAGCGGGTAGAGCAGCCAATCCAGCCAGGCGGGGGTCCGGCCCGCAAATCGCTTGATGAGGGTATATCCCAGGGATGCCAAAGCGATGAAGAGGGCCAGCATGTGCACCCCACAGCGCCCAGTCCCGGTAAAGGGCAGGGTGCCGGCAGAGCCGCCGCCTCCCTGTCCGCCATTCTGGCCGGCTCCCCCGCCGCCTTCTCCGTCGGGGCCGTCCATCTCAGCGTCAGCGGTGCGCTCCTTGAGGGTGTAGTCCAACTGCACCGTGGTGGTGTTGCCCACCGAGTCGGTGGCGGTGAAAAAGACGGTGTAACCGCCCGGCCGCGACCGGTCGATCCCCTCTGCGGGGCGGCCGTTCTGGTCAAAGAGCAACAGGCTGTAAACCAGTTCGCCATTGCTCTGTTGGGACTGCATGGGGTAGCGCCCCTTCATCCAGTCCAGCACCGCCGCCTTGTCCAGCTGTTCCTCCCGCACCCACTCGGTCAGGCTGTCCTTGATGTTCCAGTGTTTCTTCTGGCTGCCGGGCACTGGGTCGGGCAGGGGGATGGGGTCGGGCAGGGGGTGGTCCGGGTCGCTGGGCACCACCACTGGGGGCGTTTTGCTGATGAGGTGGTACTTC
>NZ_JBQHTP010000018.1:0-62032 GCF_052065655.1 Bittarella sp. HCP28S3_D9 | reverse complement strand
AGATATTTCTGCCGGGCCACTTTCTGTGTTTGCGTGCGGGGGGAGGGGGGCGGCCCCTGCCGGGAGGGAGGGCGCGCCCTTCCCTCACAGTTTGAGGATGCGCTTGCCGCCCGCGCAGGCGGTCATGAATGTGCAAAGACACGGCGGACAAGGGGAGGGCTGGGCCCTGTCTGCCGCCGTGAGATGGGGGACCGCCGCGATGGGCGCCAAGGAAGGGGATTGCCGTGTCGATGGCGCGGCAGATGTCGCCCCCTGTCCCCGGCAACACAGAAAGGGCGGCGCGGCTCGCTGGACACAGTTGTGGGAAGCGCTGTCCAAAGAGACGGCCATTTAAAAGGCAGGTGCGGGGCAAACCGGATTTCACAGGGCGAGGTCGACACTGGGGGAAGGTGGATTGCCGCTGAAAAATGTTAAAAAGGCCCAGAACGGGTGAAGACAAAAACAAAATGCACCCCGCGAAGGGAAGTGCGTTTTGGGCGCGATGGCCGACTACTGGGAGGTGTTGCTAAAGTAGGTACCCGGCACTTAGCGCGAGTACAAACCAAAATAAAAGAAAAAGCCCCAAATGCGATTTTTGCGTTGGGACCCTCGACTGGATCTAAATTGCAAAAAGGATGTCCAGCTCTCAGTGCGAGCGCTTCGATTCAAGCAAAAGAAAAGAGCCCGAACGCGCATTGCGTCCAGACCCAATCTGGAGCTACTGGCCGGACTCGAACCGGCGGCCTGCGCATTACGAGTGCGCTGCTCTACCAACTGAGCCACAGTAGCATCGGTTTGCCGGCCGAAGTCGGCGCTATCTATTATCGCGTATTTTTTTGCTTTCGTCAAGGGGCAGGGGTTTAAAAATGGAGAGCAATCGTATATAATAAGCATGTCAGACCAACCATTTCCAGTTGAGCGGAGGGCCCCATGCGCAGACGATCCAAGCTCTTTTCGACCCCTCAAGTGCATATCGTCCCCAAGGGGGGGCGCGCCCGGCGCGCGCTGGTCCTCTCTTTGGGGGCGTTTCTCTGTGTCTGCCTGGCCGCCCTTTTCTGGCCCCGGGGGGAGGGGCAGAAAAACCTCAAACAGGGCGAGGCCAATGCCTACCGGCAGGACGGCGGCTCCAGCGCTTCCACCGCCGTGGGGGGAGAGGAGGGGTTTGTCCCCCTGCTCCCTCTGCGGGACGCCCAGCGGGCCCGCTACTTTAAAGATGCGGTCTTTGTGGGCGACGGACTCACCGCCCAACTGGCCGGGGCGGGGGCCTTTGGGGGGAACGGCACCTTCCTCTCCTCCGAGCGGCTCAACCCCACCCTGCTGCAGTCGGGGCGGCTCTTTTCTTCCGGGGGGGCGGAGGACGCCACTGCCCTGGCGGCCATCAAGGCGGCCGATCCGGGCAAGATCTACCTGCTGGTGGGGGCCAACGGGGTGTCCTGGCTCTCGGCCGAGGACATGGTCAAATCCCTGGGCGACTTTGTCGACCGGCTGCGCCAGCAGCACCCCAAGGCGACCATCGTCCTCTCGACCCTGCCCTATTTTGACGCCGCCACCCAGGGGGATCACCCCAACTACCAAAACACCAAGGTGGAGGAGTACAACCGCCAACTGAGCGCCCTCTGCGCCGAAAAAGAGGTCTATCTGCTGGACAGCGCCCAGGTGCTTTCGGGGGCCCATGCCGTGGGGCTGCGGGACGGCTCCCTCACCCTGGCCGACGGGGCGGCCGACGCCTGGGCCGACTACATCTTTACCCACACAGTCGGGTGAGCCGGCTGCCCAAACACTTGTTTTGAGAGAGGGAAGACCATGACCTTTGAATGCTGGTCCATCATCATTATCGTCTGCGCCATCTGCGTGATCGAGGTGCGCACCGGCCGCAACAACTACGCCCTGCCGGTGATCCCCATCGTCATCGTCCCCGCCGCCCACCTGTTGGGGATGGCGTTCTCCACCCGTCTGGCGCGCCTGGTGGGGGCGCTGCGGCCGATGCAGTGGTATTTGATTTTGATGGTGGTGGCCCTGGCCCTGGCCTGCGGGCTGATCGCCCTGCTGTCTCAGGCCATCCTCTCCAAGCGCACCCGCAACGCCCACCTGATTTTGGGCATCGGCTTCTCGGTGATCCTGGCCCTGATTTTGATTTTGGACACCATCTCCCTCTAGCGCGCCAACCGCTTAGAAAATTTGCCCCCGGCCCTCTCGTGGCCGGGGGCTTTTTGCGCGCGGGAGAGGGGGAAAGAGGGTGCGCTCGGTTTTTCTCTCCGGCGGTTCCTCTTCCCGGGAGAAAGGAAGGCGGGCAGAGGGGAATGCCCTTTTGAGGAGGGGTGTGCCTGCCTATCGGCATTTTCCCGACCGTGTGCTCTTTTGTCCGAGAAGGGGAAGAGAGGACGGGGGTGAGCGGTCTCACCAACGCACTGCGGGCGGGGAAAGGCGCCTGCTGTTTGCGGGGCGGTCTGCGGGCTTTTGCCCCCGGCGCTCGGCGGTGGTCCACGCCCTTTTGAGGGCGGTTTTGCGGCGATTTTCCAAGCGGATTCACCGGCAGACCCGGGGGGCAATTTCTTTCAGGGGGAGGGATTTGGAGGGAGGATGAAAAGGAAGGATAGGAGCGCCGCCTCCCGGCCGTATCCGCGGCGGTGGGGACAAAAAAACGGCCCGCGCCCGGTGGGGGGCGGAGCCGTCGGCGCGATTTGATTGGGGGCGGGCCTAGAGGGAGAAGTCCTCGGGCGAGAAGCGGGGCTTGGGCGGCCGGGGCCGCGGCTCCCTTTTGAGGGGGTCGTAGAGGAATTTTTTGCAGGAGTAGTAGGGGGAGACCACCCCTTTTTTGATGCAGAGGACCATCTGTTCCCCCGGCGCGGCCTTGCCGTGCTGGCAGTAGATGCAGTTGGGCTCGATCTTCTTTCCGAACAGTTTGGGCCGAAACACGGCGCTCCCCCCTCTCGTCTTTTTACCTATTGTAACAAGGGGGGGCCTATTTGTCCAGCAGCACCCGGCTCTTGCGGGAGAGGGTGAAGAGGGCCGCCAGGCAGAACAGCAGCAGCAAAACCGAGGTGAGGGGGGCGTTGACCGCCCCGTCCAGCCGGGGCGGGGTGGAGGAGAAAAAGACGTCTACTGCCGGGGAGGGGAGGAGCTCAAAGAAGAGAGAGAAGAGCCCCAGCACCAGCCCCCCACAGAGCAGCCGCGCCCCCAGTAGCTTGCCGATGGAGGCGAGGTCGCCCAGGCAAAACTGCATCTGGCAGACCGCCGAGAGGCCGCAAAACCCCAAGAAGAAGGCCGCCAGGTAGGGCCCCAGCCGCCCCGGCAGGGCGGCGGCGGTGAGGCATCCGCTGGTGATTTCGAGGAGCCCGGAGAGGAGGGCCTTCCCCCCGTCGGGCAGGGGGAGGCAGCCGCCCAGCAGTTGCAGCAGGGCCGAGAAGAGGATGACGTAGCCGCAGATGGAGAGCAGCGACTGCACCGAGCTGCTCACCGCCTGCACAAAGACCGCCGAAAAGGGCTCGAACTGGCGGGGCTGATGGGCGGGGGCGTGCCCCTTCTTCCCCCTTTTGGGCCCCCGGCGGGAGAGGAGGGTCCCGGTGAGGACGGCCCCCAGCACAGAGCAGAGGTAGAGGACCGCCCCCAACTGCATGCTGTGAAACATCCCGCCCCCGACCCCGGTGATGACGAAGGCCGGGGCCGGGGCCACGCAGAAGAGGGCCAGCCGCCGGGCCTCCCCCCGGTCCAGTTCCCCCCGGTCCACCGCCCCCCGCAGCAGCTTGGGCCCCACCGGAAAGCCGCCGATCATGGCCATGGAGAAGATGGCCCCGCCCTGCCGCCCGCTGCGAAAGAGGAAGCGGCTGACGGGGGAGAAGAGGGCCTCCAGCGCCAGGGAGAGGCGGGAGCCCATGATGAGGTGGGAGACCACCAGAAAGGGGAAGAGGGCGGGGATGATGACCTGATAGCAGGAGGTGAGCCCCCGCAGGATGCCGTCCTTGGCGTAGCTGCCCCGAAAGAGGATGCCCCACAGCAGGAGGATGCAGAGGCTGCCCTGCCAGAGGTCCCTCGCCCCCGCCTTGATCCGCTCCATTCGATCCGCTCCTTTTTCTTTTTTCTGCCCCTTGCCGCCCCAGCGGGCGGGAAGGGGCCTTTTTTTGCGGGGCGAAGGGGAGGGGGGATGCCGCCCTCCTTTCGCCCCTGCGGCCGCCCCCGCCTGCCCCTCTTTGCGGGGGGCGGCAGGGGCAATAATAAAAGCCGCAGCCTGTCAATATATATGAGGGGGAGGGGATCGACATGAACAGACGCAGACCCACGGGCAAAAAGGCCGAGAAAAAGCCCTTTCGCCTGCTTGTGGATACACAGAAGCTGGCCCAGAGCGCCCACCTGACCGACAGCCGCATCGAGATACTGGGCAACACCGAGGCGGTGGTGGAGGGCTGCAAAGGGGTGCTGGAATACGACGAGAACGTCATCGTCCTCAACCTGGGGAAGATGTCGGTGAAGTTTGAGGGGGAGGACCTGAGTCTCAAGTGCATGAACGACTCCGACGCGGTGGTGGAGGGGGTGTTTGTCAGCATCGAGTACCTGCGGTGAGAAGAGAGGGGAGAGAGAAGGTTGTATCTGGTTCGATTTATCCGCTGGCTGCTGGGGACGGTCCGCTTCACCCTGCGGGGGATCTTCAGTGAGCGGTTCATCAATTTGGTCTACAAAAACGGCCTGCGCCTCTGGGGCACCCAGAAGCGGGAGGACGGCTTTGACTGCTACACCGTGGCGGGGGACTACAAGCGGATGCACCGGCTGGCCCGGGCCACCGGGGTGCGCATCCGGGTGCAGGAGAAGAGGGGCGCCCCCTTCTGGCTGCACCGCTACCGCAAGCGGGTGGGGGTGGCGCTGGGCATCCTCCTCTTCTGCCTCTTTCTGGGGTGGATGTCCCGGCTGTGCTGGACCATCGAGGTGGTGGGCAACGAGGCGGTGAGCAGCGAGCAGATCGTGCAGGCGGTGGCCGAGTCGGGGATCAAGCGGGGGGCAAACATCAAAAAAATCGACCTCAAGTCGGTCGAGGAGCGCACCATGGTGCTGCTGCCCGGCCTCTCGAGCATCTCCATCAGCAACATGGGCACCACCGTGGTGGTGGAGGTCAAGGAGGTCAGGGAGAAGCTGCCGGTGGTGGACCCCTCGCAGCCCTGCAACCTGGTGGCCGCCAAGAAGGGCCGCATCACCCGGGTGCTGGCGCTGGAGGGGAACGCCGCCGTCAAGGTGGGGGAGTACGTCACCGAGGGGCAGCTGCTGGTCACCGGGGTCTACGAGGACCGCTGGGGCAAGGCACTCTTCAAGCACAGCCAGGGCCAGGTCTTTGCCGAGACCGAGGAGGAGGTCACCTTTGAGATCCCCCTCACCGAGCTGGTCAAGACCCCGGTGGGAAAGGTCAAAAACCGCCATGTGCTGGAGATCTTGGGCTTCAAGGTGCCCTTGTTTTTCCCCGGCAAGTTGGAGGGGGACTACCTCTCGGAGGTGGAGCGGCAGGAGCTCTCCCTCTTCGGGCTGACCCTGCCCATCACCTGGCACACCCAGCACATCACCCCGGTGGAGGTGGGCAGCCGGGAACTGGGCGAGGAAGAGGCCCTCGGGCAGGCCCAGGCCCGCGCCCAGGAGTACGCCGACAGCCACTACCAGGGCAAGGAGGTGCAGATCCGCCAGACCGGCGGCGAGATGGGGGACGGCGCCTTTCGCGCCACCTTCACCCTCACCTGCGAGCAGGACATCGCCCAGGAACAGGCGGTGCAGCGGTAGCGGGGGACGAAATTTGGAATTTTTTCTGAAAATTTCAGAAAAAACCTGTTATAACCCCCAATTGTGTGATATAATGTGCTAGGAATATGTGAACAATTATTAGAATTTCAAACAAAACGTTCAGTTTTTATGCCATATTTTCTAAAATCCGCCCCTGAGAGGGCTATTTGGCGGCAAAGGAGCCCAATCTCCCTTGTGTCGGGCGCCTCTCTTTTGGGCCCGGGGCGGCGGCGCGCCCATTCCCCTCGCCGCAGACAGCGTTGAAAAAAAGGAAGTTTTGAATGGAAGACATCGTACTGGAAAACCTCGACCCGGTCCAGCTGGCGGCCCTCTTTGGCAACCTGGACGAGAACGCCCGCCGCATCGAGGGGCGCTTTTTGGTCAAACTCACCGCCCGGGACGGGGCCCTGCACATCACCGGGGAGAGAGAGCAGGCCCACCTGGCCCAAAAGGCGGTGGAAAACCTGCTGCTCATCCTGAAAAGCGGCACCCCGCTGGACGAACAGAACGTGGGCTACACCCTGGAGATGGTGGGCGGCGGCCTGGACGAGGTGCCCCCCCAGGCCCAGCCGGGGGTGGTCTGCCTGACGGCCAAGGGCAAGCCGGTGAAGGCCAAGACCTTCGGCCAGAAGAAATACGTCGAGGCCATCTCCAAAAACAGCATCGTCTTCGGCATCGGCCCGGCGGGCACCGGCAAGACCTACCTGGCGGTGGCCATGGCCGTAAAGGCCTTCAAGGCCGGGGACGTGAGCAAGATCATCCTCACCCGCCCGGCGGTGGAGGCGGGGGAGAAGCTGGGATTCCTCCCCGGCGATCTGCAGACCAAGGTCGACCCCTACCTGCGGCCCCTCTACGACGCCCTCTTTGAAATGCTGGGCGCCGAGAGCTTTTACAAGTACCAGGAGCGGGGGAGCATCGAGGTGGCGCCCCTGGCCTATATGCGGGGGCGCACCCTCAACGACTCCTTCATCATCCTCGACGAGGCGCAGAACACCACCCCCGAGCAGATGAAGATGTTCCTCACCCGGCTGGGGGCGGGCTCCAAGGCGGTGGTCACCGGCGACGTCACCCAGATCGACCTGCCGGAGAAGAAAAAGAGCGGCCTGGTGGTCTCGGCCGACATCGTCAAGGGCATCAAGGGGATCGAGCAGATCTACTTCACCGAGAAGGACGTGGTCCGCCACCGCCTGGTGATGGAGATCATCCGCGCCTACGAGGCGTATTACCGCCGCACCCCCGAGGGAAAAGAGGAGTAGTCCCTCCCGGCCGGGCCCTCCCCGGCGAGAGGTTCTGTGACAGGACGACAAAATAAGCGAAGGAGAATGAACATGGCTCTCGTAAAGGTATCCATCACCAACCGCCAGAAGAAGGTCAAACTGCCCTCCGGGCTGCGGCTGCTGGTCCGCCGGGCCTGCAACGCCGTTTTGACCGCCGAGAAATTTGCGGGTCCCGCCGAGGTGAGCGTCACCTTTGTGGACAACGAGCAGATCCAGGAGCTCAACGCCGAGTACCGGGGCAAGGACATCTCCACCGACGTCCTCTCCTTTCCCCTGGGGGAAAACGGCAAGTTCGACAAGAACCGGGAGACCGGCGCCTACGTGCTGGGCGACGTGGTGATCTCGGCCGAGAAGGCGGTGCTGCAAGCCGAGATCTACGGCCACTCCCTGCAGCGGGAGATCGCCTTCCTCACCGTCCACTCGATGCTGCACATCCTGGGCTACGACCACGTGGCCGGGGGGATGGAGCAGGTGCGGATGCGGGAGAAGGAAGAGGCCATCATGCTGCAGCTGGGCCTGCCCCGGGACGCCAGTTACGTCAGCGAGGAGTGATCTTGCGCCCCCACCGCCCGGCGGCCCTGGGCCGCAGCTTCGCCTGCGCCGGCCGCGGGCTCTGGCGGGCCCTGCGGGCCGAGCGCAACCTGCGCATCCATCTGGCGGCCACCGCGCTGGTCTTTTCCCTGGCCCCCTTCTACCCCTTTGACCGGGGGGACTGGGCCCTCCTCTTTCTGGCCTGCGGGCTGGTCTGGGGGGCCGAGCTCCTCAACACCGCCGTCGAGCGGCTCTGCGACCGGGTCTGCCCGGACAGGGACCGCGCCATCGGCTGGGTCAAGGACGCGGCGGCGGGCGGGGTGCTGGCCTGCGCGGTTTTTGCCGCGGGCGCGGGGGTCTGCCTCTTTGCCGACCCGGCGGGGCTTCGCGCCCTCGGGGCGGCGATCAGGACCCCGCTGGGGGCCGGGGCGGCCCTGGCCCTCCTCGCCGCGCTGGGGCTCTTTGTCCTTTGCGGCGGGAAAAGAAAAGACGATAAAACCCATTTTTAAGGAGAAAATATGACGGAACAACCAATCAGCAAATCGGTCTTTGTCAGCTTGGTGGGCAGGCCCAACGTGGGCAAGTCCTCCCTTCTCAACGCCGTGGTGGGGGAGAAGGTGGCCATCGTCTCGGACAAGCCCCAGACCACCCGCACCCGCATCACCGGGGTGCTCACCCGGGGGGCGACCCAGCTGGTCTTCATCGACACCCCGGGGCTGCACAAGGGCAAGACCAAGCTCAGCGAGCAGATGAACCGGGCGGTGACCCAGTCCATCGGCGACGTGGACGTGCAGGTGCTGGTGGTGGAGCCCGAGGGCCCCATCGGCGCCGCCGAGGAGAGCTTGCTGGCCAGCATCCGCCAGTCGGGGGCGCCGGCGATCCTCTGCGTCAACAAGGTGGACACGGTGTCAAACAAGGAGTCCCTGCTGCTGCGCACCGCCCAGTTCACCGAGAAATACCCCTTTGCCGAGGTGTTTTACACCTCCGCCCTTCAAAATGACGGGGTGGAGGAGCTGGTGCGCGCCCTGGAGGGATACGCCTCCGAGAGCCCCCACTTCTTCCCCGACGACGCCTTTACCGACCAGCCCGAGCGGGTGATCGTGGCCGAGATCGTGCGGGAGAAGATCCTGCGCAACACCGCCCAGGAGATCCCCCACGGCACCGCGGTGGTGGTGGAGAAGTTTGCCGAGCGGGAGGGCAAAAAGGATCTGGTGGACATCGACTGCACCCTCTACTGCGAGCGGCCCAACCACAAGGGGATGCTCATCGGCAAGGGCGGCTCGATGCTCAAAAAGATCCTCACCCAGTCCCGCCAGGACATCGAGGCCTTTTTGGGCTGCCAGGTCAACTTGCAGTGCTGGGTCAAGGTGAAAGAGGACTGGCGAAACAAGGACCGGCTGATCCAAAACTTCGGCCTCAAGGTCGAATAAAAGCCCTTTTGGGCGCAGAGCAGCGGCCGGGGGCCGCCAAAAATCACCCCCGGCGGCCGCCGGTTTTCCGCCAAAACGGCGAACCTGTTTTTGACAGGACTAATCTTCCCCCCAGGGGCCGATGCTAGTTTTGCAGAGGTCAAAAAAAGGGGGGGTCGCCGTGTATACCGACGAGAGCCAGCAGCTCTGGGCCCAGTTTGAGATGACCGGCAGCGTGGGGGACTACCTGCGCTACCGGCAGGCCAAGGAGCGCACCGGGGAGGTCGAAGATGGCCTATACACAGATGTGCGGGATCGTGATCCGCGAAGTGCAGGTCGGTGAGGCGGACAAGATCGTCCACCTGCTCACCGACCGGGCGGGCATCGTCTCGGCCTCGGCCAAGGGGGCCATGCGGGTCAAGAGCAAGCTCGTCAGCGCCACCGGACTGCTGACCTATTCCAGCTTTTCCCTCTACGAGGGAAAGGCGATGTACATAATCGAGGACGCCAAGGTCCTCAACCAGTTTTGGAACCTGCGAAAGGACGTGGTGGACCTCTCCACCGCCGTCTACTTTTTGGAGCTCATCCGCCGCCTGAGCCCCGACGAGCCCGACCTCTCGGGCCATCTGCGGCTGCTTTTGAACACCCTGCACTTTTTGGACGCCAAAAAGCGCGACCGGCTGCTGCTCAAGGCCCTGTTTGAGCTGCGGCTGCTGGCCATGAGCGGCTACATGCCCGATTTGGTGGGCTGCTGCCGCTGCGGCGGGTACGAGTGCGCCGGGGGGATGCTCTTCTCCCCCCAAAACGGCAACCTCCTCTGCCGCGACTGCGCCCAGCCCGGCGACGGGGGGCGGTATGTCCCCCTCTCCCCGGGGCTGCTGGCGGCCATGCGCCACATCATCTACAGCGATTTTTCGGCCCTCTTCAACTTTCGCGTCGAGCCCGAGACCGGGGCGGCCCTGGCCCGGCTGGCCGAGCAGTACCTGCTCTGCCAGACCGAGGGGGGCTTTCAGGCGCTGGACTTTTTGAAGTCCCTGTGAGGGGGCCGCCTGCGAGGACCACCCACCGGCGGCAGGGCAGAGCGCTGCCCGCCGCCGCGCCACAGTGAGGATACGACCATTGAACGCGGAAAAACACTACAAGACGCTGGAGTTCGACAAGATTTTGTTCCAGCTGCAAAAAAAGACCTTTTGCGAGAAAAACGAGACCCTCTCCTTTGAGGACCTGCTCTGCCCCTCGGCCGACGAGGCCAGGGAGGCGCTGGCGCGTACCGACGAGATGTACACCCTGCTGCTGCGCTACGGCGACCCCGGGGTGGGGCGGGTGAGCGACCTCTCCCGCCCCCTGACCCGGGCGGACAAGGGCGGGGTGCTCTCCATCAAGGAGCTTTTGGGGGTGCGCAAGCTGCTGGGCGCCTGCCGCGCCGTGCAGGACTGGTACAAGAACAGCCGCCAGGTGGGCAGCGGGCTGCTGGACCCCTACTTTGCCTACCTGACCTTTCACGACGGCATCTACCGCCGCCTGGGGGACGCCATCTTGAACGAGGAGGAGCTGGCCGACTCGGCCAGCCCGGAGCTGCACTCCATCCGCCGGGGGATCCTGCGGGCCCAGAACCGGGCGCGGGAGAAGCTGGAGGACATCCTCCGCTCCTCCTCCCAGCAGAAATACCTCCAGGAGGCCCTGGTCACCATGCGGGACGGGCGCTTTGTGCTGCCGGTCAAGAGCGAGTTTCGCACCCAGGTGCCCGGGCTGGTGCACGACGCCTCCCAGAGCGGGGCCACCCTCTTTGTGGAGCCGATGGCGGTGGTGGACCTGAACAACGAGGTGCGGATGCTGCGGGGCAAGGAGCAGGAGGAGATCGAGCGCATCCTTCAGGAGCTCACCGAGCTGGTGGTCTCCTGCAAGGCCGACCTGCTGGCCGACTACGACCTGCTGGCCGCCATCGACCTGCTGCTGGCCAAGGCCAAGCTGGCCAAGGCCCTGGACTGCACCGCCCCCGAGATGGGGGACGAGCAGCAGATCGACCTGCGGGGGGCCCGCCACCCCCTGATCGCCGCCGGGGACGTGGTGCCCATCGACATCTCCCTGGGGCGGGACTTCGACACCCTGGTCATCACCGGGCCCAACACCGGCGGCAAGACCGTCTGTCTCAAGACCCTGGGGCTCTTTGCCCTCATGGCCAAGAGCGGGCTGCTCATCCCCGCCAAGAAGGGGAGCCGGGTGGACTACTTCGCCCACGTCTACGCCGACATCGGCGACGAGCAGTCCATCGAGCAGAGCCTGTCCACCTTCTCCTCCCACATGGTCAACATCATCGGGCTGCTCAAGGAGGCGGGCCGGGGCTCCCTGGTGCTGCTGGACGAGCTGGGGGCGGGGACCGACCCCACCGAGGGGGCAGCCCTGGCCATCGCCGTGCTGGAACACCTGCGCGCGGCCCGCTGCCGCACCGCCGCCTCCACCCACTACGCGGAGCTGAAGATGTACGCCCTGAAGGAGCCGCGGGTGGAGAACGCCAGCTGCGAGTTCGACGTGGAGAGCCTGCGCCCCACCTACCGCCTCATCGTGGGGGTGCCGGGGCGCTCCAACGCCTTTGCCATCGCCGGCAAGCTGGGGATGAGCAGGATGGTGCTGGACGCGGCGCGGGGCTACATTCAAAAGGACGACATCAAGTTCGAGGACGTCATCGAGAGCCTGGAGCAGAAGCGCAGCGAGCTCACCCGCCAGTTGGAGCGGGCCGAGCAGTACGCCGCCAAGCAAAAGCGCCAGCAGGAGTACGCCGAGAAGGAGCTCTACCGCCAGCTCAAAGCGGCCAAGCAGGAGGCGGAGGAGGCCCACATCGCCGCCCAGCGGGTCATTGAGCAGACCAAGCGGGAGGCGGAGGCGGTCATCGCTGAAATCAAGGAGCGAAACCGCAAGAAGGACGCCGCCCTCACCCCCGGCGCGGTGCGCAACCGGGTGGACAAACTCTACGACGTGGCCGGCAGCCAGCCCCAGGTGGACGACCACTACACCCTGCCCCGCCCCCTGAAGGTGGGGGACGTGGTCACCCTGCGGGAGATGAACACCCCCGCCGAGGTGGTGGAGATCAAGGGCGAGGACGTGACCATCCAGACCGGGGCCATCAAGACCCGGGTGAAGATGAAGGACGTTCGCCTCTCGGGCAAGAAGATGCCCAAGAGCGGCGAGCGCAGCGCCCGCCGGGTGGCGGGCAGCAGCCAGAAGACCCGCCGCGCGGCCCTGGAGATCGACCTGCGGGGCCAGAGCGTGGACGAGGCGGTGATGGAGCTGGACGGCTTCATCGACCGGGCCGTCCTCTCGGGGATGGAGCAGATCTCCATCATCCACGGCAAGGGGACCGGGGCCCTGCGCGCCGGCATCCACAGCTACCTCAAGCGGCACAAGAACGTGGCCGGGTTTCGGCTGGGCACCTTTGGCGAGGGGGAGGCGGGGGTCACCATTGCCACCCTCAAATAAAGGGCTCAAAAAAGGGAGGAATCGCCGGTGAAGATGGACACCTATCTGCAAAAGACCCTCAAGAAAATCGACCTGCCCGAGGGGGACAAGGCCCTCATCGAGGCGGACCTGCGCCGCGAGATCGAGGAGAAGCGGGCCGCCGGGATGCGGGACTGGCGCATCCGCCGGAAGATGGGGCAGCCGGTCTGCCTGGCGGCCTACTGCTACACCCTCTACGGCGACCCGGTGCAAAAGGAGATTCGCCGCCTGCAGCGCTGGACGGTGAGCCTGCGGCTGGCCACCGCCGTCTTCACCCTGTTGGCGGCCGCCTGCTACCTGCTGCGCTTCTTTGCCAGTCGGGGGACGGTGCAGGTGGCCTTCAGCGACACCGTCCTGCAGGAGGCCACCCTGCGGATGGCCCCCCTGATGCAGGTGATGGAGGGGCTGGCCCTGGGGTTTTTCTTCTCGGCGGCCATCTTCGCCCTCCTCTCCCTGCTGGCCGACCACTGCCAGCAGAAGCTGGGCGGCCAGGCGAGCCCTTCGGCGGTGCTGGAGTGGCTCCACCGCCTGGCCGGCCGGCGCAAAGAGGGGGAGAGCCAGCAGTAGGCCGAGGGGAGCAAAAGAGAGAGGGAGGCCCGGCGCGGGGTGCGCCGGGCCCTCTTTTTTATTTTGTCGGCGGGAGACGCCGGGAGAGATGTCCAAAAAGAGGCGTTTGCTGCGGCATTGAGCGGAGCGGACTGCCAGCGGCGGAGGGACGACCCAAAGGGGATGTCACAAGAACGGAAGAACGGGCCATAGGGCAGGCAGTGCAAGTGCAGGGGAAGCGAAATTTCGGCGGGTCTTCGCCTGCCTGCCGGCGCCGGGCCCTTATGTGGCCGGAGCGGGCGAGCGGATGTGTGAGCGGTCGCAGCGGTCCCGTTGGCACCCTGTTCTCCGGCTCTGCCGGAGGGAGGAGTGAGAGGAAGGGCGCGAAAGGCGCAAGAGAGGGCGGCCCAGCTTGCTGGTTGGCCGGTGGCGGCGGACGGGGTGCAATCGATGCCCTCGGGGGCAAAGCCCGCATGGCCTCCTTTTAAAGGTGGCGCACACCGGCGGGGTGGCCGGTGGCTTCGATCGGGTCGGGGGGAGAGAAGCCCCTTGGAACTGCCGGGGGCGGAGCCGAGGGAACTGCACTTGAAAATGCGGGCGCGGGCAGACTTTTTCCACCTGCAGGCTGGCGGAGAGGGAAGGGGGGCCCTGTCGGCCGCTGGGGCGGGGACGGCCCGCGGCGTTTTGCGCCTCCAAAAGGCCCGCCGCAGCGGGGGCGGACAGAATAGAGAAAGCGGGGGCCGGCCCGGGTGGGCCGACCGCCGCTTTTGGCGCTCTGGAGAGGAAAAGTCAGTTGGGTTTGACCATGCAGCGGTAGGGGAGGAACTGAAAGCCCTGCCGCCCGTAGAGGCGGATGGCCCCCTCGTTCTCGGCAGTCACATCCAATCGGAAGGCCGCCGCCTCGCGGTACTCGGTGAAGAGCCAGTCAAAAAAGGCCCGGCCGAGCCCCCTGCCCTGAAAGGCCGGGTCGACGTAGAGCTCTTCCAGCAGCACCAACAGGCCGCCGTACTCGCAGGTGTGGGAGAGGGAGAGCAGGGCGTAGCCCGCGGGGGCGCCCCCCTCCTCCAGCAGCAGGCCCCGCACATAGGGGCTTTTCTCCACCGCCAGCGCGAAGGTCTTCTCCCGGTAGGCGTCGGGGATGTCGTGATCGGTGGCGTCGGTGTGGTAGAAGGCCCGCGAGAGGGTGAGAAATGTGTCTCGATCTGCATGGGCGAAGTCTCGTATATTCATTTTTTGCCCTCCTTTTCGGCATTTGACCGCCATTATACCACAGGTTTTACAATATTCCAAATCGAACATTGCGGTTGGGTTCAAAAAAAGGTATAATACAAATATCTCTGCGCCGGGCCCTCGGGTCCGGGCGCGGCAACGATCTGAAAAGAGGGGGATTTTTCTGTGGAAGTCAGTGTCACCACACTGATCACCTTCGTTCTCTACCTGCTGTTGATGGTGGGGATCGGGGTGTTCTTTTTCAACAAATCAAACAACCTGTCCGACTACTTTTTGGGCGGGCGGGGCCTGGGCAGCTGGGTCACCGCCATCAGCGCCCAGGCCTCGGACATGAGCGGGTGGCTGCTCATGGGGCTGCCCGCGGCGGCCTACATCTCGGGGCTCTCGGCCTCCTGGATCGCCATTGGCCTGGGGCTGGGCACCTACCTCAACTGGAAGGTGGTGGCCGGGCGGCTGCGCAGCTTTACCGAGCTGTCGGGCGACGCCATCACCATCCCCGAGTACCTGGAAAACCGCTTTATGAGCAAGTCCAAGGTGCTGCGGCTGTGCTGCGCGGTCATCATCTTCGTCTTCTTCCTGGTCTACACCGCGTCGGCCTTTAACGCCGGGGCCAAACTCTTCATGTACGTGCTGGGGATGGACAGCTATGTGGCCGCCCTCACCATCGGCGCGCTCATCATCATCGCCTACACCTTCTTGGGGGGCTTTTTGGCCGTCTGCTGGACCGACCTGATCCAGGGCATCCTCATGTTCTGTGCCATTGTGCTGGTGCCGGTGCTGGCGGTGATGAACGTGCCCGACTTCTCCCTCTCCACCCTGACATCCATCGCCGGGGGGAGTTTCACCAGCTTCTTCAACAGCCCCCAGGGGGCCCTCTCCTTCACGGCCATCATCTCCAGCCTGGCCTGGGGGCTGGGCTACTTCGGGATGCCCCACATCCTCACCCGCTTCATGGCCATCAAGAGCCGCTCCCTCATCAAGCGCTCCCGCCTCATCGCCATGATCTGGGTGGTCATCTCCCTGACGGCGGCGGTGGTCATCGGCATGGTGGGGTATGTCTACCTGACCCAGGAGGGGATCGTCTACGCCGACAGCGCGGCGGCCGAGGTCATCTTTATGCAGATGGTGGGCCGGCTGGCCCCGGGGCTGCTGGCGGGGGTGCTGCTCTCGGCTATCCTCGCGGCGGTGATGAGCACCGCCGACAGCCAGCTGCTGGTCACCGCCTCGGCGGTCTCCAACGACTTTTACAAGCCCCTGCTGCGCCCCCAGGCCAGCGACAAGGAGCTGATGTGGGTCAGCCGGGGGGCGGTCATCGCCGTGTCGGTGCTGGCCTACCTGCTGGCGCTGGACCCCACCAGCTCGGTGATGGGGCTGGTCTCCTACGCCTGGGCCGGGTTTGGCGCGGCCTTTGGGCCGGTGATCCTGCTCTCCCTCTTCTGGAAGCGGATGACCCTCAAGGGCGCCATCGCCGGGATGGTCTCGGGCGGCGCCGTGGTGCTGCTGTGGGAGAACCTGCCGGTCTGCAAGGCCACCGGCCTCTACTCGCTGATCCCTGGGTTCTTCCTGGCCCTGGCGCTGGTGGTGGTCGTCTCCCTCTGCGACAAGGCCCCGGGCAGAGAGGTGACCGACCTCTTTGAGCGGGCCTCCAAGGCGCGGTAGACAAGCGGAATCAAAATGAAAGAGAGCCAGTCCCTGCGGGGGCTGGCTTTTTTTGTTGGGTTGTGGGAAAAGGGCGACGGTCGGGCAGGAAAGGGACGGGTCTCTGCCCCCCTGTGGTGGGGGAGGAGAGGGAAAAACAGGCAGGGGTCCGGCCGAGTGGTTTGGGTGGAGCTGGGGTGCGGGGAAGGGGATGCCCGGTGGTCGGGCGGCCGAGTCTTTGCCGGTTGGCCGCGGATGGGCTGTGGGGGACCGGCGCTGGGTGGAGAGAGGTCCCTCTGCTGCCGGTTGGGCGGGGGCTTGGCAGTGTATCCCAGCAGGTGGGCGGCTTTGCGCAGGAGGAGCTGTTCTGCGGCCAGGTGGTCGCTTGCAGTTGATTTGCCACAGGCGCGGGGAATTGGTGCTGGTGGGGAAAGGGGCCACCGCTGCCGGGTTGGGCGGGCACTTGGTCACAGAACACGGACAGGGATGTGGTTTGGCGTAGGGGAAGCTGTTTTGCCGCCGGGAGCCCCTTTTGGCCGGTTTGTCGCGGACAGTGCAGAAAATCGGTGTTGGTTGGAAGAGGAGCCCAGTCGCTGCCAATGGGGGGATATTTGTCCACAGGGCCCGAGTGGGCAGGAGGTCTTTCGGGGAAGAGTCTTCCCGGTGGTCGGGCGGCCCTTTTTGTCCGTTTGCCGCAGAGAAGTGCGGGGAACAGATGGCGGTTGGGACACCCCTTTTTCTCTGCCGGTCGGGTTGTGGGGAAAAAGGATGTTTTTCTGATGCGAGGGCTGGGTCTTGAAAGGGGATTTGCCCGCCGTGCCAGAGCTTTCACGGGGGCGCGAGGGGCGCAGGCGGGGATGTGTTGGCCGGGCGCGGGGAGTATGCTGCCCGGGTGCGCATCGGGCGGTAAGAGACGCCCCCGGACAGGCGGCAAGCAGTCGGCTGTCCGGGGGCGTTCGCTGTGCAGATAGGGGCTTGGCGGCGGGCCCTACCTGCCGGACACCGTGTCGTAGGGCCAGCGGTCGATCCCGCCGAAGTGGCAGACCCGGCGGTAGCCCAGGCCGGCCAGCAGGGCGCTGGCCCGCAGGCTGCGCACCCCGATCTGGCAGTAGACCAAAAGCAGGGCGTCCTTGTTGGGCAGCAGGGTGGGGGCCTGCTCCACCAGTTTTTCCAGGGGCAGGTTGAGGGCCCCCGGGATGTGCCGGGAGCGGTACTCCTGCGGGCCCCGCACGTCGAGGATCACCGCCTCGGGGTGGGCCTGCATCAGGGCCCGGGCCGCCTGGGGGGTGATGTCCTGAAACAGCTCTTGTTGCGGCATGTATACGCCTCCTCTCTCCTATGGCTGCCCCATCCTATGAGAGAGGGGGAAAAAGGGGACCGCTCAGGGCAGCCAACAGGCCCGCAGGGCCTCCACCGCCGGGGCGATCTCCTCCCGGGGGATGGCGGAGATGGAGAAGAGCACCTGGGGGCGTTCCCCCGGGGTCAAGGGGGGCACCGGGCGCAGTTTGACCCCGGCGGCCAGGGCCCGCTGGCAGAGGGAGGCGGCGCTCTCCCCCAGCTCCAGCCGGGCGGTGAGCTGGAGGGCGCTGGCAAAGCTGCCGGGGCGGCAGAGGGGGCCGAAGGAGGCGGCGAGGCACTGGCGCAGCAGCCGGCTCTTCTCGGCGTAGAGGCGGCGCATCCGCCCGATCTGGCGGGCCAGGTGGCCGTCGGCGATCAGCCCCGCCAGGGCCAACTGCTCCAGGGTGGAGCAACTGGGGTTGTAGCGGCCCTTGAGGGGGAGGTAGCGCGCCAGCAGGGGCTGGGGCAGGGCCATGTAGCTGATGCGGATGGAGGGGAGCAGCAGCCGGGAGAAGGAGCCCAGGTAGACCACCCGGTCGTTCTCGGCCAGCCCCTGCAGGGCGGGCACCGGCTGTTTGGCGTAGCGGAACTCGCCGTTGTAGTCGTCCTCCAACAGGTAGGTGCCGGTCTGCTGGCACCAGGTCAGGAGGCGGAGCTTCTCTCCGGCGGCGAGGGGGCGGCCCCGGTAGGGGGAGGAGGGGTTCAGGTAGATGGCGGGGTAGGGGCTCTCCCGGCGGGCGAGGAGCTTTTCCAGGGAGAAGGGCTCGGCGGGGAAGCCGTGGTCGAAAAAGACCTGTTCGGCCTGCAAAAAGCCCGGGTGCTCCACCCCGATGGGCCGCCCGTCCCGCCCCAGCAGGGTGCAAAAAATCTGCAGCAGGCTCTGCACCCCGGCCCCCACCACCAGGCTCTCGGGGGTGCAGACGGCCCCGCGGGAGCGGCGGGTGTACTCGCAGAGGGCCCGGCGGAGGGCGGGTTCCCCCTGGCTGTCGCCGTAGCTGGTCATGGCGGCCTGGGTCTCCAGCGCCCGGCCCAGGTAGCGCTTCCAGAGGCGGCGGTCAAAGAGGGAGGCGTCCACCGCGCTGGCGGCAAAGTCGTAGCGCACGGGGGAGGCGGGGACGGCGGCGGGCCCGGCGGACCCGGACGGGTGGAGGGGGGGCACCGCCCCCAGGGGGGAGACGGTGTAGCCGCTGCCCGGGCGGCTGGCGATATAGCCCTCGGCCAGGAGCTGGGCGTAGGCGCTCTCCACCGTGGTCTTGCTGACCTCCAAGCTGGCGCTGAGGGCGCGGATCGAGGGGAGCTGCGCCCCGGCGGGGAGCTGCCCGGCCGCCACCGCCCGCCGCACCGCCCCGGTGAGCTGGGCGTAGAGGGGCTCCGGCTTGGCGCGGTCCACTGCGAAAACAAAACTCTCCATTGCAAACTGCCCTTACTAAAAATAATAAAATTGTATATTTTCAAGGGAACAGTATGATTGTACAATGGCCCCATACCAAATGCAACCCCCGCCTTGGGGGCGACGAGAGGAGAGCGTGAGATGACAGAGCGCGAACAGATGAACCGGAACCTGGCCCAGATGCTCAAGGGCGGGGTGATCATGGACGTGACCAATCCCCGGGAGGCGGAGATTGCCCAGGAGGCGGGCGCGGTGGCGGTGATGGCCCTGGAGCGGGTGCCCTCGGACATCCGCCGGGAGGGGGGCGTGGCCCGGATGAGCGACCCCAAGATGATCGCCGAGATCCAGGCGGCCGTCTCCATCCCGGTGATGGCCAAGGCCCGCATCGGCCACATTGTGGAGGCCCGGGTGCTGGAGGCCATGAAGATCGACTTCATCGACGAGAGCGAGGTGCTCACCCCGGCGGACGACCGCTTCCACCTGGACAAGCGGGCCTTTGCGGTGCCCTTTGTCTGCGGCGCCCGCAATCTGGGGGAGGCCCTGCGCCGCATCGGCGAGGGGGCGGCCATGATCCGCACCAAGGGGGAGGCGGGCACCGGCAACATCGTCGAGGCGGTGCGCCACCAGCGCTGCATGAGCGAGGAGATCGCCCGGCTGTGCTCCCTGCCGAAAGAGGAGCGGATGAGCTTTGCCAAGGAGATCGGCGCGCCCTACGAGCTGGTCTGCCAGGTGGCCGAAGAGGGGCGGCTGCCGGTGGTCAACTTTGCCGCCGGCGGGGTGGCCACCCCGGCCGACGCGGCCCTGATGATGGTGCTGGGCAGCGAGGGGGTGTTCGTGGGCTCGGGCATCTTCCGCTCGGAGAACCCGGAGCGGCGGGCCAAGGCCATCGTCACCGCCACCACCTACTATAACGACCCCAAGATCATCGCCGAGGTGTCCCGCGATCTGGGGGAGGCCATCCGCGGCGTGGAGATCTCCCAGATCCCCGAGAGCCAGCGGATGGAGAACCGGGGCTGGTAGGATGGCGGGGGGAGAGAGGACCGTCGGGGTGCTGGCCCTGCAGGGCTCCTTTGCCGAGCACCTGGCCTGCCTGGGGCGGCTGGAGGGGGTGCGGCCCCTGCCGGTGAAGACCCCGGCCGACCTGGCGCGGGCCGAGGCGCTGATCCTGCCCGGCGGGGAGAGCACCGCCCAGAGCCGGCTGCTGCGGCGCGCCGGTCTCTGGGAGCCGCTGAAGGGCCGGCTGGCGGAGGGGATGCCCGCCTGGGGCACCTGCGCCGGGGCCATCCTCCTGGCCGGCGAGGTGGTGGGGGAGGACCCCCACCTGGGGGCGATGGACATCGCCGTGCGGCGAAACGCCTTTGGCAGCCAGTTGGACAGCTTTACCGCCCGCCAGGCGATCGCCGAGGTGGGACCCGAGGAGCGGGCGCTGGTCTTCATCCGCGCCCCCTGGATCGAGCGGGTGGGGCCGCGGGCCCAGGTGCTCTGCCGGGTGCGGGGGCAGATCGCGGCGGCCCGCCAGGGGCGGCTGCTGGCCACCGCCTTTCACCCGGAACTCACCGGAGACCTGGATTTTTACCGCTACTTCCTCTCACTGTGAGGGGGAAACGGAAAGGGGGACGCGCTGCCTGCGGGCGGCACGCCCCCCTTTTTTGCCCGGTTTGGGGGGAGGGGGCAGTCCGGCAGCGGGTGGGGAGAGCGGGAGCTGGTGGCCAGATGGAAAATGTGATAAAATAGGGTAAAATGCACGCCGACCAAAGGATGTGCGCAGGGGGAGAGAGGGAACATGGCCGACACGATTTTTTTAGAGGGAGAGGCGGGCGACCTGGTCGAGGTGAGAGAGACGCCCTACCCCTCGGAGGACGATTTTCAGAGGCTGATCGAGAGGCACCCCGCCATCCTCGCGGGGGGACAGATCGCGCCGGAAGACGCGCTGCGCTTTGTGCTGATTTCGCGGGAGATGGGGGTCCCGGAGACAGAGAAGGGGGGCAGCCAGTGGTACTTGGACCACCTGTTTATCGACCAGAACGGAATCCCCACCTTTGTGGAGGTAAAGCGCTCGACCGACACCCGGATCCGGCGGGAGGTGGTGGGGCAGATGCTGGACTACGCGGCCAATGCGACCGAGTACTGGAGTGTTGCCGACATCCGCCAGCTCTACGAAAAAGGGGGGCACGCCCGCACCCTGGAAGACGACTGGGGCTTTGATGAGACGCAGGTGGAGGCGTTTTGGACAGAAGTCGGCGACCATCTGCGCGCTGGAAAGGTGCGCCTTTTATTTGTGGCCGACCAAATCCCCAAGACGCTGCTGCGCATCATCGAATTCCTCAACAACCAGATGGTCAACACCGAGATTTTGGGCCTGGAGATCAAGCAGTACTTCTCCGGCGACGGGCGGAGGATCGTTGTTTCCAGGGCGGTCGGTCAGACCGTCCAGGCGGACGATGTCAAGAAGCCCGAAAAGCGGGAGTGGGACCGCGATTCCTTTTTGGAGGATGTGGAGCGGGTGGGCGGATCGGACGCGAGGGATTTGGCGGCCCGCGCCATGGAGGACTTTGCGGAGATGGGGTGCAGGATCTGGTTTGGCAAGGGGCACACCCATTCCAGCATTGTGGCAATCTGCGACGGCAAGTGCGCCAAGTCGCAGCTCGTCAGCATCTACCCGTGGAAGAAGGGCGTTTTTGCGGAGATCGAGTTTTGCTACTTTAAGGCCCCCTATGACACGGTTGAGGGGAGGCGGCCACTTAAAGAGCGGTTTGAAGCGGCCTTGGGCGTTGCTATTCCGGGAAAAAAGGCGGAGGGGGGACGTTTTAGCTTTTTGCTCTCAAAATTGCTGGATGAGCAGGTGTACCGAGACTTTATGGAAGTCGTTCGCTCGATTATTTGCGGCATCAGGGCCGTGGAAGAGGAGACGCTTCCCGGCTGAGACGGGAGTAGCAAAACAGTTGGGCGCTGCCTGTACGGCTTAAAGGAAACGGAGAGGGGAAGAGGGAGAGCCGCTCTTCCCCTCTTTTTTAGAGGACACAGGGGAAGTGACAACTCTTTTGATGTTCGATTTGCCGGGGAAATACGTGACTGTCGAGGGCGGGAGAAGGGCTCAAACCCCTTTCAATAGAGCCCCCCGCCGGGACGGGCTGCGCCTTGTCACTGCCGGCGGATGATGGTACAATAAAACCAGTTTGAGCGCCGCCGGAGGGCGGCCGATTTTGCGGCAAAGGAGCAGATGGATGGACGGCGAGGAGATGCGGTGGGAGGACTGCCCACTGGAAGAACTGATCGGCCGGGAGATGGTCCACTCCCTGGCAAAGCGGTTACAGGTAGAGGAGGGGCCCCTCTTCGAGCGGCTCTGCGCGGCCTACGAGGGCGCCCGGGCGGGCGGCACCCTGCGGCGGGAGGGGGAGGGCCTCGGCTTTTCCCTGGACGGCGGGGTGGAGATCTTGCTGGTGAAAAACAGCAACCCGGCCCGGGACCGGCCCTGTTACCTGAAATACCGCATCGGCGGGGAGCTGCGGCCCGAGGCGACCGCCCTCTCGGAGGAGGTGCGGGGGGAGATCTACCGGCTGCTGACGGGGCTGCACCCCTTTGGGGAGCCCATCGCCCTGGCCCAGGCCAGCAGCGACCTGATCGCCGCCGGGTACACCAAGGCCAGCTTGGGGGTGTACAAGATGAAGACCGCCTTTGAGCAGCTGGAGGAGTTTGCCCAGCTGCTGACCCGGGAGGAGTTCAGCCCGCCGGTGGTGGAGGTGGTGCTGCGCCCCTGCCCCCGGTACGAGGCGGCGCCGGGCGCGCCGGCGACCCCTGCCGCGCCGAAGGAGCCGGCGGCCACCCCCGGGGGGACGCCCCCGAGCGGCGGGGGAGAGCGCCCCCTCCCCGAGGGGATGGAGGGGAACATCTTCCTAACCAAGGCGGCGGCGCAGAACGCCAACTACCTGCTCACCGGCCTGCGGGGCGGCTATTTGAGCCACCAGCAGACCGCCCAGCTGATGGAGGGGTACCGGGCGGCCTACCGGGGCGACCGGATCGAGCGCCGGGGGGACGCCTGGTTTTTCGACACCACCCTCACCGGCACCACCGGCGAAGGGGTGGTCGCCTCCTTCAAAGAGGCCAGCCCCGGCGGCAGCTACGGCTGGTATGTCAACTGGGTGGGCTACGACCGGGACAACAGCCGCCCCGGGGACGAGCTGGGCAAGTTCGCCTACCTGGGGAACATGACCGAGTTCCTGCGCACCCTGGCCCAGATGGCCCTGCCCGAGCGCTGGAGCTTTTCGCGGGACAACGCCGACGACTACTCCATTTTGGTGCGCTACATCAAGTACACCTTCTACCGACTCAAGCAGGAGGGGAAGGTCTGCATCCTCGAGCGGGAGGGGCGGCGGGAGTTCGCGGCCTTCAACACCGGGCTGGTGGACCACACCTACGAGGAGATCTACGCCTGTTTCCTCCCCAACGCCCAGCCGGAAAAGACCCCCTGGGCCTTTGACTGCTTCTGCACCGCCGGCTCGCGGGGGGCGGGCAAGCGGCTGGTGGACAGCTTCAACCCCCTGCCCCAGGCGGCCAGCTACTTCCGCCGCAAGGAGGACCTGCTCTACGACCTGGAGCGGGAGCTGATCCTCGACCGCCACCACATCATTGTGGACAACGTCAACCGCCTCCCCCTGGACTTTTTGGAGGAGGTGCTCTACGACAGCGGGGAGATGCGCCCGGTGCTCTGCGGGCTGCGGGAGGGCCGTCCCGGGGAGCAAAAGGCCCTCTACGACCAGTTGCGGGCCTTTTTGGACAGCGGCGACAAGCACTTTCGCCGCATCTGCAGCCGGGTGGACGAGGCGGTGGAACTGGCCAAGAAGCGGGTGCGGTGGAACTTCAAGACCGCCCTGCCCTGCTTCTTCCCCACCCGCAATGTGATGAGTTTGATGCTCCCCCTGGCCCTGCTGCGCGACGACCGGGTGGACGTGGCGCTGGTGGTGGAGCTGACCCAGTCGGGCAACTACCAGGGGCAGACCATCCTCCCCCTGCGGGAGGCCTACATCGACGCCCGGCTCCTCTGCCGGCCCGACAGCGACTGGCTGGACACCAGCGCCGCCGCGGCCGCGGGGGAGGAGGACTAGGCCGGCAGAGAGGGCGGCGCGAGCAGATGGACCGCCGGGGTGGCTGACTGCGGGGGAAGGCGAAGAGGGGGCCTTGGGAAAGAGGTGCTCCCGCTTTCCTGCGGGGGATTTTGCGGGGAAGAGGGGACTTTTTGGGGCGCTGTTCCGACTCTCTGCAGGGGGGGAGCGCCGCCTATCTGGGCGGGGCTGCGCAGGGGCGCGCTCGCGGCGGCCGTGTGGGAGCGGCGGGCAAAGCGGCTGTTCGCCCCCCTTTGGCGGCGACGGCGAAAGAGGGGGCGGGATAGCCCTCTTTTTTGTTGCCCGGCGGGGAAATTTGACATTGCCCGGCGGTTGACGGGGGCGGCGGCGGGACGGTATACTGGTATAATATTGCCCGCCCGCCGTGGCGGACGGAAGAGAGGGAGGACGGACGCGTGAAGCAGAAACTGATCTACCTGCTGACGGTGCTCTGCTCGGTGCTGCTGCTCTGGGGCGGCAACAAGATCGCCACCGAGGACCTGGCGCTGCAGGGCGATGGGGCCGCCGCCGAGACGGTGAAGGTGCGGGTGGTGGAGATCACCGCCCGGGTGCCCAGCCAGGTGGTCATCGACGGGATCACCCAGACCACCCAGGACAGCACCTACTTCAAAGGGGAGGTGCTCGCCGGGGCGCGCAAGGGGCAGGTGCTCTTTGCCAAGCAGCAGCTCGACCCCCTCATGGGCGGGCAGCCCGACCAGGTGCAGGCGGGGGACAAGGTGCTGCTGACCCACAACCCCGACGAGCAGGCCGACACCGACTGGATCTGGGCCGAGCGGGTGCGCAGCGACGCCCTGATTTGGCTGGGCGCGGTGTTCTGCCTAGTGCTCTTTGCCTTTGGGCGGGCCAAGGGGGTCAACACCATCCTCTCCCTGGGCTTCACCATCGCCGCCATCTTCGCGGTCTTTGTGCCCGCCATCCTCTCGGGCCAAAACGTCTATCTCTGGGCCATTTTGGTCTGCGCCTTCATCGTGGTGATGACCCTGCTCATCGTCAACGGGCCGGGCCGCAAGAGCCTGGCCGCCGGGCTGGGTTGCGCGGCGGGGGTGCTGATCACCGGGCTGCTGACCTTTGGGATGGACAAGATCATCCGCCTGACGGGGATGGTGGACGAGAACTCGATGTTTTTGATGTACCTCAACGGGGAAAAGCCGCTGGATCTGAAGGCCATCATCTTTGGGGCCATCATCATCGGCGCGGTGGGGGCCATCATGGACGTGGCGGTGGACATCGCCGCCTCTCTCTACGAAATCAAGCGGAAGCTGCCCCAATCGAGTTTTCACAGCCTGGTGCGCTCGGGCTACACCATCGGGCGGGACATCCTGGGCACCATGGCCAATACCCTGGTGCTGGCCTACATCGGCAGCTCCCTGTCGGTGGTGCTCCTCCTCTTTGCCTACAACGACTCCCTGCTCTACATCCTCAACCGGGAGATGATCGTGGTGGAGATCTTGCAGGCGCTGGTGGGCAGCTTCGGCATCCTCCTGACCATCCCTGCCACCTCCCTGATCTGCGGGCTGCTCTACGGCCACCGGGGAGGCGAGGGGGAGGACGGCGCCAAAAAAGCCGAGGAGGCGCCCCGGCGGGCCAGCTGGGAGGACCTGCCAAATCTATAAAGGGGATAGACTTTACATGCTCTGGCGCGCCCCGGCGGGCAGGCTGTTGCGGCGCGGGCGGGGCCAAATGGGAGAAGCGGCCAAGGGGCGGCGGTGCTGGTGCGGAGGGCACCGGGACCGCCGCCCCTCCTTCTTTTTTAGGGGGCTGCCGGCAAGGGGGGAGGCGCGGGGGAAAGTGCCCCTGTGGGGAAGGGGGTGGACGCTGGGAGCAGATGGCAGTGCGGCCCCTCCGGACACGGCCCACTTGGGCGGGGAGACGGCCGGGTCGGGAGTGGATGGCGGCGCTGCCCTTCCGGACACGGCCCGCCTGGGCGGGGAGACAGTCGGGTCGGGAGCAGATGGCGGCGTTGCCCCTCCGGACGGCCCGCCTGGGCGGGGAGACAGTCGGGATGGGAGCGGATGGCAGTGCTTCCCTTCCGGACGGCCCGCCTGGGCGGGGAGACAGTCGGGATGGGAGCGGATGGCAGTGCTGCTCCTCCGGACACGGCCCACTTGGGCGGGGAAGACGGCCGGGATGGGAGTGGATGGTGGCGCTGCCCCTCTGGACACGGCCCGCCTGGGCGGGGAAAGACGGCCGGGTCGGGAGCGGATGGCAGTGCGGCCCCTCTGGACACGGCCCTCCTGGACGGGGAAGACGGCCGAGATGGGAGCAGGCAGGGCCTTTTAGAGGAAGGAGAGGGGGACTTTTTCCCTGGGGACGGCTGCGGGGTGGGCAGGGATCGCTGTAAAGGCAAGTGACTTTATATAGGCCGAGGAGGAGCCGTCCGGCAATATGCACCTGAACGGGGGAAAAAACTGATACAAGTGTAGAAAATAAGCCTGGGCACTGGTTGCTTTTTGTGTTTTTTGGTATACTGATAGCAGGCAAAGCGCCAATACATAAAAGGTAGTGATTCTATGAAAAAACCAGTGATCGGCATCACTGCGGGCACCACCGTACACGACGACCCGGTGTTCTTCGGCTGCAGCAGCGACTATGTGCACGATGAGTACGTCGCCGCTGTCCATCGGGCGGGGGGGGTGCCGATCCTGCTGCCCATCACCGGCGACCGGGCGGTGGTACAGGCCCAGCTGGAGCTCTGCGACGGGGTGGTGCTCACCGGCGGAAACGACTTGAGCCCCCTGCTCTACGGGCAGGAGCCCCACCAAAATCTCACCGCCGTCTCCGACCGGCGCGACCGCTTTGACATGTATGTCTGCAAGCTGGCGCTGCAGGCGGAACTGCCCATCCTGGGCATCTGCCGGGGCTGCCAGATCCTCAACGTGATGTGCGGCGGCACCCTCCACCAGGACCTGCCCAGCCTCTCCACCTCCTTTGTGCAGCATATGCAGCCCAGCCACCCCACCCAGGCCAGCCACACGGTGAGCGTGGACAGCCAGTCGGTGCTGGCCCCCATTTTGGGGGAGACGGCGCTGGTCAACTCGCTGCACCACCAGGCCATCGACCGGGTGGCCGAGGGCTTTCTCACCGCCGCCACCGCCAAGGACGGGGTGGTGGAGGCCATCGAGCGCCAGGGCGGCTCCTTTGCCCTGGGGGTGCAGTTCCACCCGGAGATGCTCTCCGCCACCCGGGCGGACATGCTGGCGATCTTCCAGCTGCTGATGGAGGTCTGCGGCGGCGGGGAACAGGACTAGGCAGGGCAAAATTTTTCGCCCCTTTTTTGGCGTTTCCCCTTTATTGCGGGGGAAGTTGTGCTATAATAGCCGAGGACGGCTGTCCCCCCGGGGGCGGCCGATGTTCCCTTTTGCCCCTTTGCAGGGGCGCGAGAGGGGGCAAGACGGGGGACCGGGAGAGGCCCGGCCCAAAAAAAGGTTCGGCGGGCGCGGCCCTTATGGGGCGGGCCGCCGAAGCGGTGTAAAGGGAGTTTAGCATGGAAAAGTTCTATCCGATCGAGATCGCCGGGTGCAAGCGGCAGCTGCCCATCTGCAAGGTGGACGACCACCTGTCCATTGCGGCCTTCGTCATGTTTTCCGACGTGGAGATCACCATCGCCTGCGCCAGAGAGCTGCTGAAGGTCGTGCCGGAATTCGACTACATCGTCACCGCCGAGGCGAAGGGCATCCCCCTGGCGTACGAGATGTCCCGCCAGAGCGGCAAGAATTACTACCCGGCCCGCAAGATGACCAAGCTCTACATGACCGACCCCATCCACGTGAGCGTCAAGTCCATCACCACCGCCAAGGTGCAGGACCTCTACCTGGACAAGGCCGACGCCGACGTGCTCAAGGGCAAGCGCATCCTGATCGTGGACGACGTCATCAGCGGCGGCGACTCCCTGCGCGCCATGGAAGTGCTGGTCAACGAGGCCGGCGGCAACATCGTCGGCAAGGCCACCGTGCTGGCCGAGGGCGATGCCGCCAACCGCGACGACATCATCTTTTTGGACAAACTTCCCGTTTTTGAAAAATAGGACAGACTGCGGCGGGCTGCGGCCTGCCCACTGAAGAGGTGGGGCAGTTGGTGAAGCGGCCTCTGGGGACGATCGGCTTTGGCTGGTTTTTGTCCCTGGAGGCCGCTTATTTTCTGCCCCTCTCCCCGCTGGGCAAGGGGGTGCTGGCGGCGGGGTCGGCGGCGGCCGGGCTGCTGCTTTTGCTGCTGGCGCGGCGGCGGGCACTGCCGTCGGCCCTCCTCTGCCTGGCGGCGGCCGCGGCGGTGGCGGCCAACGCCTGGGTCTGCGCCGCCCGGGTGGAGCCGGTCCGGCGGCTGGCCGGGCAGCTGGGGGAGACGGTGCTGGAGGTGACCGAGGCCCCCCGGCAGAGCGGCGGGGCGACCCGCTTTGTGGCCCGGGTGGAGTCCACCACCGCCGAGGGGGCGCCGGATCTCCCCTTTTTGGCGGAGGTGCTCGTCTGGGGGACGACGGATCTGCAGGTGGGGGACCGGGCCGTCTGCACCGCCCGGTTTGGGCTCCCCGACCGCCCGGCCGGGGGCTGGGACAGCTTGACGCCCCGGGGCATCTACCTCTCGGCCGAGCTGTTGAGCGAGGAGCACCTCCTCTTTTTGGAGCACCGGGACAGCCCGGCCGCCGCCCTGGAGCGCTGGCGGCAGCGGCTGGCCGCCTCGGTCCGGCGGCAGCTGCCCTCCCAGGCGGGGGAGCTGGTGGCGGCCATGAGCTGGGGGGAGCGCGCCGCCCTTTCGGAGGGGGTGCGGGGGGACTTTCAGACGGCGGGGGTGGCCCACCTGCTGGCCCTCTCGGGGCTGCACCTGGGGCTCTGCGCGGCCATGGGCGCGGGGCTGGTGCGGCTGCTGGGGGGCTCCAAGCGGGGGGCGGTGCTGGCGGGGGCGGTTTTGGCCCTCCTCTACGGGGCGCTGGTGGGGTTTTCCCCCTCCATCTGCCGGGCGGTGGTGCTCTGCTGCTACGGGGCGGGGGCCTTTCTCTGCCGCCGGACGGTGGACGGCCCCACCGCCATGGGAGTGTGCGGGCTGGTGCTGACCCTGGGGGACCCCTTGGCGGTGGCCGACCTGCGGCTGCTGCTCTCCTTTGGCGCCACCTGCGCGCTGGTGCTGGCCCTGCCCCGGGTGCGCCGGGCGGTGGGGGAGCGGGGGCTGCTGGTCACCAGCCTCTGCCAGACCGGGGTGGTGCTGGGCTGCACCGGGCCGCTGTTGGCTGTCTCCTTTGGCGAGCTGTCGCTGCTGGCCTTCGCCGGCAACCTGCTCTGCCTGCCCCTGGCGGGACCCACGGTGCTGGGGGGCGCCCTCTGCGGCCTGCTGGGGCTGTTGCCCGGCCCCTGGGGGCAGGCGCTGGGCTACCCCTTTGCCGTTTTGGCCGGGCTCTGCGCCCGGGCCATGGCAGCGGCGGCCCACCTGCTGGCCCGGTGGGACTGGCTGGTGATCCCCCTGCGGGGGCCGGGCGTCTGGTACGGGCTGGGGGCGGCCTGCCTGTGGGGGGCCATCTGCCTGCAGCTGCCCGAGCGGTTTCACCGGCTGCGCTGGCTGGCGGCGGGGGCGGCGCTCTGTGTTTTGGGGGGCTGGCTGCTGGCGGGGTGAGGGGGGGAGCGGCGGGCTTTGCCTTTGGCGCGGGGGCGCGGGGCCGCGACGCGCCGGTTTGGCCGGCTGGGGAGAGGGCGCCCTGCCCTGTTTTCTTCGCGCAGGGTGTGAGATCGCGCCGGCGGATCGACGGGCGGGCCGGGGGAAGAGATCCCCTCGCCCCGCTTTTTTGCTGGATCGGGGGCGAAGTCTCCTCCTCTCTGCCCACAGGTCTGCCCACCGGCGATTTCATCGCTGTGCGGGAACGGAGGTGCTGGTGGATTCGGCGCGGTGTTTGGGGCTGGGCTGCCTTTGGGAGTGGTCGACTGTGGTCCCAAGCGGGAGAGGGGACCGTCTGGCTCGCCGGTGCGCCGGAGGGGGAGCTGCTGCAGGGGGCGCGGGGGTGCAGCGCGCCTGCCGCCGCCTGCCAGTCTTCTTTTTCCCTCAAAAGGGGATCTCTCTTGGCCTCCCGCAACAAGCCCGCCGCCCGCACGACCGCTCCACACCGACACAGGGGGGGCTGCGCTCCCCCTTCACAAGTGCCTAGCCAACCGCGCTTCCCCCACCCCCCCAGGCGGTTGAGCTGCCCATCCGCCTTGACTTTATCTCTACTGCAGAAAGCAGTGCAAAAAAGGCGTCTTCCCCGCGCTGCAGCGCGTGCTGGAGGGGCGGCCGGCCTCGCGAGTGCTTGGAACTGCTTTGCGGGTGTGCGGCCCGCAGAGGAGGGCTGGGGGGCTTTGGAAAGGGCGCGGCGGTCGTCGGATGCGGGGAGAGAGGAGGGACGCCGAGCTGTCGGTTTGCCCGGGAAATGGGGAAAGCGACGATTTGCCGGACGCCGGTGGAGAGGGCAGAGGGGAGAGGTTTCCCATGTCGGCGCGGGCCGGTCTCCACGTGTCCGCCAGGTGGACGGCGCGCTCGGTCAAGGGGGGGGATGTCCGCCCGCGGCGGGAGCGCTCTGGTTTGAAGGGGCTGTCAGAGGGGCCACACGGCTCGGCAAGGAGCGCCAACGCGCCCTTCTTCGGCTGTTTAGACGGCTTGGCGGGGCTGTGAGGGGGAGAAAGGCGTGGGAATTTTTTACATACTCTTTTCAAATCTCTCCCCGGCCGCTACAATAGGGGAAAGGGAGAGTGGGCGGCGGTAGGGCGCCGCACGGCGAGGGGAGGAAACGATATGACACAGTTTTGCGGCCGGGTCGACACCGAGCTCATCAGCGGCCCCCAGGTCTTTGACCGGGCCATTGGGGCGGTGCGCGGGCACCTGGACAAGCTGATGGTGCTCTACGACGGGCGGGTGATCGGCGGGCGGCTGCACGATCTGCTCTACGAGACGCTCTGGGCCCACGGCTTTCACTGGACCGAGATGGACCTGGCCGAGGGAGAGGGGCCGCCGTTTGCGCGGGACGCGCTGGGGCCGTCGTCCCTGGCGGGCGGGGAGGACCCGTCCGGCGGCAGTCGGGTGGTGGCCCGGGGGATCGACATCTACCAGAGATACCGGCTCGACGGCATCCTCGCCGTGGGCGGGGCCCGCACCCTGCTGTGCGCCCAGGCCATTGCCGCGGCGGGCCGCTTTGGCCGGCGGGAGGCGGGCGGGGGCCCGACCATCCCCCTCTTTGCCATCTTTACGCTGGCCTCCTCCGGCAGGGAGGGGGCGCTGCCGGGGTTCGCCCCGGTGGGCTCGCCCGAGCTGCTGCCCCGGCTCATCGCCCTGGACCCCGTTTTTGCCTACACCGGCGACCGGGGCCAGGTGGCCGAGGAGATCGCCGGCCTCTTCTGCCGGGGGCTGGAGCTCTCCTTTGCCCCGGGGGAGGGGGCCTATCTGCAGCGGCAGCTGGCCGAGGGCATCCTCAGGACCTGTATCCACTGCGCGGGCGGCGCCCTGCGGGGGGAGGAGCGGGACTGCAGCGACCTGCTCCGGGCCCTGGGGCTGGCTGTCAGCGAGCTGCCCGGCTGGGGCCGCAAGCTCCCCTGGGGGGTGCACGGCATGGGGCGGCAGCTCTGCGAGCGCTTTGACATCCCCTGCGGGGCGGCGCTGTCGGTTCTGGCCCCGGCCTGGATGGGCTACGTGCTGCGGGCGACCACCCTGGAGAAGTTTGCCGAGTACGGCGTTCACGTCTGGCGGTTGAGCGGAGAGCTGCCCAAAGAAGAGCTGGCCCGCCGGGCCATCGACGAGACCCAGCGCTTTTTCACCCAGGTGCTGGGGCTGCCCGAGCGGCTGGGGGAGCTGGGCGTCGCTGGAGATCAGCTGGGGGAGCTGGCCGAGCGGGCCGCCACCCCGGCGCTGCAGGAGGGGGTCGTCCCCCTGGACGCGGCCGACGTGCTGGAGATCTACCGGGCCTGCCTGTGAGGCGCGCAGGGGGCGGGGCGAAGGGAGGAAACTCCCTTGCCCCGCCCCCTTTTTGTTTTTCGGTGGCCGGATCGGACAGCGCTTGGCGGAGAGCAGGGGAAAGGGGAAATCGTGACCCGCTGCCGCTGCGCCGGGGCGGCGGGGGGATGCGATGGCGGGGAATGGGCTGGCGAGGGGGCTGTCTGGCGGGGGCGGAGAGGAAAAGTCCTCGGCCTCATGTCCTTTTTGCTTCTGCGGCCGGTTGGGGCGTCTGGAGGAGGGGACCCCTTCTGCCGCTGCGCCGGGCGGAGGGAGGGCGCGGCGGCGGGCCGCTCTCTTTGCAGGCGATGCTCTGGCGGGGCAGTCTCGGCCCGTGCCGGCGGGGGCTGTCTGGCTTGTGCGCGCCCCTCTTTCGGCCGCTCCTTCGCCGCTGCACGGAGGTGGGGTGGAGGGGAGCGGCTTATTTTGGCGGCTGGGTTCTCCGCCGGGTTTCCCGGGGATTTTTGCGCTCCTTTCGAGGGGGCGTTTCGCTCGGCGGGGGGAGAGGGGTGCGGACGCCCTTTTGGCCGGCGGTATGATGGGGGAGCTTGGCCCTCTCTCTGGCGGGATGCGCTGCCCTTTTGCCCGGCGGGAGAGCGTTTGGGCGGAGGGGAGGGGGTGCCGGACGGGCTCTTGGCCGGCTGTGCGCGGGGGGCCAGGCGCTGTGCCGACAGGGGGAAAAGGGCCTGTCGGGGATGGAGGGGGAGAGCGCCGCTCCGGCACGGCCGCGGCGGGGAGCTCGGCGGCGGGGGGGGGGAGGGCGCTTTGTCCCAACTGCCCGCCGGCGGGGCGGGCGGCGGATTGCCTATGGAAAAAGGGGCGGCGGTTTGCTATAATGACTAGAGATGCGGGCGGCCACGGGGCGGCCCGGCGAGAGGGGAGAGGCGAGCTTGAAGTACACGGCCACCAACTTTGCCAAGGCGGTAAAGGGCGGGCCCCTGGGGGGGCTCATCTACTTTTTCGGCGACCAGCGCTACCTGATGGAGCGCTTCACCGCACAGCTGCTGGAGGCGCTGGGTGCGGGGGAGGAACAGGTCGTCCGCCTGGACGGGGACGAGCTGGACTTCGACGCCCTGGGCGACGAGGTGGTGACCGTCTCCTTTACCCCGCCCAAAGTGCTGGTGATCAGCGGGCTCTCCCCCGAGGGGATGAGCGAGGCCCAGATCAAGCGGCTGGGGGAGATGGCCGACTACCTCTCCCTGGAGACGGTGCTCATCGCCCAGGAGAAGTTTGTCAAGGAGAGCTACAAGGTCAAGCGGGCCAAGGCCCAGAAGCTGCGCAAGCTGGCCGACGCCAAGGGGGCGCTGGTGGACGTCAACAAGCCGGACGCGTCCTCCTGCGCCAAGCTGGCGGCGGCCCTCGCTCGGGAGGAGGGCATCGCGATCGCCGAGCGGGACGTGGCCTACCTGGTGGAGCACTGCGGCGGCGATCTGCTGAAGGTGCAAAACGAGCTGAAGAAGCTGGGCAGCTACCGGCTGGGAGAGACGGTGCGGCGGGAGGACATCGACCGCTTCACCGCCCCCACGGTGGAGCGCACCTCCTTTGAGATGGCGCGGGCTTTGATCCGGGGCGATGTGCGCCGGGCGCTCCACCTGCTGGGGGACCTGCTGGACGCCCGGGAGGAGCCCATCACCATTGTGGCGGCCCTGGCCACCAACTTCTGCGACATGTACAAGGTCAAGTGCGGCCAGGCCGACCGGCTGGCCACCCCGCAGATCGAAAAGACCTTTGGCTACCGGCCGGGGGACTTTCGGGTCAAGCAGGCGGTGCAGAACAGCCGCAGCCTGAAGTACGGGCAGGTGGTGAAGATCGTGGAGGAGCTGCTGGAGGCCGACCTGGCCCTCAAGTCCTCCGGCGCCGACGCCACCGTGATCTTGCAGCGGCTGCTGGTGCAGATCAGCCTGCTGCTGCGGGCGCGCTAGAGGGGGGAGCGGGATGGTTCGCTGTGAGCGGGTGATCGTGGTGGAGGGCCGCTACGACAAGATCAAGCTGTCCAACTTGGTGGAGGGGACCATCGTCCCCTGCGGGGGGTTCTCCCTCTTTCACAACGAGGGGAAGAAGCGGGAGATCCGCACCCTGGCGCGACAGAAGGGGGCGGTGATCCTCACCGACAGCGACGTGGCGGGGTTTCAGATCCGCAGCTACCTGAAAAACTACCTGGCCGACTGCGACGTGGTGGACGCCTACATCCCCGACATCTACGGCAAGGAGCGGCGGAAGGCCCGCCCCTCCAAAGAGGGGAAGCTGGGGGTCGAGGGGGTGCCGGGGGAGGTGCTGCTGCGGGCGCTGCAGACCGCCGGCGCCCTGGCGGACGGGGCGCCCCGCCCCCGGGAGATCACCCGGCTGGACCTCTACAACTGGGGGCTGGTGGGGGGCGCTGACAGCGCGGCGCGGCGGGGGGCGCTGCTTGCGCGGCTGGACCTGCCGGAAAACCTCTCCCCCAAGGGGCTTTTGGGGGCGGTCAACGACCTCTGCACCCGGGAGGAGTTGGCGGCCCTGGTGGAGGAGCTGGGGCGGCCTTGACAAACGCGGCCCCGGCGGATATACTGAAAAAGCTGCCAGAGAGGCATGCCGCTGTGGTGGAACCGGCAGACACAAGGGACTTAAAATCCCTCGGGGGAGACTCCGTACGAGTTCAAGTCTCGTCAGCGGCACCAAAAGACCTATCTTCCCCTGGGGGACGATAGGTCTTTTTCTGTGCTTTCAATCGCGCTGCATGGGGGGGATGGCAACATGCCGTATTTTGATAGATTGGAAGTTGGCGGGGCGGCTATGGGTTATGCGATCAGAAAGATAAAGCAGTCAGAAATACCGCTGTTATCTGATTTTCTGTATGAAGCAATATTTGTTCCGGAAGGGGTCGCACCGCCGCCAAGGGAAATCATCGACCGGCCGGAACTTCAGGTCTACACATCTGCTTTTGGGGAGAGGGACAGCGATATTTGCTATGTTGCAGAGGTGAACGGCAGGGTCGTTGGGGCCGTATGGGTCCGCGTGATGGACGATTATGGGCATATCGATGATGAAACGCCCTCCTTTGCGATTTCTCTTTACAGGGAATACCGGAGTCAGGGCATGGGCACGGCATTGATGAAGGCGATGCTCGATGAATTGAAAGAAAAGGGCTACCGACGAGCTTCCTTGGCGGTGCAGAAGGCGAACGGCGCACTGAACATGTACAAAAAGCTTGGATTTGAAATCGTAGACGAAAAGGATGAGGAGTATATCATGCTCTGTCATCTGTGTTAGAGGGACAACGCCCCATTTGGCGGGATGCTCAGCAGTTCGACGTATGGTCTCGTTCGCCGTGCGGGTCCGATTTCCCCGCGTTTCCCTTAAAAACGCAATGGCGCTCAGGATGGGCACACCTCACAGCGCGGCGCTGGACCCAATTTCGATTGCGTTCAGCGCTCTTTTTGCGCTCGTACTCGCGAATTAAAAATGGCATCTTTTTGGCAGTTTCGGCGGCTTGTGGGCCGCCCTTTTTTCTTTGGTGCGGGGCCCTTGGGAGAGCAGCCCTTCGGCGGGCTTGAAAGGGGGGCGGCTTCTCTTGGGCGGGGGAACTCTCGACGGAAGGTTCTCCTTTTGGGCGGGTGGGTTTCTTTTTGGCGTTTCGGCGGCTTGTGGGGCGGTCTTTTTTCCTTTGGTGCGGGGCCCTTGGGGGAGCAGCCCTTCGGCGGGTTAGAAAGGGGGGGGGCTTCTTTTGGGCGGGGGAGCTCTCGACGAGGGGGGCTCCTTTCGGGCGAATTTCTCATTGCCGGGCTTCGGCTTTGTGGGCTGCTCGGCGGACGGCTTCCTTTTCAGAGAGAGTGACTCAATCTTCCCGGGCCGGGACAGGCGTTCGATCGCTTGCCCCGGCTTTTTTTGTGTGCGGGGAGCACTGGCGGGACGCCCTCTGCGGAGGGGGGCGGCTGGTTCGCAGTGGGGGCGGGGGAGGCCCTGTCTGGGGGCCGCTGTCGCTCGGCGGGCGCTGGCAGGGTTCGGAACGCGGGCATTTTGACTCGGACGGAGAGCACCGGTTTTGCGTGGTAGAGTGGTCATAGGGCGGGGCGTTTCGGCGCTGCATGGGAAAATCCGGCGTCCGCGGCAGGGGGGCGGGGAAGGCGCCCTGCTTCCCGCCCGGGAAAGGTGGGGGAGATATGTGTCAAAAGGGGAGTTTATGAAATGAGCGGTTTGGCGGGGAGGGGCGCGGCGGAGGAGGTCAAGGCCCGGGTAAGCCTGCCGGAGGCGCTGCGGCGCTACGGGCTGCCCACCTCCCCCCGGGGGCGGATCGCCTGCCCCATCCACGGGGGGGAGGGGCCCAACTTCGCCTACGACCAGCGGCGGTTTCACTGCTTTGTCTGCGGGGCGGGGGGCTCGGTGATCGACCTGGTGATGGGGCTTTTCGGCCTGGCCTACCCCCAGGCCCTGGTGCGGCTGGACGAGGATTTTTCCCTGGGGCTGTTGCTGGGGCGGGGGGACGAGCGGTCGCGGCGGCAGGCGGCCGAGGCGGCCCGGCGGCGGGCGGCGGAGAGGGAGAGGCGAGAGGCGGGGGAGCGGGCCTACCGGGCCCTGGCGGCGGCCGTCTGCGCCGAGGTGCGGCAGCTGCGGCTGCGCGCCGGGGAGCCGCCCCCCTGGAGCGGGGAGGGGGAGCCCCCGCCCCTGCCGGAAAACTGGGTGGAGGCGGCCCACCGGCTGCCCTACCTGGAGCACTGGCTGGAGGAGAACGAGCGATTTGAAAAATGGGAGGCGAATGGACATCGAGGCCATACAGATACCAAATTACACCCGGGAGGACTACCTGGAGGGGACGGACCCCTACGAATTCCTCTACCAATTCGCGGGGGACCCCTTTGTGCTGGAGCGGCTGGCCCAGCGGATGGGGGAGCAGGCCCGGCGGCTGCGGGTATACGGGTTCAAGAGGACCTTTGGCGAGTACGCCAAGAAGCAGCGGGCCCTGCTGGCCCCCGCCTGCGGTCAGGGGGTGACTCGGTTTGCGGGCCAGCCACTGGAACTGGCCACCGGCTCCTGGCGGGCCGACGGGGAGGGGGTGGCGATCTTTGAGGGGTACCGGGAGATGGAGGCCTGCAACCACCCCATCCTCCCGGTGATGCGGCTGGTGAACATCGACACCGGGGTGGAGAAGATGGTGCTGGCCTTTTGCAAGGGGGGCCGCTGGCGGCAGATCACCGCCGAGAAGCGGACCCTGGCCAGCCGCCGGGAGATCTTGGAGCTGGCCAACGCGGGGGTGGCGGTGACCTCGGAGACGGCGGGGACCCTGGTGCGCTATCTCCACGACATCGAGGGGCTCAACTACGAGCAGATCCCCGAGCGGCGGAGCGTGGGGCGGCTGGGCTGGATCGAGGGGGAGGGGTTCTCCCCCTACGTGGAGGAGCTGGTCTTTGACGGGGACCAGAGCTTTCGCCCCTTTTTCGAGAGCGTGCGCACCCGGGGCGAATGGGAGAGCTGGCTGGCCGTTGCCAGGGAGGTGCGCGCCGGGGAGGGGATCGCGGCGCGGATGGCGCTGGCGGCCTCCTTTGCCAGCGCGCTGGTGGGGCCGCTGGGCTGCCTGCCCTTCTTTTTGCACCTCTGGGGCGGCACCGAGACCGGCAAGACGGTGGGGCTGATGCTGGCCGCCAGCGTCTGGGCCGACCCGGAGATGGGCCGGTACATCCACACCTTCAACTCCACCGCCGTGGGGCGGGAGCGGTCGGCGGCCTTCTGCAACGCCCTGCCCCTGGTCCTCGACGAGTTGCAGATCGCCAAGGACAGGCAGACCTTTGACAAGGACATCTACCTGCTGGCCGAGGGGGTGGGCCGCACCCGGGGCACCCGGGAGGGGGGGACCGACCGGGTGCCCACCTGGCACAACTGCATCCTCACCTCGGGGGAGATGCCCATCACCAGCGCCTTTTCCGGCGGGGGGGCGGTCAACCGGATCTTGGAGGTGGAGTGCGGCGAGCGGCTCTTTGCCGACCCCCGGCGGGTGGCGGCGGCGGTGCGGCTGCACCACGGCCACGCGGGGCGGCGGTTCGTGCAGCGGCTGGACGGGGCCGGACTGGCCGAGGCGGTGGCCCTTTTTGAGGGGCACCGGGCGGCTTTGGGCGAGGGGGACGCCACCGAAAAGCAGGCCATGGCGGCGGCCCTGCTGCTGACCGCCGACGAGCTGGCGACCCGCTGGCTCTTTGCCGACGGGCGGGCCCTGGAGCGGCGGGAGGTGGCGGAACACCTGCGCAGCCGCGCCAGCGTGGACCAGAACGGCCGCTGCTACGACTACCTCTGCGAGTACGCGGTGCAAAACCGCCACCGCTTCTGCGGCGAGAGCGAACAGACCGAGGTCTGGGGCGCCCTGGAACCGGGGCGGGTCTACATGGTGCGCAGCGCCTTCGACCGCATCTGCCGGGAGGCGGGCTACGATCCCCGCGCCTTTTTGAGCTGGGCCCGCCAGGCCGGGCGGATCGATGTGCGGCCGGGAAAGGGGTTCACCCTGACCCGGCGGATCAACCACGCCCCCTGCCACTGCGTGGCGCTGCGGCTGCCCGGAGAGGAGGACGACAGGGCGGAGGAGGCGGTTTAAAGGGCGAGCGGAGCGGGTGTCGGCCGGGTTTTGGGCTGGGGAGAGAGGATGGACTTGCTGCCAAAAGAGGGGGGATATGGGGCCTTGGGTGCGGGCTTTGCTGTCAAAGGGGGCGGCGGGGCGGCCCCTGTGGCGGGGCGGCTGCGGCTGGGCCCTGGGGGGAGAGGCGGAGCTGCCGAAGGGGGAAGGGCTGGGGGCAGGCTGCCGCCGGTCGGGCGAGCGGGTCTGTGCCACTGTGCGAGTTGTGCGAGGAAATGGAGAGGGTCCTCTTGTGGAGAGGAAAATTTGCGCAGGGGGCGAGACTGACTTTGGGAAGGCTGGGGGGAAAAGAAATATCCCCTATAGGGGAGAAAAAGAGGTGGCACAGTTGCACAGGGGGTCAAAAAGGGGATGGGGAAGCCGAAAACAGAGTGCGAGGAGAGGTGGCACAGGGTGGCACCTTTGGCACCCGGAGGGGAGGGTGTGCCACCGTGCGAGTTGTGCGAGGAAATGGAGGGGGTCCTCTTGTGGAGAGGAAAATTTGCGCAGGGGGCGAGGCTGACTTTGGGAAGGCTGGGGGGAAAAGAAATATTCCCTATAGGGGAGAAAAAGAGGTGGCACAGTTGCACAGGGGCCCAAAAAGGGGATGGGAAAGCCAAAAACGGGGTGCGAGGAGAGGTGGCACGGGGTGGCACCTTTGGCACCCAGAGGGGAGAGGCGTGAGAGGATGAGAGGAGAGAAGATGGAGAGACAGCGGAGCGGCAGGGACGAGAGGGGACGGCTGTGGGGGTGAGTTACGGGTTATACCTGGCCACCACCGCCGACGAGTGGGAGCTGCCCCTCTGCGTGGGGACGGCGCGGGAGGTGGCCGACTACCTGGGGGTGAGCCGGGCGACCCTCTACCGGGAGATCTGCCGGCCCCGGGAGGGGCTGAAGCGGGGGTACCGGGTATACAAGATCGAGGAGGACGAGGAATGACCGAGGAGAATCGGGCCAAGGTGCGGTGGCTCTCCCGCTACCAGCGGTTGGGACAGCGGGTGGACGAGCGGTTTGAGGAGCTGGCCGCCTGGCGCAGCCGGGCCACCCGGATGGGGCCCCGCCTCACCGACGGGCCGCGCGCCCTGCGGGAGGGCAGCCGCATCGAGGAGGCGGTGGAGAGGATCATCGACATCGAGGGGGAGATCGCCCGGGAAATCGACGAGATGGCGGCGGCCCGGGGGGAGATCCGGGCCGCGGTGGCGGGGGTGGAGGACGACACCCTGGCCCTGCTGCTGGAAAAGCGCTATCTGGCGGCCAAGACCTGGGAGGAGATTGCCGGGGAGATGGGGTACAGCACTATGCAGGTGTGGCGGCTGCACCAGAAGGGGCTGGAGCAGATAGGGTAAAATGAAGTAAAATAAGGGAAAGAAGCCATTTGCAATTGAATATGTATGATTTATACTATAAATGTCTTAATAGAGGTAAATAAAACAATTAATGAAAAATTAGGTGATCCTTCTAGTAAGTTGGTTTCGGATAGTCATAGTGAATTACCCTGGAAAGAGACGACAAAAGAGGGTAAGCGTATCGGACTTGAAATTTCTAACCGGTTATTGTTTCAACAATTTGAAAAATAGTAGTTTTATTTGTGTAAAAAGCGTTTTGCAGGTTTCTGCGAGACGCTTTTAATGATTACTACCTTGCCTTTTTGATATTTATTGGTTATCCTGTAAAGTGTAAAGAAAAAGAGAGGACTGAATAACTGTGGATGAAAAGCTCTATCCAGAAAAATATATTATTCACAAACTGATTGAGAGTCCTTTGGCCAATGTAGCGATGAAACAAGAAATAATTGAGCTTTTCAAAACTTTTTATTACTCTAATAAAAGACATAGCTATGCTAACATTTTTGAGGCCGTTAATGATTTACAGTCTGATGAACAGGACATGCTTACAGAAAATATAAAAGAAATTATAGACTATATTAAAAAAAGAGGATGTTCAGTCGCCTAATGATCTGCAGCTGTTTGAAAAAATTGGAAAGTTTTGCGACCATGTAAGATTGGAGATTCTACAAATAAGAGCTCTTTATAACGGAAAAGAAATTATAGGTAAAGCAGAAGAGATAAGGAACAGTACTTTTGAGTACGCGAAGCAGGAATCAAAAAGTGTCCAAGATAAACTAGAAGCACTAAACAAAAATTGGGATGAAATTAAAAAGAACATTGATGGTGTCAATGAAAAATCAATTACTATGTTTAGTATTTTTTCTGCTGTTATTATTGCTTTTACAGGGGGATTTTCTTTTTTATCGGAGGCGTTGCAGGGGTTGGTAGCGCCTATCAGCAAATACAGATTATTTTTTGTTGTGCTGGCAATTGGATTTGTTCTTTACAATGTAATTATCTCTCTTCTTTTTATCATTGGCAGGTTTAATCATAGTGATTTATCCCATAAGTGCAGGTATGGAGAATGCAATAGCTGTTATCGAACACATGATTTAGGAGGTGTAGCATTATATTTTTGCAGGGTACTTCATCGGTATTCCTACGCCTTTCTTGTGAATATAATTTCTCTACATGGATGGTATCCTTTGGCTTTTCTCAAGTGGGAATAGGGATGTTTTTCCTATGTTTTTTCGTGCGCTAGACCTTTGGCACCCTGTTGCCCTCTGTCTATTTGAAGGACTGCTTGTTTTGTTGCCACTTTTCTTATTTGTAGTTCTCCTGATGAGAGTGTTTCTATCCAGTCCAGAAGACAGAAGGCGGCGGAAACTTCGTAAATTGGAGAGAAAAGGCATTCAAAAAGACTAATGAGATTAAATTATCAGGGATGATAGAAGCAGTTGCTCCTTTGATAAATGTGAGAAGTGTGTGAAAAACGTTAAATAGTGTATAACAATTATATATAAAGGGGGAATTACCATGCGCTCTGGACAGTTTGAGCTAATTAAATGGGAAATGAGGCGACTTATTAAATCGCCCATTTTCTCTGTGCTTATTGTTACCCTTGTTGTGTCATGCTTAGTTTTACCACTAGTGCGTAGTCTCCCTCTGGCGAATGATGAACAACTAAAACAAGATATTAACATAATGGAAGCTAATCCTGATATGGATCTATCTAATAATTTCGAGAGAACAAGGTTTATCAGTCAAGAGGGCGTAAGTCAATTTAATGAGACACGCTCAATACGCAGTTATTATTCTCAGGGGATCCCTGACAGATGTTATTTTACCGAGTTGGAGTTAAATAGGCATAAGTTTTCAGATGTAGAATCCATTAAAGCAGAGCTGGAAAAATTTCCAGGCAATTCGCGTCTGGCATGTCAGCTAAAAATGATGACCAATATTGGACAGCCAGAACTGCACTTTATGAACTTTGCAAAAAACTATCTTGAGCTAGGTGATATAGAAATGCTTTTTGTGTACTTTCTAATCATTTTACTAGTTTCAGACTTGTTCATGAAAGAGTATAAAAGTGGATCGTATAAGGTTATTGACACATCTGAAATAGGATATAAGGCTATGAGAAGAGTTAAACTTATGGCCGCTTTAATGATTGCAGTACTAATAATTATAATAATAGATCTAGTTCCATTGATCATATACTGTTTGTTTTCAAATGGGGTGGGGTTTTTTTGTAAGCTAAATTCATATTCAACTTTTGCATATACCCCTTATAATATAACAGTTTTTCAGTATTCTTTGTTTAGGATGATTATACATATAATTGGTTTAGTATTAGTTGTAGAGGTTACTTCTTTAATATCGTTGAAAAGTGGCAACACACAATTATCTATATTTGGAACTGTATTCCTTATTGTTGGCCCAGCGCTTTTAAGGAGTTTAATAGGAAATAACGTTGTAACTAATTTTAGTCTATGGTCTCTTTTAAATACGAAAATATTGTTTGCCGAGTTCAATGGATTTGTCATATCAGGGAAACTTGTTTCGCTGCCTGTTTTGGTATGCGCATTGAGCTTGCTTTTAACAGCAGGATTATACTTAGGCATTATTAAAATAAAGCCTGAAAATGTTTAAGAAATTGCTGCAAGTATACCTTCTTTACTTATGGGGAATTTAAAAACATAATCTGCAAAAGCAACTTTTTGGCAAACGAGTAATACTTCACAATTATAGGATGATATAATTTTCGAACAAAAATTATATGGATCATCTAAACATATTGATAGGCGGAGAATTGATTTTGCGGAGATGTAGAAAAGTAGGAAACTTTTTAAGTGGGACGTGATGGAATGTTATCCTCTCCCCGTGCTACACTGTAAATGGAAAAGAATATTTTTCGGGCGGGGCCCTGCCGGCAGGCGGGGGCCCGCCTTTTGTGAAAGGCAGGCGATGCGATGTGGACGGGCAGAAAAACCTCATCCCCCTGTCCGCCCGCGACCCCCAGGAGCGCCGGGAAATCGCCCGCAAGGGGGGGCTGGCCTCGGGTGCGGCCCGGCGGCGAAAGCGCACCTTCGGGCAGGTGTTCGCCGCCCTGCTGCCCCGGGCGGTGGCGCTGGACGGGCTGGACGAGATCGCCCGGCTGGCCGAGGGGCTGGGCCCGGTCACCGCGCAGGAGGCCATCGCCCTTGCCCTCATCTGCAAGGCCATGAAGGGGGACACCTCGGCCTTCAACGCCATCCGCGACACCCTGGGCGAGAAGCCCGGGCAGAAGGTGGAGGGGGCTCTGGAGGGCCGCATCACCCTGGCCCTGGCGGGGGAGCTGGACGAGTTTGCCCAGTAGGCACATCGACCCTCGCCGGACTTTCGTGAGGGGGCGTTTTTCCGCCTGCGGCTGGCTTGCGGTTTGGCGGGTGGGGTTAAGTACATCGGCCCCGGTCGACCTTCTGTTGGCGGGTGTTTTCCCTGCCCGCGGCTGATTGCAATTTGACAGGCGAGGCTGTTGCGACGCGCTCTCTCAACTCCAATAGAGGAAACGTGGGAGAAGGGCAAACGGCAGGGGCCCTCGACTGCCGAGACATGAGACGGGAGGGGCGGGTATTGCCCAGCGGGCACATCGGCTCCGCTCGGCCTCCTGCTGACGGGTGTTTTTCCCTGCCTGCGGCCGGTTTGCGGTTTGGCAGGCGGAGGGTTGAGCACATCGGCCCTCGCCCGGCCTCTGCGGGTGGGCGTTCTTCCCGACGACGGTCAGTTTGTGATTTGGCGGGCGGGGGTCGTTGCGGCATGCGCTCTCGACCCCGACGGGGAAAAGCGGGAGAGGGGCCGGTTTGGCGGGTGGGGGCTACGGGGGAGCACCCCCTTCCACCCCAACGGGGGAACGCGGGAGAATGGCAGAGGACAGGGGGGCCGCAAACGGCCCCAAGACGGAGGGGGAGGGAACGGGATTGCCTGATCGGCTCATCGCACCGCCCAACCCCCGCCAGCGGGAGTTCTTCCTCGCCCGCAGCCGCTTTGTGGCCTACGGCGGCGCCCGGGGCGGGGGGAAGAGCTGGGCGGTGCGCAAAAAAGCGACCCTGATGGGGGTGCGCTACCCCGGCATCCGGATGCTGCTGCTGCGGCGGACCTTTCCGGAGCTCAAAGAGAACCACATCCTCCCCTTGCAGGGGGAGCTGAAGGGCCTTGCCGCCTACAAAGAGGGGGACAAGGCCTTTTCCTTTGCCAACGGCAGCCGGCTGAAGTTCGGCTACTGCGACAGCGAGCGGGACGTGCTCCAGTACCAGGGGCAGGAATACGACGTGATCTTTTTGGACGAGGCCACCCAGTTCACCGAGTACCAGTTTCACACCCTCACCGCCTGCATCCGCGGGGCCAACCCCTTCCCCAAGCGGATGTACCTGACCTGCAACCCGGGCGGGGTGGGCCACGGCTGGGTGAAGCGGCTGTTCATCGACCGGGACTACCGGGGGGCCGAGCGGGGGGAGGACTACGCCTTCATCCCCGCCCGGGTGTACGACAACCGGGCCCTGATGGACAGCGACCCGGGTTACCTGGCCATGCTGGAAAGCCTGCCGGACGACCTGCGCCGGGCCTGGCTGGAGGGGGACTGGAACGTCTTTGCCGGGCAGTACTTCACCGAGTGGCGGGAGGACATCCACGTCTGCGAGCCCTTTGCCATCCCGGGGCACTGGCGGCGGTACTTCGCCATGGACTACGGGCTGGACATGCTGGCGGGCTACTTCATCGCCCTGGACGAGGGGGGCCGGGCCTGGGTCTACCGGGAGCTCTACCGGCCGGGGCTCATTGTCAGCGAGGCGGCGCGGGCCATTTTAGAGGCCGCCGGGGGGGAGCCCATCGAGGGCTGGCTGGCCCCGCCGGACATGTGGAACCGCCGCCAGGACACCGGCAAGAGCGTGGCGGAGATCTTCGGGGAGGGGGGCATCCCGCTCACCCGGGCGCAGAACAGCCGGGTGAGCGGGTGGATGGACCTCAAGGAGTGGCTGCGCCCCCGGGGGGAGCCGGGGGCCCGCTGGGCGGCGCTGACGGTCTTTTGCTGCTGCCCCAACCTGATCCGCTGCCTGCCCCAGTTGCAGTTTGACGGGCGGCGGCCCAGCGACGCGGCCGGGCAGCCCCACGAGATCACCCACGCGCCGGACGCCCTGCGCTACTTTGCGGCGGGGCGGCCGGCGCCCGCTCTGCCCCCGCGGGAGGGGGAGGGAGACCCCCCCGGCGGGGAGCTGGGCGACTTTTTACACTACGGAGGTTGAGGAGATGACGGAAGGATTGATGGCGGCGGCCCTGCTGCTGCTCTGTCTGTGCGCCCTGCTGCTCTGCGCGGCGTCCGCGGCGGGGATGACCCTGCTCTGGCTGCGCCAGCGGCGGGGAGGGGACGAAGGAAGGGGAGAGGGGCGGCCCGGGCCGGACCGGGAGGAACTGGACCGGCAGTGGCAGAACCTCTGGGACTACGACGGCGCCCCCCAGGGCGCGCAGAGGGGGGATGAGGAGTGATCGCCACCGAGCCGGCAGAGCTCTTTCGGGAGTACCGCAAGGGCATCGAGCACAAGGAGCGCATCGGCCTGTACGAGACGGTGCGGCAAAACGAGAACTTCTACCTGGGCAAGCAGTGGGAGGGGGTGAACGCCCCCGATCTGGACAAGCCGGTCTTCAACGTGTTGGGGCGGGTGCTCTCCTACTTTTTGGCCACCATCGTCTCGGACGACGTGGCCGCCCAGGTGAGCCTGTTCGACGGCAAGCCGGACGAGGGGGAGCAGATCGCCCTGGAGGTGGTGAGCCAGCAGTTTGCCAAAATCATGGAGCAGGACGGCACCAAGGCCAAGAACCGGCTCATCGTCCGCAACGCGGCGGTGGACGGGGACGGCTTCCTCTACGCCTGGTTCGACCCGGAGGAGGCCACCGGCCAGGAGGCGCGGGGGCAGATCAAGACCGAGGTCATCGAGAACACCGACTGCTATTTCGGCAACACCCAGCGGGGGGACATCCAATCCCAGCCCTGGGTGGCGGTGGTCTCCCGGCTGCTGCCCGACAGCGCCCGCCGCCTGGCCCCGGACGGGGAGACGGCGGCGGCCATCGTCCCCGACGGGGATGGGCGGCCGGGGCGAGGGGAAGGGGAAGAGGACGAGGAGCGGGTGACGGTGCTGACCAAGTTCTGGAAGGTGCGCACCGGCGGGGAGACCCGGGTCTTTTGCACCCGCTGCACCGAGACGGCGGTGCTGAAGGCCCCCTTTGACACCGGCCTCACCCGCTACCCCCTGGCGGGGATGAGCTGGCAGCCGGTGAAGGACTGCTGCCACGGGCGGGCGGCCATTTCGGGGCTGATCCCCAACCAGATCTTCATCAACAAGCTGATGGCCATGTGCATGGAACACGCCAAGCGGATGGCCTTCCCCAAGATCGTCTACTCCCGGGCGGCCTTCCCCAACGGGTGGGACAACCGGGTGGGGGTGGCGGTGGCGGCCAACGGCAACCTGGCCGACGCGGTGACGGCGAGGACGGCCACCGCGGAGATGCCGGCCCAGGTGATGACCCTCATCGACAAGGTGATCGGCTACACCAAGGACCTGATGGGCGCTTCCGACGCGGCCCTGGGCAACGTGCGGCCGGACAACACCTCGGCCATCATCGCGGTGCAGAAGGCCTCGTCGGTACCGCTGGAATTGCAGCGGATGGCCTTTTACCAGTTTGTGGAGGACACCGTCCGCATCTTTTTGGACATGATGCGGGCCCACTACGGCACCCGCCGGGTGCTCTATCAGGACGGCGGCGGGGAGAAGCGGGAGCTGGACTTCGACTTCTCCCTGCTGGGGGAGATGTGCCTGCAGCTCAACGTGGACGTGGGGGCCTCGACCTACTGGTCGGAGCTGATGCAGGTGCAGACGGTGGACAACCTCTTTGCCCGGGGGATCATCACCGACCCGGTGACCTATTTGGAGAGCATCCCCGACGGCTATATCCGCAACAAGGCCGGGCTGATCGCCGCCCTCAAACAGGGGCGGGAGGGGCAGGCCGGGGAGCGGGGGGCCCCTTGAGGGGCGGTCCGGGGCCTGGGAGGCCCCGCTTGAGATGGCTGCGGGGGCGGCGGGCGGCGGGAAACCAACGCCGCCGGCCGCCCTTTTGCGCCCCGCCGAGAAACCAGCGGCGGGCAGAAGGAGGAGAGACGAGATGGAGAGACTGCTGAGACTGCCCTTGCAGTGGTTTGCCGAGGGGGGCGAGGAGCCCCCCGCCCCCGAGGAGGGGGAGCAGGCCCTGGGGGAGGCCGTCTGGGAGGCGGCCGAGGACGGGGGGCCCCTGCCGAGGAGGCGCCCGGGGAGGGGGAGGAAGACGAACTAATAGTTCGCCTCACCCACCTGGGACAGGCGCGGGAGGTGCCCCTTTCCGAGGCGGTGTCCCTGGCCCAGAAGGGGCTGGACTACGACCACATCCGCCAGGAGCGGGACGAGCTGCGCCGGGACCCGGCCTGGGAGGTGCTGGACGCCTTTGCCGCCCGCTCCGGCCTGAGCCGGGGGGAGTACGTGCGGGCCCTGAAGGAGCAGATGGCGGGGGCCGCCCCCTCGCCGGAGGAGGGGCGGTGGGCCGAGTACCGCCGCTTTTTCGAGGCCTACCCCGAGGTGGGGGTGGCGGACATCCCCGACGAGGTGTGGCGGCGGGCGGCGGCGGGGGAGCCCCTGGTGGAGGCCTACCGCCGCCACGAGAACGCCCAGCTCAAGGCCAAGCTGGCCGCGCTGGAGCAAAACGAGCGAAACCGGCAGGCGGCCGTCGGCAGTCTGGCGGGGGAGGCGGGGCAGGACGAGGCAGACCCCTTCCTCCAGGGATTTTTTGAATGAGAGAAGGAGAGAGGACTATGGCCATCAATCTGGCAACCAAATTTTCGAACAAGATCGCGACCGCCTTCACCCACGGCAGCTACGTGAAGGCCCACACCAACGGCGACTACAAGTTCACCGGCGTCAAGACCCTGGAGGTGGTGACCCCCCAGACCGTGCCCATGGCCGCCTACAAGCGCACCGGCACCAACCGCTACGGCGAGCCCCAGGAGATGCAGGACACGGTGCAGACCTTCACCCTGGAGGTGGACGAGGGCTTCTCCCTCACCGTGGACAAGGGGAACAACTCCGAGCAGATGGGGGTGAAAAACGCCGGGCGGATGCTGCGGCTGCAGCTGGACGAGCAGGCCATCCCCAACATGGACAAGCGGGTCTTTGCCCAGGTGGCCCAGCAGGCCGGCAGGGTGGCGGGCATCGCCAAGCCCACCAAGGCCACGGTGGTGGACATGGTGGCCGCCGCCGGGGAGTTTTTGGACGAGAACATCGCCCCGGACGAGGGGCGCTTCCTCTTTGTGACCCCGGAAGTCTACCGGCTGATCAAGGGCTCGGACGAGTTCATCGCCATCGGCGAGCTGGGCAAGAAGTCGGTGGCCAAGGGCGAGGTGGGAGAGCTGGATGGCAACGCGGTCATCAAGGTGCCCTCCCGCTACTTCCCCGAGGGGGTCTACTTTGAGCTGTGGCACCGCTCGGCCGTGCTGGAGCCGGCCAAACTCCACGACACCCACCTGCACCTGGACCCTCCGGGCATCTCCGGCCACCTGCTGGAGGGGCGCAACATCTACGACGCCTTTGTGCTGGGCGCCCGCTCCGGGGCCTGCTACGCGGCGGTGGACAGCGCCGCCAAGCTGGGGGCGGTGAGCATCGCCAAGGCCAGCGGGGCCATCACCTGCGAGGGGGCGGGCAAGATCCTCTACACCACCGACGGCACCGATCCCCGCTACTCCAAGACCGCCCAGGTCTACGCCGCCGCCCTGGGGGCCATTGCCGCCGGCACCACCGTCAAGGCGGTGGCCTATGCCGAGGGCAAATTCCCCAGCGACTTGGCCGAGCTGGTGGCCTAAGATGACCGCCGACGACCTCTACGGCGCCGCCCTGGCGCTGATGGCCGAGAGCCGCGACCGGGCCAAGGGCTACCGGGACAAGCTGGTGCCCCTGGTCAACCTGCTGCTGGCCGGGGCCTACCCGGCGGAACAGGCCCTGCGGCGGGCCAGGGGACACCCGCCCCTGGCCGCCCTCCCCCGGATCGCCACCGAGGGGGAGGAGCTGCCCTACCGGGAGGAGCTGCTGGCGGGGGCCCTGCCCTACGGGCTGGCGGGGATGCTGGTGATGGACGACGACCCGGGCAAGGCCAACTACTTTAATGCCGTGTACGACGCGGCCCTGGCGGCCCTCTCCCCGGCGGACTTCGTGCCGGTGGCCGACTGCTACGGGGGGGACGGGCGATGAGCCGCTACCAACTGCCCGCCGGCCGCCCCCTCGCGCCGGTGGTGATCCAGCAGTTTCGGGGGGTGGACTTTTCCTCCGACAGCACCCAGGTGGATGTCAGCCGCTCCCCCGACGCGCTGAACATGATCGCCGACCAGGCCTTCTTCCCGATCAAGCGCACCGGCTACAAGCGGGTGGCCCAGGGCAGCGGCCGGGTCTGGGGGCTGCACAGGCTGGCCGGGGGCAGCGGGGAACAGCTGCTGGCCCACATCGGCACCGCCCTCTACCGGGTGGGGGCGGACGGGGGGCTGACCCAGCTCTGCGCCGGGATGGCGGCGGGGCGCTCCCGCAGCTTTGTGATGGGGGATTGCCTCTACCTGCTGGACGGGGTGACCTACCGCCGCTACGACGGCGCGGCCGTCCGCCCGGTGGCCGAGGTGGCCTACCTGCCGACGGTGCGCATCGGCGCGCCCCCGGCGGGGGGCGGCAAGGCCTTTGAGGCGGTGAACCTGCTGACCCCGGGCCGGAAGGAGAGCTTTCAGGCCGACGGGTCGGCCACCGCCTTTCAGCTGAGCACCGGCGGGCTGGACGCCGCAGCGGTGACGGCTGTGGTGGCGGGGGCCGCCAAGGCCGAGGGGACCGACTTCACGGTGGACCGGGCCGCGGGGCGGGTGACCTTCAAAACGGCGCCCCCCAAGGCGGTGCAGAACGTGGACAACGTGGTCATCACCTACCGCAAGACGGTGGCCGGCCACCGGCAGAAGATCGACGGCTGCCGGCTCTTCGGCATCTACGGCGGGAAAAACGACACCCGGGTGTTCCTGGCCGGGAACGCCGCGGAGAAGAACGTGGACTGGCAGTCGGGGCTGTACGACCCCACCTACTTCCCCGACACCGGCTACACCAAGGTGGGCGGGGACGCCAGCGCCATCATGGGCTACGCAAGGCAGTACGAGACCCAGATCATCCTCAAGGAGGACAACGACCAGGACGCCACCCAGTTTTTGCGCACCTTTGAGCTGGACGGGGAGGGGGGCCCCCTCTTCCCCCTGCAACAGGGGGCGGCGGGGGCCGGTGCGGTGAGCAGCGACAGCTTTCAGGTGCTGGAGGACGCGCCCCTCTTCCTCTCCCCCGATGGGGTGTACGGGGTGGCGGGGACGGCCGTGACCCAGCAGCGGATGCTGCGGCACTGCTCCCGCCGCATCGACAACCGGCTGCTGGGGGAGCCGGGGCTGGCGGAGGCCGCGGCCTGCGTCTTTCAGGGGCGGTACTACCTGGCGGTGAACGGCCACTGCTACCTGGCGGACAGCCGCCAGGTCTACCGGGACGGGGGGAGCGCCCAGTACGAGTGGTACTACTGGGACAACATCCCCGCCGTCTGCTGGTGCGCGCTGGGGGAGAGCCTCTACTTCGGCACGGCGGACGGGCGGGTCTGCCGCTTCTGCCGGCCGGAGGAGGAGGGGGCCTACCGGGACGACGGGGCCCCCATCGAGGCCTACTGGGTGACCCCCTACCTGCACTTCGGCACCTGGACGCGCTACAAGACGGTGCGGGATGTCCACGTGGCCCCGCTGCCCTACCAGCGCAGCGGGATCGAGGTGTATTACAGCTCGGACGAGGAGGGGGAGCGGCTGGTCGCCCAGGAGAACATCGACCTGTTCGACTGGGAGCGGATGGACTTCGGGCGGTTCTCCTTTCGAACCATCCAGGTGCCCAGCGTGCTGGCCACCGGGGTGAAGGAGCGGAAGATCCAGCTCTTTCAGCTGAAACTGCGCAACGCCCAGTTGGACGAGCCCTTCGGGTTCGTGTCCATCTCCATCACCTACGGGGTGGGGGGAAAGGTCAAGTAGAGGAGAGGAGGGCATTCGTGCTCAAAGACAGAAAGATAACGGGGTTTGCAAAGCCGGTGAGCGCGCTGGCGGACACCCCCAAGATGAGCGCCCAGAAGCTCAAGGAGTGGTTTGACTCCAACTCCACCGTGGAGCTGAAGACCGCCCTCAACGGGGTGGTGGACGATCTGGTGGGGCCGGGGGGCGCGGAGAACATCGGCACCGAGTACGGGGCGCTGGCGGACGTGCTGACCTACCTGCGGGAGAAGACCGGCAGCGACAAGGAGTACGGGGAGTTTCTCTCCTTTTTGGCCCGGCACACCGCCATGGCGGCCGAGGCCTACGAGGGGTACGCCGCCGAGGTGGCGGGGCGCTCGGAGGAGGCCCAGTTGGAGCTGGTGAACTTTTTGGCCTGGATCGAGGCGAGCAAGGCCCGCTCCGCCGCCGAGATGCGCGCCTGGCTAGAGGGGGTGCAGGGGATCCTCTCCAGCGACGCGGCGGGGAAGCTGCTGGTGCTGATCCAGGCGCTGGAGGGGCGGCAGCCCACCCAGCAAATCGGGAGCTTGACGGGGGTGGCGGAGGCCGACGGCAGGGTTGCCGAGTGCGCCCTCTACGCGGCGGAGTACGCCTGCGGGGTGGGGGGCATCGGCGACGGGCCCTGCGGCGGCGGGCCGCTGGTGAGCCAGCCGGTGGAGACCGAGCAGGATCTTGACGGGACGCTGCAGGTCTCGACCCTGCCCCGGTGGGGCGAGATGAAGGAGGTTCACCGGCTGGGCGGGGGGCAGTACGCCTTCTGCGGCGAGAGCGGGAGCCAGAGTCTGCTGTTGACAGTGAGATGAGGAGGAGAAGATGCACAGATTTGTAAAGGGGGAGCTCAACTGGGTGGAGCCCCTGAACCAGAATTTCGAGGAAGCGGCGGCCCACGCCGCGGCCCAGGACAACCCCCACGGGGTGACGGCCGAGCAGCTGGGGGCCCCGACCAAGGCGTACGTGGATGCGCAATTGTCGAATAAGGCGGACGTGGGGGGCCAATGTAATCACCCATAAATGGATTGATAAAATAAACAGCTTAAATTTAGCGATGTTTTGGCACATTAAGACTTCTTTGTAAAATCTAGGTGAGGTAGGTGATTGTACCGGCTATTTCTGTCCCCTCTTGAAATGAGCTGGCATCTAAATTGGAAAAGGAATTGCCGTTTTGTATTCTGATATATGCTGTTGAACCGTCTCCAGGAGAGGTCAAAAATAGTGCTCCGTCAACGGAGAAAGTCAATTTGTATTTGTAACCTACAAAATAGGAGCGAGCGGCGCCCGTCGGCCCACCCATGCAAAAGGGAAAGCCTCCCAGACAGACAAGCCCCTGCAGTGTACCGGCACTCCTCCAAATGATATCAAAGCCCACTGTTACAACATTCCCAGTACGGCTGTACATGCCATAAGCCCCCGCGGTAATGGCTGTGCCGCCATCTGCACCGACAAACTGCGGTACCCATTTCCCAGACTCCTGTACCAAAGCTCCCACGTCCTGCGCCGTCGGCATCGGAGTGATTTTTCCGTCTACCACGTCCGCCTTATTCGACTAGTGCGGCGCGGGCGCTCCTTTTTGCTATACTGAAAAGCAAAAAGGAGTTTTTACTGTGGACGCAAAATCAGAACTCACCAGTGCGCTTTTGGCCGCCTTTCCCGGGCTGGAGGAAGCCCGCTTGGCGGAGGTGCTCGCCCCCTATCAAGTGGGCAGGGAGGATGCGGGCGGGCGGAGCAACCTGCGCCGCCGCATCCGCCAATTCCTCACCGCCAAGCGCATCGACGGCCTCTCGGAGAAGACCCTCAAAAACTACTCCTACGACCTGGCTATCTTTGAGGGGCAGGTGAAAAAGCACATCGCCAAAATCAACACCGATGACATCCGCGAGTACATTGCCTACCTCTACGACGAGCGGGGGAACGCCGATTCCAGCGTGCAGACCAAGATCAACACCCTGCGCTCCTTTTTTAGCTGGAGCCGGGACGAGGGCATCGTCAAGCGCAACCCCATGAGCAAGATCAAGTCGATGAAGCTGGACAAAAAGCACGCCCGCAAGCCCCTCACCAGCGAGGAGGTGGAGCGGATGCGCGACGCCTGCCGCACCTACCGCGAGAAGGCGATGCTGGAGTTTTTCGTCTCCTCCGGCGTCCGGCTCGACGAGGCCGCCACCATTGAGGTGGACAGCCTCAACCTACAGGACCGCAGCGTCACCGTCCACGGCAAGGGGGACAAGAGCCGCACCGTCTACTTCTCGGTGCGCGCCCGGCTGATGATCGAGCTGTACCTGAAGGACCGGCGGGGGGCAGCGCCCTCTTTGCCAGCGGCAGGCGGCCCTACGGCGCCATCAAGCACCGGGCCATCGAGCGGATCATCCAGGGCATCGGCGAGCGGGCGGGGCTCAACCACCGGGTCCACCCCCACCTGCTGCGCCACACCTTTGCCACCGCGGCCTACGACAAGGGGATGGACCTGTCCATCCTCCAGCGGCTTCTGGGCCACGAGGAGCTGGACACCACGCAGATCTACGCCGAGATCAGCGTGGAGCACATACGGCGGCAGTACGACAAGTTCGTGGCCGCCTGACCGAGGGGGCGCCGAAGGGCGTCCCCTCCTCCTCTTTCGGGGGAGGAGGGGGCCGGCGTCTGGACTGAAAAGAGGAGGAAGAGGAGAATGTACACCTTTGTGAAGGGCGAACCCGGCTGGGTGAAGCCCCTGAATGAAAACTTCGAGGAGGTGGCGGCCCATGCCGCCGTTCGGGACAACCCCCACGGGGTGACGGCCGAACAGGCGGGGGCAATGCCAGCCACCCCTACAAAAATGCTGTACCAGCCCACAGTGACCTCGGGTTGGGACAACGCCGACAACTACACTGTGCCCGGTGAGATGGTGGACATCCCGTCTGCCACCACGGCAAAATCAGTCGGCAACCTGCCCTGTGTCGACAGTGGGATGCTGCGGGTATACGGCAGCTTGGCTGACGGGGGCAGCGATTTGGTGCAGACCTATGAGTGTTACACCGTGGGCGGTTGGTGGGTGCGCCGTCGTCTGTCCGGAGTGTGGTCATCCTGGTCGCCCTCCAGCGGCATTCAGTCCGGCAGCAACGCCAACGGCAGTTGGACCAAATTCCCGGATGGGACGATGATCTGCCGGGCTGCCAAGGCCTACACGATACAGTCTTCCGAAATCACCATCACATTGCCGGTGGCATTTGCAGCGGCTGACTACGTGCCGACGATATCGTTTCAGTGGGTTGGCACCTCGGCCGCCCTTGGAGCCATTCGCGGCATTACAGTGAACGGGTTTTTGGTGCGTGTTTCAGATGCGGTCAATGATGTCACCTATCCCAACGGCACACAGTTGACAATGAACTATATCTGCGTCGGCCGCTGGAAATAGGCGGAGGCGTCGGTAGTCCAGTCGAGGGCTCGGGGAGACTGTTGGCGGCCCGCCCCTCCTCTTTCGGGGAAGGGGGACGCTCAAAAAGAGAAGAGGAGGAAGAGAAAATGTACACCTTTGTAAAGGGCGAACCCAACTGGGTGGAGCCCCTGAATGAAAATTTTGCGGAGGTGGCGGCCCTGGCCGGGGCGGCTGTCCCCGCGAGCGAGAAGGGGGCGGCCGGCGGGGTCGCGACCCTGGACAGCGACGGGAAGTTGGCACAGATGCCGACGGCAAATGACATAGGGGTATTTACTGGATTTCGGCCAACATCATGGACAATGGCGCCTCGGGTGGTGACAGACAACAAGGGGTTCCAGGACATCTCTTTTGACTTTTCTACAGATAAGAATTTCCTCGCATCTATCGCATCCAATCCTCATAGAGGGGGCGCGCCCCAATATCGTGCATCTTATGTGCTGTTGGTATGCCCCGTAGTAGATTATCTCAATAACCAACTGACTGTGAAAGTTGTGTTGGATATTTTGGCGGCGCATAATACAGCTGTTATTAATGGACGAGCACCAGAAGTTAAGTTGGCGTCAGGCAGTGCGGATATGCCATGGTCACAGTGGGCAAGCAACCGCAAAGTCACTTTGTCTATCCCATATATGCGCGGCAGCGAGGCTGCTGATAATTCGGAAAACTGGACGGTCAAGGTTTGGTCAATAGAATAGGAGAGGTGCAAAATGGCACTTGAAAAACAAATCACCTATGACAATGGCACCACCGCCAGCCGCCACCGCATTGACGGGCTGCCGGTGCGTTACCAGCAGGGCGAGGGTGCAGAGGTGACCGCAACCCTGTACAGCTACCTCAACGCCAACACTAGGGGCAGTGCTGCAAGAGCGCCTGTTACCACCACGGGCATCACCATGGGGCTGTCCGAATCCCAGAGCAACGGCAACCTCCGTGAGGCCATGTACACCAAAATCAAGTCCCTGCCCAAATGGGCAAACGCGGCCGACTGCTGAAAGGAGAAAAGAATGGAGTTCAAAGGAATCGACGTCTCCAAGCACCAGGGGTCCATTGACTGGGAAAAGGTCAAGTCCTCTGGAGTGCAGTTCGCCCTGCTCCGGGCGGGCTACGGATCGGACCGGGAAGGCCAGGACGACGAGCGCTTTTTGCAAAATGTGGCCGGGTGCGAGGCAGTGGGTCTCCCCTGGGGGGCCTACCTCTACAGCTACGCCATGAGCATTGAGGAGGCCGAGAGCGAGGCCGCCCATCTGCTGCGGCTGCTTCGCGGCAAAAAGCCCAGCTACCCCATCGTCATCGACATGGAGGACGCCGACGGCTACAAGGCCAAGCGGGGCGGCATCGGCCGGCAGTTGGCCACCGACATTGTAAAGACCGTCTGCGCCCGGCTGGAGGAGGCGGGCTACTACGCCATGTGGTACGCCAACCGGGACTGGTATCTCAACCGGCTGTGCGCCGACCAGTTGGCAAAGTACGACTTCTGGCTGGCCCACTGGGGGGTGGAGGGGCCCAGCCTGCCCTGCGGCATCTGGCAGCACACCAGCGACGGGGCGGTGCCGGGCATTGCCGGTCGGGTGGACTGCGACATCGCCTACAAGGACTACCCGGCCATCATCCAGGCCGCTGGGCTCAACGGCCGGGGTCAGGGGAGCGAAGGCGAGAGCGGGGGCGGTGAAGAGGGGGAGGCCGAGCGCCCTCTCGTCCCGTCCAGGCCAGTAGAGGACAGGACCTACACGGTGCAGAAGGGCGACACCCTCTGGGGAATTGCCCAAACCTACGGCACCACGGTGGCTGCCCTGGCAGAGCGCAATGGGCTCGTCAACCCCGACCGCATCTACCCCGGGCAGGTGATCCAAATCGGGGGCGGGAGCGCCACCTCGACTGCGCCGACGGGCGGCAGGACCTACACCGTTCAAAAGGGGGACAGCCTCTGGGCCATCGCCGCCCGGGAGCTGGGCAGCGGCGGCAGATACGGGGAAATCAAGGCCGCAAACGGCCTGTCCGGGGACACCATCTACCCCGGGCAGGTGTTGGATATTCCGAGATAGGGGGAGCGGAAGTGGAACAGATGACACACATCAAGGCGTGGGTGCTGGCGGCTGTGGGGACAGTGGGCGGCGCGATCTCCGCCGCAATGGGGGGATGGTCGCAGATGCTCACAGCCCTGCTCATCGTCATGGGGGCCGACTACCTGACTGGGCTGGTGGTGGCGGGGGTCTTTCACCGCTCGGGCAAGTCGGCAGACGGCTCGCTGGAGAGCCGGGCGGGGTTCAAGGGGCTCTGCCGCAAGGGGGCCATGCTGCTGGTGGTGCTGCTGGCGGCCCGGCTGGACCTGGTGATGGGCACCGGCTTCATCCGGGACGGGGCGGCCCTGGCCTTTCTGGCCAACGAGCTGCTCTCGGTGGTGGAGAACGTGGGGCTGATGGGAGTGCCGGTACCCAAGGTGATCGCCGGCGCCATCTCGGTGCTCCAGTCCCGGGCGGACGGGGCCGGAAAGTCGGAGTGAGAGGGGCCCTGCCGTCCGGCGGGGCCTTTTTTTGAGTGAAGGAGGGGACGCCATGTCCAGTTATATTGACCAGCTGCGCCAGTCGATGGAGGAGGAGAAGCGGCTGTACGAATTGGCCCAGGCCCAGCAGACGGCCGCGCTGAACCAGCAAAAAGACCCCATCAAGGAGGCGGCCGCCAAGTTGCGGGGGGACACCTACACCAACGCCCGCCTCTCGGCCATCGGCAACAACGAGGTGCTGGCCCAGAAGGGGCTGGCCGGCGGGGTCTACCAGGAGCCCCGCTCGGGCTATTCCGAGACCTCCCGCATCCGCCAGGACACGGCGCTGCGGGGCTCGCTGAACGTGGCCGATTTGGAGGAGGCAAAGAAGATCGCCGAGATCGAGGCCAAAATCAAGGACCTGGGCTACGACACCGGCAAGCAGATCGCCGCCTCCACCTCCCGCTGGAACGAGAAGATCGCCGCCGCCGTGCAGGAGGAGGAACTGCGCCGCCTGCAGCGGGAGCGGGAGGACCAGCTCCGCCGCCAGCAGCAGGAGAGAGAGGACCAGCTGCGCCGGGAGCAGCAGGAGCGGGAGGACCGCATCCGCAAGGAGGAGCAGGCCTTTCAGCGGGAGCTGGCGAATGCAGCGGCCGCCAGCTCCCGCTCCAGCGCGCCCAGCTACGCTCAGGCGGGCGGCGGCTCGACGGCCCGCAAGGCGGGGCTGACGGCGGCCGACAAAAAGCTCTACTCCCGCTCCCTGATCGACCGGGTGGACAGCTACGCCCAGTCGCTGGGGGTGGGCCGGGCCGGCACCTACAGCCAGATCGAGCAGATCCAGCGGCAGGCCTGGGCCAAGGCCCTGGAGGATCTGCGGGCGCAGTTTGGCGGCAGCGACTTTGCCGCCATCGCCGGGCTGGCGGGCGCCCCCAGCGACCTGTATTGACAGATGGAGGGAGAGGAAGAGATGGAGCGATTTCGCCTGTTGAGCGAAGAGGAGGAGCGGCTGTTGGCCCGGTTGGGTCAACATGGAGGCGGGGGACGGCCCTCTGCCTTTGACCCCGAGCGGGCGGCCACCGAGGCGTACGCCATCGGCCGGGTGGAGCGGGCGGGGACCGCCACCGACCGGCAGAGGGAATACCGGGAGGACCTGGTGCGCCGGGCCAGGGAGGAGCGCCTTGCCCGGCAGGACGCGTCGCTGGACGAGGCGGCCCAGGCCTACCTGCTGCGCCAGGGGGGCTATGCCGCCGAGGCCGAGCCCCATGCCCAGCAGTCGCGGAAGGAGCGGGCGCAGTCCCGCCGCTACAGCGACGCCGCCAACTGGCTGAAAGGCGCGGTGCCGGCGGCAGAGGCGCAGAGGGAGTTGGAGGGGCTGCAGGCGGCGCGCCGGAACAGCGACTACGAGGAGCTGGCCGCCCAGGGGAAAAGCCTGGACAGCGAGCCCCTCTTCACCCGGGGAGCGGTGAAAAACCCGGTGGAGTTTGCCCACCGCAACCCCGGCGCCTTTGCCTTTGTGGACAATGGGGCCGGCGGGGTCCCGATCACCTACAACGACGGCGCGCAGGCCAAGTACCGGCAGTTGTCCGACCAGGAGCGAAAGGACTACAACTACTACCTGGGAAAGGGCGACCGGGCGTCGGCGGATCGGTACCTGGAGCTGCTGGACCGCTCCCTCAACCGGCGGGAGGGGGAGGAGCTGGCCGAGCAGGTGAAGGAGGACGCCCGCGAACACCCGGTGTCGGGGGCGGCGCAGAGCGTCCTCGCCGGCGGCGTGCTCGGCCCGCTGGCCGTCCTCCCCATCGTCGGGCAGGGCCTGAAAAACGCCGTGGCGGGGGAGTACGAGCCGGTGGACCCCTACAACCCCTTCTTTTCCGGCGCGATTGCAAAAAATGCCGGGCGGGAGGGGCTGACCGAGGGCCGACCGGCGTGGCAGCAGATGCTCATCAACGGCGCGCTGGACATGGGGGAGTCGCTCACCCACGCCCCGGCGGGCGCCCTTGCGCCGGCCCTGGACATCGCCCAGGCAGCGGGGGATAGCGGCTGGCGGGCGACTGCCAACGGGGGCACCGCCGATGAGGCCCTGTTGGCGGCCACTGCCGGAGGGGCTTCAGAGTGGCTGGCGGGGAAACTGCTCCCGACAGGGGAGACCGAGCCCGGCCTGGTGGGAGATTTGCAGAAAGTCGCCGCAGACAGAAAGCGGGCAGCCCTCTCCGGCGCAGTGGACAGCGCCGCCGAGACCGCCCTTTTGGAGAGCCGCTCCAGCTATGCCCGCTACCGGGACGCCCTCATCGACCGGGGACTCTCCCCCGAGGAGGCGGAGTGGCAGGCCCTGCGGACCTTTTTTGTGACCCGGCCGCAGGGGTTTGACAGCGACTTCGTCTCCGGTGCCAAACAGCCGCTTGCGCCCCTGCCTGTTCTTCCCACCCTCCGGCGCTGAGAGTGGAGGAGGCGAGAGCCGTCCGCCCCATAAAAGAAGGGGTGGGCGGCTTTTTTTGTTGTCTGCGGGGGAGGGATGCCCTGTCACGCCACCGGTGGGCGCGGGCGGCTATCTGTTGCCCACGGGGAGGGATATTTCATCCCTCCGCCAGCGGGAGGGCGGGCAGCCCTCTTCGGCGCGGCAGACAGCGCCGCCGAGGCCTCCCTTTTTGTGTGCCGCTCCAGTATGTCCGCTGCCGGGGCAGCCTTCATTGACCGGAGCTTCTCCCTGAAGGCGGCGGAGAAGCAGGCGATGAGGGCCTTTTTGTGACCCGGTCACGGGGCTTTGACGGCGCGCCGGTGCCCGGCGGCAAACAGCCATTTGAGACTCTGTCCGCCTCCCCTCCGCCCGCCACTGGGGGAGGAGAAGGGGAAAGCCGCCCGCCCCGCGGAAGAGGGGAGGCGGAGGAACCGGTGCAGTGGGCCTTTTTGTGACCCGGTCACGGGGCTTTGACGGCGCGCCGGTGCCCGGCGGCAAACGGCCATTTGAGACTCTGTCCGCCTCCCTTCCGTCCGCCGCTGGGGGAGGAGAAGGGGAAAGCCGCCCGCCCCGCGGAAGAGGGGAGGCGGAGGAACCGGTGCAGTGGGCCTTCTTGTGGCCCGGCCGCAGGGGTTTGACGGCGCACTGGTGTCCGGCGGCAGGCGGCCATTTGAGACTCTGTCCGCCTCCCCTCTGTCCGCTGCTGGGGGAGGAGAAGGGGAAAGCCGCCCGCCCCGCGGGAGAGGGGAGGCGGAGGAACCGGTGCAGTGGGCCTTTTTGTGACCCGGTCACGGGGCTTTGACGGCGCACTGGTGTCCGGCGACAAGCGGCCGCTCGCGCCCCTGCCCATCCTGTCCTCCCTTCGGCGCTGGGGGAAAAGGCGAACACTGTCTGCCACGCAGGGAGGGGCGGCCGCCCTTTTCAGTGCGGTGGACGCCGCCGAGACCGCCCTTTTGGGGAGCCATGCCGGCTGTGCCTGCCATCGGGACGCCCTCTCTGGCCAGGGGCGGGCGTCTTTTCTGTTGCCCCTACAGGAGGCGGGAGGCGTCGGCGTTCCTCCGCGGGGGCGAAGGGCGAAGTGGGGGAACGGGTCACCCGCCCCCACTGCTTTTTTATGCAATCACCCCAGAATTTTACTGCTTTGTTGTGCCAAAGTGCCGATATCCCGCGCCGCCCCTTTTCAAGGGCCGCAGCCGGGCGGTATAATGGAAAGCGACAACGGTTATTTTGTCAGACAATGTGACTGAAGGGGTGTAATTTCATTGGATCAAATTGAGAAAAAGATCATCGAGACCATCGACCAAAACCGCGAGCAGATCGTGGCCTTTGGCCGGGATATTTGGCATCACGCCGAGCTGGGGTACCGGGAGTTCCGCACTGCTGGCAAGTTCAACGAGCTACTCAAGAGCCTGGGGATGGAGGTGGACGAGGGTCTGGCCATCACCGGGGCCAAGGGCTACTTAAAGCCCAAGGGCACCGCCGGCCCCACCGTGGCCGTCATCGGCGAGCTGGACGCCCTGCCCATCGCCAACCACAAGGACACCAACCCCGAGACCGGCGCCGCCCACTGCTGCGGCCACCACGCCCAGCTGACCGCCACCATCGGCGCGGCCCTGGCCCTGAGTGTGCCCGAGGTCAAAGAGGCCCTCGACGGCAACGTGGTCTTCATGTCCACCCCGTCGGAGGAGTTTGTGGACATCGACTACAAAAACGGCCTGCGCAAAGAGGGCAAGGCCCGCTACGGCGGCGGCAAGTGCGAGCTCATCCGCATCGGCGCCTTTGAGGACATCGACGTGGCCCTGGGCCACCACAGCGACACCGACACCGAGCACGACGCCATCATCATGAACTGCTCCTCCAACGTCTTTGTCAACAAGACCGTCAAGTTCAAGGGCCGCAAGGCCCACGCCGCCGGCTTCCCCGAGAAGGGGGTCGACGCCCTCAACGCCGCCGAGCTGGCCCTGCACGGCATCGCCCTGCAGCGGGAGAGCTTCCGCGACGAGGACACGGTGCGCTGCCACGGCTACTACCTCAAGGGCGGCGACGCGGTCAACATCATCGCCGACGACGTGGTGCTGGAGTACTGCGTGCGCGCCAAGACCATGGAGGCGGTGAAGGACGCCAACGCCAAGGTCGACCGCGCCTTCAAGGCCGGGGCCCTGGCCACCGGCTGCGGGCTGGAGATCGAGACCCTGCCCGGCTACTTCTCCACCCAGCCCTGCCCCGACGTGTCGGCCCTGCAGGCCGCCCTCGACGCCGTGGGGGAGGCCAAGCCCCTGCGGGTCAAAGAGGTCCCGGCCAGCGAGCACATCACCGGCTCCACCGACTTTGGCGACGTGTCGGCCATCATGCCCCTGATCCAGTTTTACACCACCGGCCTCACCGGCCAGCTGCACAACAACAACGTCGAGGTGGTGGACGAGGAGATCGCCTACATCCTGCCTGCCAAGCTCTTCGCCCTCACCGCCTACCACCTGCTCAAGGGCGACGCCGCCGGCGCCCGGCACCTGATGGAGATCTACCAGCCCAAGCTCGACCGCGAGAGCTATGTGGAGTACATGGAGAGCATGCTGGGCACCATCGAGATGGAGATGGACCCCCTGCCCCTGCTGGAGGACTAGTTCCCCCCCCTGAGCGCTTGCACAAGAGAAAGCGCCCTGGCTTATTTGCCGGGGCGCTTTTTTGGCGGGCGGGGAGGGGGGAAGAGGCCCCGGGCGGGCGCCCCGCCGGGAAGGCTGCCGGGTATCGCGGGCATGCGCGCCTCCCCGCCGGGCGGGGGGCTTTTGCGGAGGGGGCCCCATCTGGTCGCCTTGTCGCTGCCGATCTGCCGCTGCCGCGGGAGGGGCGCTTTGAGGGAAACGCCCTCTCTGTGAGAAGGGCCAGGCGCGGGGGAGAGCGGCGGCTTTCCCCCTTTTTGTCTGCCCTGCACAGCCCGGGCAGCTGGCTTGACACCCGTTTGGCGGGGGGGCCCGCCCCGCCCCCCGCTGGAATTAATCGGCCCGGCG
>NZ_JBQHTP010000017.1:0-66030 GCF_052065655.1 Bittarella sp. HCP28S3_D9 | reverse complement strand
GCAGCAGCCCCGTTAGAGGTCGCGGTTGTACGCCGCGCCAAGCCGGGCGGGGGAGCGGGTCTTTTGCAGCAGGTGTTTGGCGGGCACGGTCTCCAAGGTTGGTTCCCCCCCGCGCGGGCCCCGGGGGTTGGGCCCGCTCTTTGATATTTACAGGATAGCACAGAAAAGGGGTTGTAGCAGTCGCCCATGGCCCCCGGGCTCACCGCCCCGGTCTGCCGCTTGGCCGCCAGCTCCTGCCGCAGCAGGGGGATGGCGTTCTCCTTGGCGCGCACCCGGTCGAAGTCGTCGATGCGGTAGCATTCGCTGCGGCTGTCGCAGTAGATGCAGCCGTGGCAGCAGCCCCGGTAGAGGTCGCGGTTGTACGCCGCGCCAAGCCGGGCGGGGGAGCGGGTCTTTTGCAACAGGTGTTTGGCGGGCACGGTCTCCAACGGCGGTTCCCCCTCGCGCGGGGCCCGGGCCGAGGGCCTGTCTTACCCTTGCAGTATCGCACAGAATACCGGCGGCAGTCTGTCCGGTATGGGGGCGCGGCAAAAAAGAAGGGCTGTCGCAGTGCGGCAGCCCCGTTCTCTTCTCTATGAACTTGTCTTGTAAAAATTGTGGGATCGCCCGTGCCAGGGAGTTTTTTGATGGCCACCTCTTTTGGGAGAGGACGGTGTCAAATACCCACATACGGCCGGTATTCGCCTTTTATAAAGCACTGCACGAAAACGCTGGGTCAGGATCGCTCCCTTGCTCGGCGGTTTGGACGCCGGGGGTCAGGTCTTACACAGAAACTTCTCTGCACCGCTGCAGAGGGCCGGTAAAACAAACACTTCAAGGGGCTGGACGTTTGTCGTGCGCAGGATACAAATCAATCGGCGCATTCTCGCGCTTTGGTTCGCTTTGGGGAACTGTGAAGTCACACGCTGGGTGATCGGTCGAGGGTCACCAGGACAAACCGCCGAGGGAACTCACAGAGAAACGAGCAAAGACGCGGCACGGGCAATCACCACAATGCTGTGGGTCAAACTGCTGCACTGGAATCTCCTCCATTCTGTCTGTCATTCTGCTTCCCTATTGCACCTTCAGTATATTCGATTGGCCGCCGGAAGTCCATTTGCATTTTCGTTAAAGTGATTGCCTGGTTTTTGTGCAAGATGGTCGATTTATTTAGAAGGTGTGAACAAACAGAGAAGGGGCTGTCAACATTTGGACAGAAAAGAGGGGCGGGCCCAAAACGGCCCGCCCCTCTGAGAAGACGGTTATTGGGGTCGATGTCCCGCTCCCTCTGGCGGCGGGCAGGGCCCGGCGGAGGGGCAGCCCCCGCAGCCGCCGCCCTGTCTGCCCGCGCAGCCGGAACAGCCGGCGCAGCCCCCGCCCCGCCGCTTCTGGCGGCGCAGGAAAAAGACGACGGCGGCCACGCAGAGGGCCAGCAGCCCCAGGACCACCCAGTCAGCAACGCTCATGAAAAACACCTCCCAAGAGAAATCAGCGGATGAAGAGACTGCCCACCTGGTAGATCAGCAGGGCGACCACATAGGCCGCGCCGGTCTGGTAGAGGGAGGCCAGCAGCGCCCCGCGGGTGCTGCCCAGCTCCCGCCGCTCGGCGGCGAAGGCGGCCACACAGGGCATGTAGAGGACGGTGAAGGCCAAAAAGGAGAAGGCCGACAGGGGGGTGAAGATGGTCCCCAAGATCTGGCCCAGCTGGGCGCCGCTCTGGGCCCCGGTGAGAACGGTGAGGGTGCTGACCACCGTCTCCTTGGCGGTGATGCCGGTGATCAGGGCGGTGGAAGCCCGCCAGTCCCCAAAGCCCAGGGGGGTGAAGAGGGGGGCGATGAAGGAGCCGATGGAGGCGAGGATGCTGTCGGCGCTGTTTTGCACCGCGTTGAGCCGCCAGTCGAAGCTCTGCAAGAACCAAATGATGATGGCCGCCAGGAAGATGATGGTGAAGGCCTTGCGGATGAAGTCCTTGGCCTTTTCCCACATGTGCAGGGCCACGCTCTTGGCCGAGGGGATGCGGTAGGCCGGCAGCTCCATCACAAAGGGGACCGGCTCGCCCTGAAAGAGGGTGCGCTTGAGCAGCAGCCCCGAGAGAACGGCCACCAGGATGCCGGTGAGGTAGAGGGAGATCATCACCAGCGCCCCGTTTTTGGGGAAGAAGGCGGCGGTGATCATGGCGTAGATGGGCAGCTTGGCGCTGCAGGACATGAAGGGGGTGAGGACGATGGTCATCTTCCGGTCCCGCTCGCTGGCCAGGGTGCGGGTGGCCATGATGGCGGGCACCGAGCAGCCGAAGCCGATGAGCATGGGCACGAAACTGCGGCCGGAGAGGCCGATCTTGCGCAGCAGTTTGTCCATCACAAAGGCCACCCGGGCCATGTAGCCGCTGTCCTCCAAGATGGAGAGGAAGAAGAACAGCAGCACGATGATGGGGAGGAAGGAGAGGACGCTGCCCACCCCCACGCAGACCCCGTCGATGAGGAGGGAGCGCAGCCAGTCGCTGACCCCCACCCGCACCAGCAGGTCGCCAAAGGCGGCGGTGGCGGCGGCGATCCCCTCCTCCAGCAGCCCCTTGAGGGGCTCGCCGATGACCCCGAAGGTCAGCCAGAAGATGAAGAACATGATGCCGAAGAAGATGGGGATGCCCAGGTACTTGTGGGTCAGCAGCCGGTCGATCTTTTCAGAGCGGATCTGCTCGTGGGTCTCCTGGTGCTTGATGACGCAGTCGGCGCAGATTTTTTCGATGTAGCTGTAGCGCATGTCCGCCAGGGCGGCCTCCCGGTCGGTGCCCAGGTTGCGCTCCATCTGGTGGATGATGTGGTGGACGATGTGGTACTCCTCCCCGCGCACCCCCAGGGCCTCGTGCATCGGCTTGTCGCCCTCCACCAGCTTGGTGGCGGCGAAGCGCAGCGGGTAGCCGGCGGCCTTGGCCTGGTCCTCGACGATGTGGGCGATGGAGTGGATGGCCTTGTGCACCTCGCCGGTGCAGAAGTCCAGCTTTTCCGGCGGCGTCGGGTTTTTGATGACCTTGCCCACCTCGTCGAGCAGGTCGGATATCCCCTCTTTTTTCGAGGCGGAGATGGGCACCACCGGCAGCCCCAGGTGCTCGCTGAGCTTTGGCACGTCGATGGAGTTGCCCGAGGCCCGCACCTCGTCCATCATGTTCAGGGCGATGACCATGGGGATGCGCAGCTCCATCAGCTGCAGCGTCAGGTAGAGGTTGCGCTCGATGTTGGTGGCGTCGACGATGTTGATGATGGCCAGGGGGTTTTCCTTTAAAATAAAGTCCCGGGTCACCACCTCCTCCGAGGTGTAGGGGGAGAGGGAGTAGATGCCCGGCAGGTCCACCAGCACCGCGTCCCTCTGGCGCTTGATGGTGCCCTCTTTCTTCTCCACCGTCACCCCGGGGAAGTTGCCCACGTGCTGGTTGGCGCCGGTAAGGGCGTTGAAGAGGGTGGTCTTGCCGCAGTTTTGGTTGCCCGCCAGGGCCAGCAGATGGCTCATCTGCCCCACCTCCCCCTGCGGCGCTCCGCCGGTCTGCCGCCTGCCTCCGCCGGTTCGGGGCGGCGCTCGGCGGCGCGGGGGAGGGCGGTTTCCCCCACCCCCTCCACGGCGATGTTGGCCGCCTCCTCCTTGCGGATGGTCAGCACGTAGCTGCGCAAAAACAGCTCGATGGGGTCGCCCATGGGGGCGATCTTGCGCACCGAGACCCGGGTGCCGGGGGTCAGCCCCATGTCCAGCAGCCGGCGGCGGAGGACCCCCTCGCCCCCCACCTGGGTGATGACGCCCCCCTGCCCCGGTGCCACTTTGTCCAATGTCATACCTGCACTTCCCCTCTTCACACGTCACTAAGTTAGTCTCTGCTTACAGCATACTATTGCCTGTCGGCATTGTCAAGAAAAAGGGAAGCTGTCTGTACAATTTTCACAACTTTTTTTGAAAGCGGGCTTGCAAGGGGTTTCCGGGTTGGACAAACGGCGCGGCGGGTGTCATACTTGCAAAAAAGGCCGGCCCCTGCGGCCGGCGAAGGAGGAGTGAAAACGGTGAAACAGGTCTGTTTCAAAAACGCCAACATCGTGGACGTCTTGGAGGGCCGCTGCTTTGCCGGCGACGTGCTGGTGGAGGACGGCAGGATCGCCGCGGTCGGGGAGGTGGGCCCCCTGCCCGAGGGCTGCCAGGTGGTGGAGATGGGCGGCCAGTACCTGGCCCCCGGCGCCTTCAACTGCCACACCCACATCACCATCAGCAGCGACGCCGACATGGGCCTCATCGGCGGCAGCGACGCCCGGCTGACCCTGCTGGCCATCAAGAGCTTGCAGGGCTTTCTCAAGGCGGGGGTCACCTTCATCCGGGACGTGGGCGGCTACTCGGGCATCGACATCCTGCTGCGCGACGAGATCCGCGCCGGGCGGGTGCAGGGGCCGGACATGCTCGCCTGCGGCCGCTGCATCTGCATCACCGGCGGGCACAGCTGGACCCTCTGCGGCCTGCAGGCCGACGGGGCGGAGGAGATGCGCAAGGCCACCCGGGACCAGCTGCGGGCCGGGGCCGACTGGATCAAGGTCATCGCCACCGGCGGCATCATGACCAAGGGGGTGGAGCCCGGCGCCCAGCAGATGGATTTAGAGGAGATGGAGGCCGTGGTCAGAGAGGCCCACAAGTGCGGGGCCAAGGTCTGCTCCCACGCCCAGGGGGCCTCGGGCATCCGCGACTCGGTGCGGGCGGGCATCGACTCCATCGAGCACGGCTGCTACCTGGACGGGGAGACCATCGGCCGGATGGTGGAGCAGGGCACCTGGTTTTGCCCCACCCTGGCGGCCAGCCACTTCATCCTCTACGGCGACAGCCCGGTCAAACAGCCCGACTACGTCATCCGCAAGACCAAAGAGGTCATCGACTCCCACATCCGCTCCTTCAAAGACGCCTATGCCGCCGGGGTCAAGATCTGCATGGGGACCGACGCGGGCACCCCGTCCAACCCGCCGGAAAACAGCTGCAGCGAGTACGTGCTGATGGTGGAAAAGGGCGGCCTCACCCCCCTCGAGGCGCTGCGCATCGGCACCATCGAGTCGGCCAAACTCTGCGGGGTGGAGGACAGCCTGGGCTCCATCACCCCGGGCAAGCGGGCCTGCTTTGCCGTCTACCGGGACGACCCGCTGCAAACCATCGCCACCGTCACCGACAACCGGATGACCATCAAGGACGGGGAGATCGTCTACCGGGCCTAGCGCCGGGGAAAAGCCTCCCTCTCAGGGGGCGGAGCGAGGGGCTCCGCCCCCTTTTTATACAGGGCGGGGGGTCGACAGGCGGGGGGGAGAGGATACCCTATGTGTACTTTTTGCGGGCGGTCGACCGGCCCGCCCGCCCTGGGAGAAAGGGAAAAACAGGCGATCGCCTGCCGGAGCATCCAGCCGCCCGACTGCGCCGCATCGCCGTCGATACCCGAAAGGCTGGCCAGTTCACAGGGAGCCCAAAAGGGGCCGCCCACTTCGGGCAGAGCTACCTGCTCTCCTGCCCGCTGCGGCAGAGCTATACCTGCGTGGCCCTGCGGGAGGGCCGGCCGGTGGGGGCCATTGTGGGCTCCGACTGCCGCAAGGGCAGGAAGCGGTGGCACGGGGGGACTTCCTCTCGCGCCCTCCGCCACACCGTCCCCCTCCTCTTCGACCGCTCTTTTCGCAGGGGGAACGGGGAGTGGGCGGGCCACGGCTAGACCCTGGCCGCCCTACACCGGGCGGTCGACTGCCCCTTTGACGCCGAGCTCTCCCTCTTCCCCGTGGACGAGAGCTGCCGCGGCCTGGGCATCGGCAACCAGCTCTACCGGCATTTGGGGGAGCACTCTGCCGGCGGGGGGATCGAGCGCTTCTGCGCCCACACCGACACCGGCTGCAACCACCGCTTTTGCGGGGCGCAGGGGCTGCAAAAGCTGGCCGAGGCCGCGACCGAATTCTCCTGCGCCGGGGTCGAAAAGGTGACCGCCTTTGTCTGCGGGCAGAAAAAATGGGGTCGCCTGCACAAAATGCCCCCTTCTTTTTTGACGAAAGTTGCAATTGGTAAAGCGAAAGGCCTTGACAGGGGACCAGGGCTTTGCTATACTCAATGTAAAGAAAAACACTTTACACGCTGATGGCCCAGTGCCGGGCCTCCGGCGTGTCTTTTTGAGAGGGGGGAGCGGCCCGTGTCCAAAAATTTGGAGATCGCCCTGCTGTGCGACTTTTACGGGGAGCTGCTCACCGAGAAGCAGCGCGACTGCATCGTCCTCTACTACGACCAGGACCTCTCCCTGGGCGAGATCGCCGAGAACACCGGCATCACCCGCCAGGGGGTGCGCGACTCCATTAAGAGGGGGGAGGCCACCCTGCTGGAGATGGAGGAGAAGCTGGGCCTCTGCCGCCGCTACCGCCAGATGTACCAGGGGCTGGAGCGGATCACCCAGGAGGCCAAGAACATCTCGCTGCTCAACGACAACTACAACTCCTCCGCCGAGATCGAGCGGTCGGTCAAGGCAATATTGGAGACCGTCAAAGAGATCGGCGAATAGGGAAAAGGGGGAAACACCGTGGCCTTTGAAGGACTGTCTGAAAAGCTGTCCGCCGCCTTTAAAAAGCTGAAGCAGAAGGGCAAGCTGGGGGAGAAGGACGTCAAGACCGCCATGCGGGAGGTCCGCCTGGCCCTGCTGGAGGCGGACGTCAACTACAAGGTCGCCAAGCAGTTTGTGGACGCGGTGACCGAGCGGGCGGTGGGCGCCGCCGTCTTCGAGAGTTTGACCCCGGCCCAGCAGGTCATCAAGATCGTCCACGAAGAGCTCATCTCCCTCATGGGGGGGGAGGTCAGCCGGCTGCACATCCCCTCCAAGCCGCCCTGCGTCATCATGATGTGCGGCCTGCAGGGCTCGGGCAAGACCACCCACTCGGGCAAGCTGGGCAAGCTGCTCAAAAGCCAGGGGCACCGCCCGCTGCTGGTGGCCTGCGACGTCTACCGCCCGGCGGCCATCAAACAGCTGCAGGTGGTGGGCGAACAGGCCGGGGTCCCGGTCTTTGAGATGGGGCAGGGCGACCCGGTGGAGATTGCCAAAAAGGCCCTGGCCCACGCCAAGGACTACGGCAACGACATCGTCATCCTCGACACCGCCGGCCGGCTGCACATCGACGAGGCCCTGATGGCCGAGTTGGCCGCCATCAAGGCGGCGGTCGGGCCCGACGAGATCTTGCTGGTCATCGACTCCATGACCGGCCAGGACGCCGTCTCGGTGGCCGAGAGCTTCAACCAGCTGCTGGAGATCACCGGCGTGGTGCTCACCAAACTCGACGGCGACACCCGGGGCGGCGCGGCCCTCTCGGTCAAGGCGGTCACCGGCAAGCCCATCAAGTTTTCGGGCACCGGCGAGAAGCTGGACGACCTGGAGCCCTTCTACCCCGACCGCATGGCCTCCCGCATCCTGGGGATGGGGGACGTGCTCACCTTCATCGAAAAGGCCCAGACCCAGTTCGACGAAAAGCAGCAAAAGGCCATGGAGGAGAAGTTCCGCAAGAACAAGTTCGATTTGGAGGACATGCTCGTCCAGCTCGACCAAATGCGGAACATGGGCAGCCTGCAGCAGATCGTGAGCATGCTCCCCGGGGGGATCGGAAACAAGCTCAGCGGGGCCGACCTGGACGACCGCCAGATGGACCAGGTGCGGGCCATCATCTGCTCCATGACCCCGGCCGAGCGGGCCAAGCCCAAACTCATCAACCCCAGCCGCAAGCGGCGCATCGCCGCCGGCAGCGGCACCCGGGTGGAGGACGTCAACCGCCTGCTCAAGCAGTTCGAGACCATGAGCAAGCTGATGAAGCAGTTCAGCCGCCCCGGCAAGCGGCGGCGGATGATGCCCTTTATGTAACCCCTGTGTAACCACATGTAACCTTTGTGTAACCTTTTTTATTGGTAGATTCCGGCCCGGGAGACCGGCCGGTGCTATAAAAGAGCGCGGCCTTGCAGCCGCCGACCCCATTTATTGCACAGCAATAAAGAGAACAACATCATTGGAGGAATTGTATCATGGCAGTGAAAATCAGACTGCGCCGGATGGGCGCCAAGAAAGCCCCCTTTTACCGCATCGTCGTGGCCGACTCCCGCTACCCCCGCGGCGGCCGCTTCATTGAGGAGCTGGGCTACTACGACCCGACCAAAGACCCCAAAGTGGTGAAGATCGACATGGAGAAGGCCCAGAAGTGGATCGCCAACGGCGCCCAGCCCACCGACACCGTCAAGAGCCTGCTCAAACAGCAGGGCGCCGAGTAATTTTGCCCGAGGAGGTCTGTGGCATGGAAGAACTGCTCATCACCCTGGTGACCGGCCTGGTCGAGGACAAGGCCGCCGTCCAGGTGCAGAAGGACGAGCCCAATGAAGAGGGCGTCACCGTCTACCACATCCACGTGGCGGCCGACGACATGGGCCGGGTCATCGGCAAGCAGGGGCGGATCGCCAAGGCCATTCGCACTGTGATGCGGGCGGCCGCTGTTCGCGTCGGCGAAAAGGTCCAGGTGGACATCGACTAGGGAACTTCACACCGTAGGGAAAGCGAGGGCGACTTTGCTTTCCCTACTGCCTTTGTGGGGCCGCCTCTGGCGCGGCCGAGGGAGGACGAGATGAAACAGGATTTGGAAGTGGGGAAGATCGTCACCACCCACGGGGTGCGCGGCGAGGTGCGCATTCAGCCCTGGTGCGATTCGCCGGACTTTCTGCTGGGCTTTGAGCGGCTCTTCACCGAGGGCCGGGCCGAGACCCTGCAAATCGAGCGCAGCCGGGTGCACAAAAACGTGGTGGTCTGCAAGTTCGAGGGGATCGACACGGTGGAGCAGGCCACCCGCTACATCGGCAAGGTCCTCTACATGGACCGGGGCGACGTGCAGCTGCCCGAGGGCAGCTTTTTCGTGCAGGACCTGGTGGGCCTGACGGTGCGGGACGCCGACACCGGCGAATGCTACGGCACCCTCTGCGAGGTCAGCCAGACCGGGGCCAACGACGTCTACCACATTGAAAAAGAGGGGCGCATCACCCTGATCCCCGCCATCAAAGAGGTGGTGCTGACCATCGACCTGGCCGCCGGGGAGATGCGCATCCGCCCGCTGGAGGGGCTGTTTGAATGATGACGATCGACATCGCCACCATCTTCCCCGAGATGGTGATGGCCGTTTTGGGGGAGTCGATCATCGGCCGGGCCATGGCCGACGGGCTGGTGGACATCCGCTGCCACAACATCCGCGACTACACCCTGGACAAGCACGGCCGGGTGGACGACTACCCCTACGGCGGGGGGATGGGGATGGTGATGCAGCCCGAGCCCATCTTCCGCTGCTTTGAGGCGGTCTGCGCCCAGCGGGGGGGGCGGCCCAAGGCGGTCTACATGTCGCCCCAGGGGCGGGTCCTCACCCAGCAGGTGAGCCGGGAGTACGCGGGGGAGGGGTCCCTCTTTGTCCTCTGCGGGCACTACGAGGGGGTGGACCAGCGGGTCCTCGACGAGATCGTCGACGAGGAGATCTCCCTGGGGGACTTTGTCCTCACCGGGGGGGAGATCGCCGCCATGGCCTTTGTGGACTCGGTGGTGCGGCTGTGCCCGGGGGTCCTCTCCAGCGAGGACTGCTTCACCGAGGAGAGCCACTGGAACGGGCTGCTGGAGTACCCCCAGTACACCCGCCCGCCAGTCTGGCAGGGCAGGGAGGTGCCGCCGGTCCTCCTCTCGGGGCACCACGCCAACATCCAGCGCTACCGGCGGGAAGAGGCCCTGCGCAACACCTGGGAAAAGCGCCCCGACATGCTGCAAAAAGCCCCCTTGGACGGGGCGGATCGGGCCTTTTTAGAGGCCCTGGAAGCGCCCGGCGGGGAGTGGGAGGAGACGGTATGATCGGCACCCTGATCAACGTGGGCACGGTGCTGCTGGGCACCGGCGTCGGCTTCCTCTGCAAAAAGGGGATCCCCCAGCGCATCGAGGACGCGGTGATGAAGACCATGGGGCTGGCGGTCGTCCTCATCGGCCTCACCGGCACCCTGGGCGCCATGGGCCGGGTGGAGGGGGGCGCGGTCTCCTTCGACGGGGGGCTGCTCCTCCTAGTCAGCCTGGTGCTGGGGGTGTTGGCGGGGGAACTGCTGAAGATCGACGACCGGCTGGGCCGGTTCGGCGGCTTTGTGGAGCGCAAACTCAAGATCAAGGGCTTTGCCCAGGGGTTCGTGCCGGCGGCGGTCATCTTCTGCGTGGGGGCCATGGCCATCCTCGGGGCGCTGGAGGAGGGGCTCACCGGCGACTACAGCATCCTCTTGGTCAAGAGCACCCTCGACCTGGTCTCGGCGGCGGTCCTCACCGCCTCCCTGGGGCCCAGCGTGGGCTTTGCCGCCCTGGCGGTCCTCCTCTACCAGGGGGCGCTGACCCTGGGGGCCGGGGCCCTGGCCCCCCTGATGACCGACGCCCTCATGGGGCAGATCTCCATGGTGGGCAACGCCATCATCCTGGTCATCGGCATCAACTTCCTCTTTGGCGAGCGGATCAAAACGGCCAATTTGCTGCCCGCCATCTTTGTACCGCCACTGTACAACCTGCTGATGATGTTTATAAAAATGTAGAAATGTTGTACAAAGCCCGTCGCCGGGAAAGTGGCGGTATTATCGCAAAAGCAGAAAATCCCCTCTAGCTGCTGACAAATCCCATGGGGATTGCTATAATGAGGTCGTTTGAAAATCGCAGTGTATCCAAAATGTCCCGGCACACGGCCGGGGGAAGTCAGCCACACCGCCCCAAGACAAGCGGGGGCAGAATTTACGGACAAGGAGTCTATCGCTATGTTTGTGAAAGATGTTGTTGTAGAAAACCAGGTCGGTCTGCACGCCCGCCCGGCCACCTTCTTTATTCAGAAGGCCAACGAGTTCAAGTCCTCCATCTGGGTCGAGAAGGACGAGCGCCGGGTCAACGCCAAAAGCCTGCTGGGCGTCCTCTCCCTGGGGATCGTGGGGGACACCGCCATCCGCATCCTGGCCGACGGCAGCGACGAGCAGCAGGCCGTTGAGGCCCTGGTGGCCCTGGTGGAGTCTGGCTTTAAAGAGTAGGCATTTGGGATATGCGATCGGGCGCCGCCGGGCCTTTCCGGCTGCGCCTTTTTTGCGTCTTTGCAGAGCGGGAGGAGGAGCGCCATGACACTGGAACAGCTGCGGCAGAAATCCCATCAGCTGCCCCTGGAGCCGGGGGTCTACATCATGAAGGACAAGACCGGCAAGGTCATCTATGTGGGCAAGGCCAAAAAGCTGAAAAACCGGGTTTCCAGCTACTTCATGGCGGTGGAGAGCCACCTGCCCAAGGTCTACCAGATGGTGATGCACGTCAACGACTTCGACTTCATCGTCACCCAGAGCGAGTTCGAGGCCCTGGTGCTGGAGTGCAGCCTCATCAAGCAGTACAGCCCCAAGTACAACATCCTCTTGAAGGACGACAAGGGCTACCACTACATCAAGATCACCCCCGGCGACTGGCCCGACATCCAGGCCGCCAAGCAGAAGATCGACGACGGCAGCACCTATATCGGCCCCTACACCAGCTCCTTCATCGTCACCCAGAGCGTGGAGCTGGCCAAAAAGGCCTTTCTGCTGCCCAGCTGCAAAAAGCGCTTCCCCCAGGACATCGGCCGGGAGCGTCCCTGTCTCAACTACCACATCAAGCAGTGCTGCGGGGTCTGCACCGGCAAGATCAGCCAGGCCCAGTACCGGGAGATGGTGGACCGGGCCATCGCCTACATCACCACCGGGGCCGACAAGATCATCAAAGACCTGCAGGCGGAGATGCAGCGATACAGCGAGAACCTGGAATTCGAGAAGGCCGCCGCCGTGCGGGACCAGCTGCAGTCGCTGCAGCGGCTAAACGAGCGGCAGAAGGTGGTCTTTGAGAGCAAGGTGGACATGGACGCCATCGCCCTGGCCAAGGGGGAGGGAAAGGTCTGCGTGGTGGTCCTCAAGTTCCGCCAGGGCCGCCTCTCCGACAAGGACGAGTATCTATTAAAGGACGACGGCGCCCCCGCCGACATCCTCAACGAATTTGTGGCCCGCTACTACACAACCCGCGCCGACCTGCCCAAGGAGGTGCTGCTGGAGCTGGAACTGCCCGACCGCCCTCTCATCGAGCAGCTGCTGAGCGAGCGGCGGGGGAGCAAGGCCGAACTGCTGATCCCCCAGCGGGGGGAGAAGCTGCGGCTGGTGAAGATGGCCTACGACAACGCGGTCACCGGCATCTCCTACCGCAGTCGCCGCCCGGCGCGGGAGATTGCCGCCCTGGACGAGCTGGCCAAGCTGCTGGGGCTGGAAGAACCCCCCGCCTATATCGAGAGTTATGACATCTCCAATCTGGGGGAAAGCTACAAGGTGTGCGGGATGGTGGTCTTCAAGGACGGCCGCCCCTACCGCCGGGCCTACAAGCGCTTCAAGATCCAGACGGTGGTGGGGCAGGACGACTACTCCTCCATGAAAGAGGCCCTCACCCGCCGGCTGACCCGGCTGAAAAACGGCGACGCCGACGAGGGCTTTGCCACCACCCCCGACCTGATCCTCCTCGACGGCGGCAAGGGGCACGTCTCGGCCATCCGCCCCCTGGTGGCCGAGATGGGGCTGCAGATCCCGGTGTTCGGGATGGTCAAGGACCAGAAGCACCGCACCCGGGCCATCGCCCTGGACGGTTCGGAGGTGGCCCTCTCCTCCTTCAAGGCGGCCTTCAAGCTGGTCACCACCATCCAGGACGAGGTGCACCGCTACGCCATCTCCTACCAGCGCAAGCTGCACAAGAACTCGGCCCTCAAGTCGGAGCTGACCAACATCCCCGGGGTGGGGGAAAAGCGGGCCAAACAGCTGCTGGGGGCCTTTCAGTCGCTGGAGGAGATCTCCCTGGCGCCGGTGCAGGTGCTGATGGACCGGGGCAAGCTGCCCAAGAGCGCCGCCCTGGCCGTCTACAACTACTTCAATGGGAAGTAGTGCCAGCCCCTGCAAAGGCTGTCGAAAAAACTTGACAACCCCTTTCCCATTCGGGATAATATGAACAGTAACAGGAGAGAGCGGACGGGGGGGGCGGGGGCGGCCGCGCCCCCCCCCCCCCCCCCCCCCCCCCCGCCACGAGGAATCTGCCATGAGAGTCATTACCGGAACGGCCCGGGGCGTCAAGCTGGAGACGGTCCCCGGGCAGGATGTCCGCCCCACCGCCGACCGGGTGAAGGAGGGGCTGTTCAGCGCCATCCACTTTGAGCTGCCCGGCCGCACCGCCCTCGACCTCTTTGCCGGCTCTGGCCAGCTGGGGATCGAGGCCCTCAGCCGGGGGGCCAGCCTCTGCGTCTTTGTGGACCAGGACCGCCGCAGCCAAGAGGTGATCAAGCGCAACGTCCAGGCCGCCAAGGTGGCCGAGCGGGCCCGCGTCATCCAGGCCGACGCCCTGGCCTATCTGGCCCGCTGCCGGGAGCGCTTTGACTTCGTCTTTGTCGACCCCCCCTACCACTGCGGCCAGTACGGCGAGATCCTCGCCGCCCTGGCGCCGGTGCTGGCCCCCGGCGGCAAGGTGCTGGTGGAGGGCGAGCGGGACCTGCCCTTGGAGGAGAGCTACGGCCTCCTCCTCAAACAGAAGAGCTACCGCTACGGCAAGACGGTCATCTCCCTCTACCAGAAGGGGGAGGAGTAGATGCGCACCGCCCTCTGCCCCGGCAGTTTCGACCCCATCACCAAGGGCCACCTGGACATCATCCTGCGGGCCTCCCGCCTCTTTGACCGGGTGGTGGTGCTGGTCTCGGTCAACCCCGACAAGCGCACCGCCTTCTCGGTGGAGGAGCGGGTGGAGCTGATCCGGGCGGTCACCGGCGACCTGGCAAATGTCGAGGTGGACGCCTACCAGGGGCTACTGGTGGACTACGCCCGGCAGGTGGGGGCCACCGCCTCCATCCGCGGCCTGCGGGCCGTCAGCGACTTTGAGTACGAATTTCAGATGGCCCTGGCCAACAAAAAGCTCGACCCCCAGCTGGAGACCATCTTCCTCAACACCAATTCCAAGTACATGTACCTCAGTTCCAGCCTGGTCAAGCAGATCGCGGCCTTTGGCGGCGACATCGACGACTTTGTCCCCCAGGCGATCATCGAGCCCATCAAACAGCGGTTGAGTAAAGGAGTGTCAAAATGAACATCGACGAGATTTTGGATTTGCTGGACGAGGCCCTGGAGGATGCCTGGACCCTGCCCCTCTCCGGCGGCCGCCGGGTGGTGGACATTGAGAAGATGCGGGAGCTGACCGACGACATCCGCCTCAACCTGCCGGCCGAGGTGCGCCAGGCCAAGGCCATTGTCAACGACCGGGCCGAGATCATCTCCACCGCCAAGAAGGAGGCGGCCTCCATCGTCAAAAAGGCCGAGGACAAGGCCCGCGCCATCGTCAACCAGGACGACCTGACCAAGGCCGCCCAGCAGAAGGCGGCCGAGATCATCAGCCAGGCCCAGATGCAGGCCCGGGAGATGCGGCAGGCCGCCACCGAGTTTGCCGACAACCTGATGAAGAGCACCGAGCAGTTCCTGGTGGCCTCGATGGAGGAGGTCAAGGAGACCCGCACCAAGCTGCGGGGCCGCAAGAAATAGCGCCTGTTCTGCCCGCGGTCGCGCGGGAGGGGCGGCCTGCCGGTACCAGCCGCCCTGCCCCGCTGTGGTCGGGAGAGGGAGGAGAGGAGGGGGGGCTTTGCAGGCAATCGCCCTTTCCGCCTGCGGCAACTTCTGCCGGGTGGTAAACCCCCATTTGGAGAGGGAGCCGTTCCCGCTTTTTCGATCCCACCCACGGGGAAGGGGGCGGAGCGCCGCCGCCGTGCGGAGGGCATCTCGCCGGTACCGGGCAGTGGGGTGGAGAGGAGGGGGGGAAGTCACCTCTGAACGGCCGTCTTTGCGCGCTTTTGCGGTAAACCGCTTTGGGGGGAGAAGGCGGTCCAGGGGGAGAAATATGCCCTGTGTTTTCCGGGCACGCCCGGCCAGAAAAAAAGGGGGCAGCTCTCGGGTGCCCGCGCAGCCCCCTCTCTCCCGGCAAAGGAGGCGCTCTCTCCTAGCGAAGGGGCGCGCTCTCTCCTGGCAAAGAGGGCGCACAATCCCGGCAAGAGGGCGCACAATCCCGGCAAGGGGGCGCTCTCTCCTGACAAAGGGGGCGCTCTCTCCTGACAAAGGGGGCGCTCTCTCCTGACAAAGGGGGCGCTCTCTCCTGACAAAGGGGGCGCTCTCTCCTGACAAAGGAAGTGCTCTCTCCTGGCAAAGGAAGTGCTCTCTCCTGGCAAAGGGGTGTGCACAATCCTGACAAAGGGAACGCTCAGTCCTGGCAAAGGGGACGCTCTCTCCCGGCAAAGGGGGCGCTCAATGCCCCCTTTGCCTCTCTAAAAGAGGAGAGACCTCTCCCTCCTTCCACCGGCGACCCTGCTCCCCACTTTCCCCCACCGCCCGAGGGAGAGAGGAAAGGACTGGAAAAGCGCGCACAAAAAAGAGAAGTTGTTCTGTCGTTTTTGTGAAAAACAACCTGAAAAAACGGCGGTTAAGGAAACAATTGGAAATGTAAACATTCCAAAAAAACGAGCCCGGCCCTTGATTTTTGAGGGGACGGGCCCTATAATAGGTTCAAGTGGTGAAAAGTGGTGGAAAAAGGCACGAAACACCACAAAGGGGGTGAGGAGATGCTCATCGGGGAGTACAGCCACAACATCGATCCCAAGGGGCGGATGATCTTTCCGGCCCGGCTGCGGGACGATCTGGGGGTGCGCTTTGTGGTGACCAAGAGCCTGGGCGACGCCTGTCTGGCCGCCTATTCCTACGAAGAGTGGAACCTCCTCGCCGAAAAGATCAAGGGTCTGCCCATGTCCAAGGCCCGGCCCTTCCAGCGCATCCTCTTTGCGGGCGCGGTGGAGTGCGAGCCGGACAAGCAGGGGCGGATCCTCCTGCCCGCGGCCTTGCGGGAATACGCCGGGCTGGAAAAGGACGTGGTGGTGGTCGGCGCCTCCAACCACGCCGAGATCTGGGACAAGTCCCGCTGGGATGCGGAGTGCGCCAAACTCGATTCCGACGACATCGCCGGGATCATGGACGAGCTGGGCTTCTAGCCCGCAGAGGGGGGAGAGAGCCGGTGGAATTTTCCCACAAGCCGGTGCTGCTGGGGGAGTGCCTGGAAAACCTGGCCATCGACCCCGCCGGCATCTACCTGGACGGCACAGCCGGCGGCGCCGGCCACTCGCAGGAGATCGCCAAGCGGCTCACGACCGGCCGGCTCATCGCCCTGGACAAGGACCCCGACGCGGTCAAGACCGCCAGTGCGCGGCTGGCCCCCTACCCCTGCGCCCAGGTGGTGCAGGAGGACTTTAAAAACGCCGCCCCCGCCCTGGACGAGCTGGGCATCAAGGCCATCGACGGCGCCCTGCTGGACCTGGGGGTCTCCTCCCACCAGCTGGACACCCCCGCTCGGGGGTTTTCCTACCGGGCGGACGCCCCGCTGGACATGCGGATGAGCCAGTCCGGCCTCTCGGCCTACGACGTGGTCAACGGCTATTCCCCCGAAGAACTGACCCGCATCCTCTTCGCCTACGGCGAGGAGAAGTACGCCCGGCAGATCGCCCGCAAGATCGAGCGGCTCCGGGAACAGCACCCCATTGAAACCACCGCCCAGCTGGTGGAAGCGGTCAAGTCGGCCCTTCCACCCGCGGTGCGGCGAAAAGAGAAAAACCCTGCCCGGCAGACCTTTCAGGCCATCCGCATCGAGGTCAACGGGGAGTTTGAGAGCCTGGCCGCCGGGATGGAGGCCATCTTTGACCGGCTGGCCCCGGGCGGGCGCTTCTGCGTCATCACCTTCCACTCCCTGGAGGACCGGATGGTGAAGCGCCAGTTTGCCAGTTGGACGGTGGGCTGTACCTGCCCGCCCGACTTTCCCGTCTGCGTCTGCGGCAAGAAGCCGCGGGGCAGGCTGATTTGCAAGAAACCCATCACCGCCACCCCGGAGGAGCTGGCCGAGAACCCGCGCAGCCACAGCGCCAAGTTGCGGGTCATCGAAAAGCTGCCGGAGGCGGGCGGGCCCATTCCCACAGAGAGAGGATGAAGTGATCGTGCGAAATACCAGCGAGGCGCAGGCCTACGACCTGTCGCTCTTTGAAAACCGGGAGCCCCGGATGCGGGTCATCAAGAACGAGAAGCCCCTGCCCCAGAAAAAGAGCACCCCGGCGGCCAAGATCCTGCTGGCAGCGGTGATCGTCATCCTCGCGGGGATGATGCTCTACTCCCGGGTGCAGTTGGTGGAGCTGGGGGACGACCTGCGGGCGGCCAAGACCGAACTGGAGAGCACCCGGAGCGAGACCACCCGGCTGAACATGCAGGTGGAGAGCAAGATGTCCCTCGCCCACGTGGAGGAATACGCCCAGAACACCCTGGGGCTGGTCAAGGTGGACAACCAGCAGGTCGAGTACGTCAGTCTCAACCAGGAGAACAAGGTCTATGTGGCCAAAAACGACTCCCCGGCCAAGGGCATCCTGGGGACCATCGGCAGCAAAATAAAGGAATACCTGGGCCTTTAATCCAATAGGAATGAGTTGAGAGGGTTGAGAGAAAATCTTGACCCTTTTTTTGGCAAAGGGGGCAGAGAGCTGCACTATGAAACCGACGAAAAAGATGCACATGCGGGTCTATATCATCCTCTTTTTGGTGGTGATCATCGGCTTTGGCACCGTGTTCGGCAGCCTGGTGAATATACAGATCTTCAAGGGGAAGGAGTACCGCGACCTGGCCAGCGAACAGCAGCTGCGCGACACGGTCATCAACCCCACCCGGGGCGACATCACCGACCGCAACGGCAACGTCCTGGCCACCTCCAACACGGTGTGGAACGTCATCCTCTCCCCCAACGACATCAAAGACGACGCCCAGAGGGAACTGATCGCCTCCGGGCTCTCTGCCATTTTAGAGGTCGAGAAGGACGAGATCCTCGAGAAGAGCCACAAGAGCAACTTCCACGAGTACCTCAAGAAAAAGGTGGACAAAGAGACTGTCGACAAGGTGCTCCAGTTTGCCAGCGACAACAAGATCGGCGCCATCTACACCGCCGAGGACACCAAGCGCTACTACCCCTACGGCAACTTCTGCTCCACCGTGCTGGGCTTTGTCGGCAGCGACAACCAGGGCCTGGCCGGGGTCGAGAGCTACTACGACAAATTCCTCACCGGCACCCCGGGGCGGGTGGTCTCGGCCAAGAACGCCCGCGGCACCGAGATGGATTTCGAGTACGAGAAGATCTACGACGCGGTGCAGGGCAACACGGTGGTCCTCACCATCGACGAGGTCATTCAGCACTATCTGGAGAAATACCTCCAGGAGGCGGTGGACGAACACCACGCCTCCGAGCGGGGCGGCGGCATCGTCATGAACGTCAAGACCGGCGAGATCCTCGCCATGGCCACCAAGCCCGACTTTGACCCCAACGAGCCGATGGAGCTCTACGACCCGGCCGCCCAGGAGCGGGTGGCCAATTTGGAGGGGGACGAACTCAAGACCGCCCTCGCCAACGAGCGCTCCCGCCAGTGGCGCAACAAGGTCCTCAACGACCTCTACGAGCCCGGCTCGGTCTTTAAACCCATCACCGCCTCCGCCGCCCTGGAAGAGGGGGTCGTGGACCAGAACAGCAGCTTTTACTGCCCGGGCTACTACATGGTCGCCGGGCGGATGATCAAGTGCGCCAGCTACGCCAAGGGCGGCCACGGGCAGCAGAACTTCATGGAGATCATGAAGAACTCCTGCAACCCCGGCTTCATGATGACCGCCGAAAAGCTGGGGGCGGAGAAGTTCGCCACCTACTTCAAGGCCTTCGGCTTCACCGAAAAGACCGGCATCGACCTGCCCGGCGAGGCGCAGAGCATCTACCACGAGACCTTCAGCGCCGTGGATCTGGCCTCCAGCTCCTTTGGCCAGACCAACTCGGTGACCCCGCTGCAGATGGCCACCGCCATGTGCGCCGTGGTCAACGGCGGGCACCTCTACCAGCCCCACGTGGTCAAGCAGATCCAGGACAAAGATGGCAACGTGGTGGAAAACTACGAGCCCACCGAGGTGCGCCAGGTCATCAGCGAGTCCACCTCCAAGCAGATCGCCGAGATTATGGAACACGTCATCGCCGACCCCAACGCCTCGGGCAAAAACGCCTATGTCAAGGGCTTTCGCATCGGCGGCAAGTCCGGCACCTCCCAGAAGTTGAGCTCCGGGCAGGAGTCGTCCTACGTGGCCTCCTTCCTGGCCTTTGCCCCGGTGGACGACCCCCAGATCCTGGTGCTGATGTTCCTGGACGAGGCCCACTCCTACAGCATCTACGGCTCCTCGCTGGTGGCGCCGTCGGTGGGCAAGCTGATGGCGGACATCCTGCCTTACATCGGCATCGACCCCCAGTACGAGGAGGGGGACGCCGCGGCCATGGTGTCGGCCCCCAAGGTCACCGACAAGACGGTGGAGGCGGCCGAGACCGACCTGCGGGCCAAGGGCTTCAAGTACAACAAGGTCGGGAATGGCGACTCGGTCGTCAAGCAGTACCCGGCGGCCGGCACCGCCATCCCGGCGGGCTCCACCATCACCCTCTACACCGAGGAGGACGCCGAGCAGACCATGACCCGGGTGCCCAACCTGGTGGGGATGTCGGCCTCCACCGTCAACCAGGTGGCCACCAACGCCAAGATCAACATCAAATTTTCCGGCGGCGGCTCGGACAACACCGGCTCGGTCTCGGTGGCCCAGTCGGTGGCCGAGGGGGAGGAAGTGCCCATCGGCACGGTGGTCACGGTGGAGCTGCGGGATAAGACCGTCAGCGACGACACCGGCGACTAGCCCCCAAAAAAGACGGCCCGCTTTGCATTGGCGGGCAAAATGGAGTATACTATTTACTTTTAGAGGGGCCTTTTCGCCCCCCCAAAGGCCGGCCTCTCCGCCCCCCGCTTGGCGGGGCCGGGCGGGGGCGGCCAGACCCGGAAATCCAAAACGGTTGGAGGCAGTAGCGCAATGGTTTTAGCAGAACTCTTACAGGCGGCGGGGCTGCCCGCCCCGGCCGCTGCCGGCGACGCCCAGGTGGCGTCGGTGGTGTCCAACTCCCGCAAGGCGGTGGAGGGCAGCGTCTTTTGCTGCATCGTCGGCGGCAGCGCCGACGGCCACGACTTTGCCGCCCAGGCGGTGGAGAAGGGGGCGGTCTGCGTGGTGGCCCAGCGGGATCTGGGGCTGCCCTGCCAGCTGCTGGTGGAGGACACCCGCGCGGTCTACGGCGCCCTCTGCGCGGCCTTCAACGGCTTCCCCGCTGACCGGCTGAAGATGATCGCCGTCACCGGCACCAACGGCAAGACCACCGTCACCACCCTCATCAAGCAGGTGCTGGAGTACACCGGCGCCAAGGTGGGGCTCATCGGCACCATTCAAAACGAGATCGGCGAGGTGAAGCTGCCGGCCAAATTCACCACCCCCGAGCCCGACGACCTGCACGGCCTGCTGGCCAACATGTGCCGGGCGGGGTGCGAGTACGCGGTGATGGAGGCCAGCTCCCAGGCGCTGGACCAAAACCGGCTGGCCGGGGTCACCTTTCAGGTGGGGGCCTTCACCAACCTCTCCCAGGACCACCTGGACTACCACGGCACCCTGGAAAACTACTTTCAGGCCAAGGCCAAACTCTTCGCCCAGTGCCGGCGGGCGGTCACCAACCTCGACTGCCCCTACGGCCGCCGCATCCCTCAGCTGACCGACATCCCGGTGCTGACCTGCTCGGCCCAGGGGGAGGCCGATTTGACGGCCAGCGACGTCTGCCAGCGGGCCGACGGGGTCTCCTTCACCCTCTGCTACCGGGGGGAGCGCTGCCCGGTGGACATCAAGATGCCCGGCCTCTTTTCCGTCTACAACGTCCTGAGCGTGGCCGGGGTCTGCCTCTCCCTGGGGCTGCCCCTGGCGGTGGTGGCCAAGGGCCTGTGCCACTGCAAGGGGGTCTACGGCCGGGCGGAGGTGCTCTACAGCGGCGACTTCACCGTCATCTGCGACTTCGCCCACACCCCCGACGCCCTGCAAAACCTGCTGGAGACCATCAAGCCCTTTGTCAAGCGGCGGCTGATCGTCCTCTTCGGCTGCGCGGGCAAGCGCGACCGCACCAAGCGCCCCAAGATGGCGAACACGGTGGCCGACTTCGCCGACTTGATGGTCATCTCCTCGGACAATCCCCGGGACGAGGACCCCTATGTGATTTTGGAGGACACCGTCGCCGGGGTGCGGGACCGGGGCGTCCCCTACCACCTGGAGGTGGACCGCTACTACGCCATCCGCTGGGCCATCGACGAGGCCGGGCCGGGGGACGTGGTGGTCCTCTGCGGGAAGGGACACGAGAACTACCAGGCCATTGACACCTGCACCGTCTACTTCGACGAGCACGAGATCGTCAAGCGGGCCCTGGAAGAGAGGAGGGAGCGCCCATGAAACCACTGCGCCTGCAGGCCATCGCCGAGGCCATCGGCGCCTCGTACACCGGGGAGCTGACGGTCTCCGACATCAGCAGCGACACCCGCGCCATCGGGGAGGGGAGCCTCTTCGTGGCCATCCGGGGGGAGCGCTTTGACGGCCACGCCTTTGTGGCCCAGGCATTCGAAAAGGGGGCGGCGGCCGCCGTCCTCTCCGACCCGGCCTTTGCCGTGGAGGGCAGACCCTGCCTGGTCTGCCCCAACACCCTGGACGCCATGATCCAGATCGGCGGGCTCTACCGCCAGCTCTTTGACGTGCGCTGCGTGGGGGTCACCGGCAGCGTGGGCAAGACCACCACCAAGGAGATGCTCTACGCCGCCCTCTCCCCCTTTGGCAAGACCCTCAAGACCGAGGGCAACCAGAACAACGAGATCGGGATGCCCTGCACCCTCTTTGGGCTGACGGACGACACCCGGCTGGCGGTCATCGAGATGGGGATGAGCGGCTTTGGCGAGATCGAGCCCATGACCCGGGCGGTGCGCCCCGAGGTGGCGGTGCTCACCAACATCGGCGTCTCCCACCTGGAGAAGCTGGGCACCCGGGAGAACATCCTCGCCGAGAAATTGAGCATCACCCGGGGGCTGCAGGGGGTGCGCACCCTGGTCCTCAACGAGGACAACGACCTGCTCTCCACCGTGGAGCGGGCCGACGGCGCCCGGCGGATCATCCGCATCTCCCTGTGCGACCGGGACGCCGACATCTGGGCCGACGCCCTCTCTTCCGACACCGACCGCACCCACTTTGTGGTACACTATGCCGATGGCGCGGCCTACCCCGCCTGCATCCCCTGCCTGGGGCAGCACAACGTCTACGACGCCCTGCTGGCCCTGGGGGCGGCCGAGGCCTTTGGCTTTGAGCGGGCGGCGGCGGTGGCGGGGCTGGAGGACTACCAGACCGCCGGCATGCGCCAGCGGGTGAAGAAGCTGGCGGGCATCACCGTCATCGAGGACTGTTACAACGCCAGCCCTGACTCGATGCGGGCCAGCCTCGCCCTGCTGGGGCAGAATTTCGGCGGCGCCCGCAAGGCCGCCGTCCTGGCCGACATGCTGGAGCTGGGCGAGCGCTCGGCCCAGATGCACCGGCAGGTGGGCAGGGACGCGGCGGCCGAGGGGATCGACGCCCTGTTTTGCTACGGGGAGCAGGCCCGGCTGATCGCCGAAGGGGCGAGGGAGGCCGGCTGCAAGGCGGTTTTCTGCTTTGACGAAAAGGACCGGCTGGCCGAGGAGCTCTGCCGCTGGCTGGCCCCCGGGGACTGCGTTTTGGTCAAGGGCAGCCGGGGGATGAAGCTGGAAGAGGTGCTGGAGATCGTCTACGGGGCGATGGAGTGAGCTGATTTGGAATAGAAGCCGGAAAAAACGGGCAAAAAGAGAGGAGAAGGCGGCGCCCTGGGCGCTGCCGGGAGGGAAGCAATGAGTCAACTACCAGTGGTATTGGCGGCGGTGTCCGCCTTTGTCATCACCGCCGTCACCGGGTATTTTTTGATCCCCTTTTTAAAGCGGCTGCACTACGGCCAGACCATCAAGGAGATCGGCCCCACCTGGCACAAGGACAAGGGCGGCACCCCCACCATGGGGGGCATCATGTTCATCATCGGCATCGTGGTGGCCACCGCCCTGGGGGCCTGCACCCTGTTTTGGGGGGATAAGACCGCCCTGCAGACGGTGGGCGCCCAGCAGTGGAGCCGGCTGATCTACGGCATTTTGATGGCCCTGGGCTTTGGGTTCGTCGGCTTTTTGGACGACTACATCTCGGTGGTGAAAAAGCGCAACATGGGGCTGCGGGCGCGGGAGAAGTTCCTGCTGCAGCTGCTCATCGGCGCGGTCTACCTGATGGCCCTCTACTTCTCCGGCAGCCGCTCCACCGCCCTGCGCGTCCCCTTCTTCGGCGCGGTGGAACTGGGTTGGCTCTACTGGCCGGTGGCCCTCTTCATCATTGTGGGTACGGTCAACGCCGTCAACCTCACCGATGGTATCGACGGGCTCTCGGGCTCGGTGACCTTTGTGGTGGCCCTGGGCTTCCTGGTCCTCTCGGGGATCTTGGGCTATGCCGGGTTCACCCTGCTGGCCGCGGCGGTGGCCGGCGGCTGCATCGGCTACCTGCTCTACAACTTCCACCCCGCCAAGGTCTTTATGGGGGACACCGGCTCCCTCTTTTTGGGGGGCATCGTGGTGGCCATGGCCTTTGGCATCGGGCTGCCGGTGGTGCTGGTCTTCACCGGGATCGTCTACATCTGCGAGACCCTCTCGGACATCATCCAGATCGGCTGCTACAAACTGACCCACAAGCGGGTCTTCAAGATGGCCCCCATCCACCACCACTTCGAGATGAGCGGGTGGAGCGAGGTCAAGATCGTGACGGTCTTTTCCCTGGTGGCCCTGGCCGGCTGTGTGCTGGCGGTCTTCTGGGTGCTGGGGATGTGAGAGAAGAGCGGACAGTGTGAGCGGCGGCGTTGCCCGCCGGTGTGAGAAATGGGGTGATCGCGGGTGAAAAAGCGGAACCGGGAACTGCGCAAGCAAATTCGCGAGGAGCGGGGGAGCGGCGGCCAGGCCGTCCGGAAATCCGGCCAGATGGACACCACCTTTTTGGTGTTGGTGCTGGTGCTGGTGGTCTTTGGGCTGGTGATGCTGTTCTCGGCCAGCTACGCCTTTGCCTACTACAACTACGGCAACTCCTTTCACTTCATCCTCCGCCAGGGCATCTTCGCCGTGGGCGGGGTCACCATGATGCTGGCCATCTCCAAGATCGACTACCACATCTACGAGAAGTTCAGCTACATCCTCATCGGCCTCTCGGTGGTGCTCCTGATCGTGGTGCTCTTTATGGAGCCCCTCAACAACGCCCGCCGCTGGATCAACCTGGGCTTCACCACCTTTCAGCCCTCGGAGGTGGCCAAGTTCGCCGTCATCGTCCTCTTTGCCCACCTGATCAACGTCAACTACAAGCGGCTGCAGACCTTCCGCTACGGGGTGCTGCCCTTTATGGCGGTGCTGGCGGTCATCTGCGGGCTGATGGTGCTGGAGCCCCACCTGTCGGGCACCATCCTCATCGTCACCATCGGCTTCACCATGATGTTTGTCGGCGGCACCGGCACCAAGTGGTTCGTCATGGGCGGGGTGGCCATCGTCGGTGCGCTGGCCTTCCTCCTCCTCTTCACCCCGCTGCTGGAACACGCCATCCCCCGGCTGGAGATGTGGCAAAACCCCTTCATCGACAAGCAGGGCGACGGCTGGCAGACGGTGCAGTCGCTGCTGGCCATCGGCTCGGGCGGGGTGTTCGGGCTGGGGCTGGGCAACTCCCGCCAGAAGCACCTCTACGTGCCGGAGCCCCACAACGACTTCATCTTCTCCATCCTCTGCGAGGAGTTGGGGCTGGTGGGGGGGCTGATCGTCATCATCCTCTTCATCCTGCTGGTGGTGCGGGGCTTTGCCATCGCCATGAAGGCCAAGGACAAATTCGGCAGCATGCTGGCGCTGGGGCTGACCTTCCAGGTGGGGCTGCAGGCGCTGCTCAACATCGCCGTGGTCACCAACACCGTGCCCAACACCGGCATCTCCCTGCCCTTCTTCAGCTACGGGGGCACCTCGCTGCTGATGCTGCTGGGGGAGATGGGGATCGTCCTCTCGGTCTCCCGGCACGCCAACATCGAGAAAAAATAGCCGTTTGCCGCGAAAGGGGCGGCGGGCCCCGCTGTCTGGGGCCCGCCCAGCGCCTTTCGCGCTTTGGCATTTTCAAAGGCCCTTTTCACCGGGCCGCGAAAAGCCGCCGTCTGGGGCGGCAGAAAGTGGAGAAAGTGAAGCTATGCGCGTACTCTTAGCGGGCGGCGGCACCGCCGGGCACATCAACCCGGCCATCGCCATCGCCAACACCATCAAAAAGCACCACCCCGACGCCGAGATCGCCTTTGTGGGCAACAAGGGCTCGATGGAGGAGCGGCTGGTGGGCAGGGAGGGCTACCCCCTCTACACCATGAAGGTGCTGGGCTTCCGGCGCTCCTTCTCGCCGGGCAACATCGCCCACAACCTGCAGGCCCTGGGCTGCCTGGCGGCCTCGCCCGGCCGCTGCAAAAAGATCCTCAAGGACTTTGCCCCCGACCTGGTGGTGGGCACCGGCGGCTATGTGGCCGGCCCCATCCTGCAGGCGGCGGCCAAGCGGGGGATCAAGACGGCCATCCACGAGCAAAACGCCTTCCCCGGCATCACCAACAAGCTGTTGGCCAAAGAGGTGGACAAGGTCCTGCTGGCAGTGCCCGAGGCCCAGCGGTTTTTGCAGCCCAAGGGGGACTGCGTGGTCACCGGCAACCCCATCCGGGAGAGCGTGCTGCTGGCCATGCCCAAGGAGAGCCGGGCCCACTACCAGCTGGAGGGGAAGATTTGCATCCTCTCCTTCGGCGGCAGCCTGGGGGCCCGCCCCCTCAACGAGGTGGTGGCCGACTTGATGGCCTACACCCAGAAGCACTGCCCCAACGTCTGCCACATCCACGCCTACGGCGGGAGCGGGCGGGACGCCTTTGTCGCCCGGCTGCGGGCGGGCGGGGTCGAACTGCCCCGGCCGGGGCTGGACTGCCGGGAGTACATAGAGGACATGGACCGCTGCCTGGCGGCGGCGGACATCGTCATCTCCCGGGCAGGGGCCATCACCCTCTCGGAGATCGAGGCGGCGGGGAAGGCGGCCATCCTCATCCCCTCCCCCTACGTGGCCGAGAACCACCAGTTCAAAAACGCCCAGGTGCTGGAGCGGGCGGGCGCCGCCGCCATCATTGAGGAGAAGGACCTGACCGGCCCGGCCCTCATCGCCAAGGTGCGCTCCCTCATCGAGCACCCCGAGACCATCGAGGCCTGGGGCCGGGCCAGCAGCAAGCTGGCCATTGTCGACGCAAACGAGCGCATCTACCGGGAGCTGGCGGAGCTGCTGGCCCGGTAGCATCCCGCCCGCCGTTTTTGCCCCGCTTTTTGCGAAAATGAGCCGCCCAAACGGCGAAATCACACAAAATCCACCCCGGGCATACCCTGGTGCATACCCCCTGCAAGAGGGGGACAGCACTGGCGGAAAGGGATGGTTTTGTGGCGATGTACCGATTGGAAGGGGGCCGTCCCCTGCGGGGAGAACTGGCCGTGCAAGGGTCTAAAAACAGCTGTCTGCCCATCTTGGCGGCAGCCCTTCTGGTGGGGGGGAAGGTGGTCCTCCACCGCTGTCCCGACCTGGCGGACACCCGCAGCATGGCGGCGATCCTCGAGTACCTGGGCTGCCGGGTCCTGCGGTCGGGAGGGGAGTGGGAGGTGGACACCTCCTGCGCCTACTACCGGCCCCTCCCCGCGGCGCTCACCCACTCGCTGCGCTCCTCCTCCATCTTTATGGGGGCGCTGCTGGGCCGCTTTGGCCGGGTGAAGGCCGCCTATCCCGGCGGGTGCGACCTGGGCCGCCGCCCGCTGGACTACCACCTCTCCGGCTTTGAGCGGCTGGGGGCGGTCTGCCGGGCAAACGGCTCCATTGAAATCGAGGGGCCGCGGCTGGCCGGGGCGGTCATCGAGCTGCCCTTCCCCAGCGTGGGGGCCACCCAAAACCTGCTGCTGGCGGCGGTGGCCGCCCAGGGGGAGACGGTCTTGCGCGGCGCGGCGCGGGAGCCGGAGGTGGTGGACCTGATCCAGTTCCTCACCGCCTGTGGGGCCCAGATCGCGGGGATGGGGACCGGGGAGCTGAAGATCCAGGGGGGGCGCCCCCTCCACGGCTGCGAGTACACGGTGATGGTGGACCGCATCGCCGCCGCCACCTACCTCTGCATGGGCGCCCTCTGCGGGGGGGAGATCGCCCTCACCAACACCACTCCCATGACCCTCTACAACATCCTCCCCCTCTTTCAGAAGATGGGCTGCGAGCTGGCCCTGCGCTACGACCGGGTGGGCCTGCGCTCCACGGGGAAGCTGCGGGGGCTGGGCGGGCTGGTGACCGCCCCCCACCCGGGGCTGCCCACCGACATCCAGCCCCTGCTGACGGCGGTGCTGGCCGCCGCCCAGGGGGAGACCGAAATGAGAGAGACGGTCTTTGAAAACCGCTTTGCCTACCTGCCCCAGCTGCGCAAGCTGGGCGCCGAGGTGGAGCTCAAGAGCCCGAGGCTGGCCCGCATCCCCGGCGGCAGCCGCTACACCGGCGGGCGGGCCGAGGCGGTGGACCTGCGGGGGGGCGCGGCCCTCTGCATCGCCGCCCTGCGGGCAGGGCAGAGCGAGATCGGCGGCATCGAACACATCCTGCGGGGATATGAACAGTTGGACAGAGCCGTCCAGGCACTGGGCGGACGGATGGAAAAGGTTTAGCAGATGAAAAAGAAGCCAAAAAAACAGGTCAAAAAACAGGCACAGCGCCGGGACATCCCGCGCACCCACAACACCGGGTACACCGAAGAGGGCTTTTACCGGGCCGTCGCCATGACCCAGGAGGAGTTGGAGGAGCGGGAGCGGATCAAGCGGACGATCGCCCAAAAGCGGCAGAAGCGGCGCCGCAAGAAGGCGGCGTTCCGCTTTTTCCTGCTGTTTTGCTGCCTGCTGGTGGTGGGGGCGACGGTGGCCGTCTCCATCTTCTTCAAAATCGACACCATCCGCTTTGAGGGGGAGATCACCGCCTACACCGCCCAGCAGATCGAGGGCGGCTGCCCGGTGAGCGTTGGGGAAAACCTCTTTCGCTTCAAGGCGGGGGAGGTGCAGGAGGCCCTCTACCGCAAGTTCCCCCTCCTCGACGACATTCAGGTGGGGCGCACCCTCCCCACCACCGTGACCATCACCGCCAAGGACGCGGTGGCCCGCACCGCCGTCAAGCAGGAGGGGGGCGGCTACACCCTCCTCTCCGAGTCGGGGCGGATCATGGCCCAAAACCAGGCCTCCCTGCCCGAGGGGGTCTATGTCATCTCCGGGGTCAAGGCCAAGCAGGGCGAGCTGGGGGAGACGCTGCAGTTTGACGACCCGGACAAGCTCCCCCTGCTGGAGGGCATCCACCAGGCGGTGAGCGCGGTGGGGCTGGAAGGGCTGCAGTCGGTGGACCTCAGCGACACCCAGAACATCTCCCTGCGGGTCGGAAAGTACTTCCTGGTCAAGCTGGGGTCGGACTACCAGCTGGAGTACAAGCTGCAGCTGGTGCGCGAGATCATTGTGCAAAAGGACCTCTCGCCCGAGCCCACCATCCTCGACGCCTCCATCCCCGGCAAGGTGACGGCCAAGACCGGCACCGCCGCCGTGCAGGCGCTGGAGGCGGCCAACGGCGCGGCTGGGGGAGAGCAGCAGCCGCCCGCCGAGGAGCCGGCCGACGAGGGCGGGGAGGAGGCCCCGCAAGAGGGGGAGATCCCCGCCCAACAGCCGGAGGACGCCGGCGAGGGGGACGAGGGGGCCGCCCAGTGACAGGGGTGGCAAAAGAGACGAAAACCGGCGGCGAGCAGCCCGGTTTCCTGTGTGAAAGTGTAAAAAACCCTTGCTATTTTTCGTGACATCTGTTAAATTTAAGAGTAGGTAAACATTTTTTTGAAAATGCCGTCACGGCGGAGATGAAAACCCTTTCACCCCGCGCTGTGCCTTGTGATACAAACATTTTAGGGGGACGAAAACAGTGAGCTTTATTCTCGATGACGATTTCGACCAGGTCGCTTCCATCCGCGTAGTTGGCGTGGGCGGCGGCGGCGGCAACGCCGTCAACCGGATGATCAACGACGGGATGAAGGGCGTGGAATTCATCTCTGTCAACACCGACCGCCAGGCCCTCAACCGCTCGGTGGCCACCCAGAAGATCCAGATCGGCGACAAGCTGACCCAGGGCCGCGGCGCCGGCGGCTTCCCCGAAAAGGGGCAGAAGGCGGCCGAGGAGAGCCGCGAGACCATCGCCTCTGCCCTCAAGGGCACCCAGATGGTGTTCATCGCCGCCGGGATGGGCGGCGGCACCGGCACCGGCGCGGCGCCGGTGGTGGCCGAAGTGGCAAAAGAGCAGGGCATCCTCACGGTGGGCATCGTCACCAAGCCCTTCCCCTTTGAGGGCAAGCGGCGGATGGAGCAGGCCGAAGAGGGGATCGCCGCCCTGCGCGAGCACGTGGACTCGCTGGTGGTCATCCCCAACGAGCGGCTCAGCCTCATCTCCGAGACCCCCATCACCCTCATCAACGCCTTTGCGGCGGCGGACAACGTCCTCAAACAGGGCGTGCAGTCCATCACCGACCTGATCAACGTCCCCGGCCTGGTCAACCTGGACTTCGCCGACGTCACCACCGTCATGAAGGACGCGGGGCTCGCCCACATGGGCGTCGGCCGCGCCAGCGGGAAGGACAAGGCTGTCGACGCGGCGGCTGCCGCCATCTCCAGCCCCCTGCTGGAGACCTCGATCTCCGGGGCCAAGGGGGTCATCATCAACATCACCGCCTCCCCCGACATCAGCCTGGACGAGGTGTCCATCGCCTCCAACGAGATCACCAAGGCCGCCGACCCCAACGCCACCATCATCTGGGGCGCCGCCTTTGACGAGAGCTACCAGGACGAGATGCAGATCACCGTCATCGCCACCGGCTTTGACGAGAAGAACAAGGCCGATTTCGGCATTCCCGACTACACCTTCAAGTCCCGGGACGACTCGATGGAGGAGGACATCGACTCCATCATGAACATCTTCAAAAACAAGGGCAACTGATCGTCGCCCCTGCGAGAGTGGGAACCGGCCCCGAGAGGGAACGGTTCCCTTTTTGCTGCCTGCAGGGGCAATTCGATTGTTTTTTGAGGGCGGGCGTGGTATACTGGCAACATCGAAACCGAGCAGAGGGTGGGTGTCATGGACGGATTGTTTAAGAGCGCGATCGGCGGCTTCCGCAAGGCGGACGTGCTGGCCTATATCGAGCAGCTCAACGCCGAAAACCAAAAGGCCAGCAGCGAGCTGCTGAGCCGCATCGACGAGCTGGAGGGGGAGACCCACGCCCTGCGCGACGAAAACGCCGCCCTGCGGGAGCGGATCGACAGCCTGGACGGGCTGTTGGAGCAGGAGAAGGAGGGCGCCAAAGAACTGGGGGAAAAGGTGGTCTTTCTCAACTCCCAGATCAACGCCCAGCGGGACAAGCTCAGCCGCAGCGACCTGGAGATCCACGGCCTCCACTCCGAGCGGGACGAGCTGCAGGAGATGGTGCGCCAGTACCAGGAGAAGCTCAAGGGCTATGAGGAGCGCCAGGGCGAGATTTCGGGCGCACTGGTGGAGGCCAAGCGGATGGCCGCCGACCTGGTGCGCCAGGGCAAGCGCCAGGGCCGGGAGGAGCGGGACCGGGCCTTTTCGGAGCTGGAGTCCCTCTCCCGGGACATGGGCCAGCTGGGGGACCAGGTGGCCGGGCTGAGCGAGACCCTGCGGGCGGCCGCGGCGCAGATGCAGGGCAACCTCCGCCGGATGGAGGACACCGTCGAACTCTACCAGCTGCGGCTGGGGGAGATGCGCGCCCAGCTCGGCGGCGGCAAGGTCCCCGCCGCCGCCCCGCCGCCCCCCAAAGAGGCGATCCCCGCCCCTGCCAAAGGGGAGGAGCCCCCGCCCAAAAAGGCGGCGCCGGTCCAGCCGGAACCGCCCCTCTGCCGGGAGCGCCCCGTCTTGGTGAGCGCTGGCGGCCAGGCGGGCGGGCTGCTCAAGACCATCGCCAAGCTGTTGGGCGGCCGCTGACGGGCAGACGGGGGATGGCCGCAGACCCCTTGAAAATTTGCGCGCGCCAAAGCAATCAAATCGCTCAAACGAGAGATCGCCTCTGGGAGGCGGTCTCTTTTTTTGCGCAAAAGTGTGGCGGCGGCAAATCCTGGGCAGAATAAGGGGGAATGGCCGCCACCCGGCGGCAGAAAAGGCAAAGTGGTGATGAGCGATTGATCCCGATTTTGTTTTTGGGGCCCAGCGGGGACAGGCGGATCCCCCGGGCGGTGGAAAAGCTCCTCTTTCGGGGGGAAGCCCTCCTCTGCCGCAGCGGGCAGACCGCCGTGTTTTCCCGGGAAGGGCGGCTCTACGGCCTGTTTGAGAGCGAGGGCTGGGACGCCCTGCGCTGGCGGCAGGGCCTGGTGGTCATCAAAGAGGGGGCGAGGGATGTCTCCCTCCCGCCCAATGCCCTTGCCGGCGGGTTTGTGGTGCGGCAGGAGGACGCCCCCTGGCTCCACCAGAAGGGGGAGGTGCGGGGGCAGGTCGTCAGCTGCGGCATGTCCCTGCGGGACACCCTGACCTATTCCAGCTGTCAGGACGGCCAGCCGGTGGTGAGCCTGCTGCGGCCCATCCACGGCCCCTTCGGGCGGCTGGCCGACCCCCAGGACCTGCCTCTGCCGCCGGGGATCAGCGGCGGGTACACCCTGTTGGCGGCGGCGGCCGTCTCCCTCTTCCTCGGGCTTCCGCCGTCGCCGAACGCCTTTTAAAATGCAGAAAAAATGAGAAAACATTTCCAGTCATAGTGTTGACGGGCACGGCCATACTACTATTGCAAACGCAAATAACATCTATTTTTAAGGAGTGTATGTACCATGTCTAGCAATAAAATTGTTGTTCCCGAAGCTCGCGAAGCGATGGACAAGTTCAAAATGGAAGCTGCCAACGAGGTTGGCGTGAACCTGAAACAGGGCTACAACGGCGACCTGACCTCCAAGCAGGCCGGTTCCGTGGGCGGCCAGATGGTCAAAAAGATGATCGAGGCTTACGAGAACTCCGCGAAGTAACTTCGACTCTCACTTTTTTCTCTTGCAGGGAGCGCTCCGCCAATCGGCGGGGCGTTTTTCCTGTCGAATAAAAAGGAAGAGGGAGCCATTTTGTCCCCCCGTTTATTTCCAGAAAAAATAAAAAAAGAAATGCGAAAACAGGTTGACTTTTCCCCTTTTTGGGGTATAATAAATACTGCTGACGCCAAGAAAATATTGGGGTATCGCCAAGCGGTAAGGCAACGGACTCTGACTCCGTCATTCCGAAGGTTCGAATCCTTCTACCCCAGCCAAAAAGAGCCACATCGATCGATGTGGCTCTTTTCTTGTTGTAGCTTTGGCGCCCAAAACTCTTGGTTTGGCTGGGTGGGACAAATCGCCTTGGCACAGGCCTTCCTGAATGGGAGGGCGCCAAAGGCGCAAAGAGAACGGCTTGGGCATAGATGGCGCAAAGTGGTATTCCATATCACCGGTTTACTGGCGTCGGTGCGAGTGTGAAATTTGATGTCCCTCGGGGGACGGACCCCGTATGGTGCTCAGTGGGATCAGCGCATGCCATCCGTTTTGCTGGCGGTTTTGATTTTTCAGTGGCCGGCAAGGGCCCTCTGCACCCCAGCGGGGAGAGGGTCGGCTTCTCTCCCACCGGACAGGTCTTTTGTCCTTTGCCCGTCCGCTGTCATCTGGTATGATAGAGACAAGATCAAATTGTTTGGAGGCGATCCCTGTGACGCGCATTCCCGTACTCATCGACTGCGACCCCGGCGTGGACGACGCCTTTGCCCTGGCCCTCGCCCAGAGCTGCCCCCATTTCGACATCCGGGCCATCACGGCGGTCTACGGCAACATGCCCCTGAAAAAGACCCTCTACAACGCCCGCGCCCTCAACGAGGTGCTGGCCATCGGCGCCCAGGTGGCGGCAGGGGCCAAAGAGCCCTTTTTCAAAAAGTACGACCGGGGCGACGACTACGTGAGCCCGGTCCACGGCAGCACCGGCATCGCCAGTATCCTCCTGCCGGAGGGCCGTCAGCCCCTGGACGAGGGCGAGGCCTGCGACGTCATCTACCGCGAGGCGGTGCGGGCAGGGGGCGAGCTGCTCCTCTTTGCCGTCGGCCCCCTGACCAACGTGGCCAAGGCCCTGATGCGCTACCCCGACCTGCCGGGTCTCATCTCCCGCTTCTACATCATGGGCGGCGGCATTGAGATGGGCAACCAGAGCCCCTATGCCGAGGCAAACATCTTTAAAGACCCCACCGCCGCCCGCATCTGCTTTGAAAAGCTGCCCACCCACATGGTGGGGCTCAACGCCACCTGCGACGGCGCCCTGAGCGAGGCGGACCTAAACGAGCTCATCGCCGCCTGCGGCGACGGCCCCAGGGCCGCGCTGCTCAAGGAGCTCTTCGCCTATTCCCGCCACAACGCCTTTGTCAAAGGGCAGGACTCCAACATCATCCACGACGCCATCGCCGTGGCCTGGGCAATGGACGACGCCGTCTGCGGCGGGGAAGAGCGCCATGTCTGGGTGCGGGACGACGCGGGCGACCGGGACGGCGAGACGGTGGCAGATCCGGTGGGAACGGCTCCCGCCAATGCCCAGGTGGCCATGACCACCGACACCGCCCGCTACAAGGCACTCCTGCTGCAGATGTGCCGGTACTACCGGGAGATGGAGTAGTTTTGCCCGATCCCTGAAAGTCTGCAAAATTTCGATCTGCCCGCCCGTGTGGGGTGCGCCAGTCGTCGGGGCAAAAAAGACCGGCCTTCAGATAATTTCCATCCACCCGCCCGTGTGGGGGTGCGACCAAAAAAAGTGCTGTCCGAATGGACAGCACTTTTTTATAGAGCCGTTTACTTCAGCAGCCCCAACCGGCCCGCCAGGGTGGCGATGGTGCGGCCCAGGGGGAGCTCGTAGAGCTCTTTTTTGGAGAAGCACCGCAGGGCCAGCACCAACACAAAGTAGCAGCCGGCGGCCAGCAGGATGGCCACCAGGGTGCAGACCAGGTTGCTCTTGACCAGCAGGTGCAGCAGGTGGTACCCGCCCCAGGCCACAAGCCCCATGAGGGCGGAGGAGAGGAGGGGGACCAGGAAGATCCTTTTCAGGTTCTGCCGGTGGGGGAGGCGGGCCCGCAAAAACCGCCAGTTGAGCAGGCAGGTGGTCATGGGGAAGGTGATGTTGCCGATGACCAGGGCGTACACCCCCAGGTCGGTGAACCAGAGCAGCCCCAGAATCAGCACCAGGTGGATGGCCAGGGCGATGGCGGAGTGCTTGACCGGGGTGCGCATAAAGCCCAGCCCCTGCAGGATGGCGCTGGTGATGGTGGAGAGGACGTAGAAGACCGCGGCCGAGGACCCCACCTCCAGCAGGCGCACCGCCAGGTCCCGGTAGGTGACCAGGCTGGGGAAGAGCAGGGTGATGATCGGCCGGGCCAACACCGCCAGCCCCACCGCACAGGGCAGAACGATGACCGTGTTGAACTTGATCACCGAGTCGGCCTTGCGGCAGACCTCGCGGTGGTCTCCCAGGGTCTGGGAGGCGACGATGCTGGGGATGACCGAGGCCGCCATGGCCGAGGCGATGGCCACCGGCACGTTGATGAGCAGCACGTACTGGGAGTTGAAGACCCCCTGCAGCGAGCTGACGGCGGTGGCGGCCATCCCCTTGGCCTGCATGATGTTGCCGAAAATCAGGTCGTCGGCGGTGTTCCCCAGCTGGTAGACCGTCTGGCTGAGGATCACCGGGAGGATGGTCAGCAGCAGGATGCGAAAGACCTGGCCGCCGCTCTCCTCCACCTCGGTGCGGTCACGGCGGATCTGGCGCATGACGGTGGGCCGGTAGAGGGCGTAGACGACGACCAGCAGCAGCAGGGCGGTGGCGGCGCCGGCCAGGGTGCCCACCGTGCCCCCCGCCGCCCCGCGCGAAGCGGTCTGCGAGAGGCTGGGGCTGGAGGTGACAAAGGCGTAGGCCGCCCACACGCTCACCACCGCGTTGACGATCTGCTCAAAGATCTGCGAGAGGGCGGTGGGCATCATGGTTCCCCGCCCCTGGAAGAAGCCGCGCAGGGTGCCCACCATCGACATGATGAAGGTGGTGACCGCCAACACCCTCAGGGGGGCGGCCAGCCCGTCCCTGGCGTAGAGGTTTTCCAGCCAGCCGGCGCCGAAGTAGAGGACCAGGGAGACGGCGGTGCTGGTGGCCAGCCCCAGCAGGAGGGTCTTTTGAAAGACGTTGTGGGCATTGCGGTACTGCTTTTGGACGATCCGCTGGCTCACCAGCCGAGAGAGGGCCAGCGGCAGGGCGTAGGACGAGAGGGTGAGGGCGATGTTGTAGATGCCGAAGGCCACCGAATAGATGCCGTTTCCGTCTTCCCCCAGGATGTTGGCCATGGGGATGCGGTAGACCATTCCGATGAGGCGGACCAGGATCCCGGCCACCGCCAGGATGGTCCCCTGTACCAGAAAGTTCTGCTTTCGTTTGGATGCCATGGGCTTCCCCCTTTTATCGGCGGCTGGGGCCAGGCAGACTGTCCCCTGGAAAAATGCGGTTTGGCCGCCAAAAGTTCCTATCTAGTTTACCACAAAACGCCGCCCATTTCTCGGGTTTTCTGAAATTCCGAGACCGCGCCTCTGCCGGGCTGCCGGCGAGGGATCACAGGGCGAGGCGCTGCCCCGCGTGCAGGGGGAACAGGCGGTCGCCCAACTCCCCCCGCAGCTGGGCAAAGGGCCCTTCCCCGGTGCAGTGGCAGGTGTAGTAGCGGGTGCGGGGATAGGCGGCCAGGGCCCGTCCCACCGCCTGCACTTCCGCCGCGTCGGCCGCCTGGCCGCTGCGGGGGCTGGTCAGGTGAAAGCCGCTCACCACCGCATCCGGGGCCCGGCCCAGGTGCTGGGCACAGCGGGCCACGATATTTTCGATCCCCCGGTGGGCGCAGCCCGAGAGGAGAAGGGCGGTCCCCCCCTCCTGCACCAGCAGGTACTGCTCGTGCAAAAAGGGATCGGGGCCCAAAACGCCGCCCTCTTCCAGCAGCAGGTTTCGGTTGGTGGAGGGCCAGTGCTCCCGCCGACACAGGTCGGAAAAGAGGAGCAGCCCCTCTGCGGGGCGCTCCTGCGCGCCGGTGAACACCAGCCGGGGGGAGGCGGCGAGGGCGGGGTCGGGCCCGATGGGCCGGCAGCCGTCGCCGGAGCGGGAGAAGAGGGGGGCAAAGCACCCCTCCCGCAGGTAGACGGGGGCGCGGGCGTTGCCCTTTAAAAAGGTGGGCAGCCCGCCGCTGTGGTCGTCGTGCCCGTGGGAGAGAAAGGCCATCTCCACCGACGACAGGTCGATCCCCAACTTCCGGGCGTTTTCCCAGAAGAGGCCGCTGGCCCCCATGTCGAAGAGGAGGCGGCGGCCGCCGGCCTCCAAATAGATGCTCAAGCCGTGTTCAGCGCCCAAAAACGGGCTGTCTGAGCGGTTTTCCGACAGGACGGTGAGGAGCATTGCCAACCTCCCTTTCTGCGCCTCTGGGGCGAGTTGTGGGCCGGGCCGCCGCTACTGGCGCTGTGCGCCGTCCAGGGCGGCCAACCGCTGCTGCTCCAACTTGGCGGCCTTGAGCAGGAAGCGGTAGACGGGGGCCAGTTGGAGCAGCTCCCCCTCCAAAAAGGCCGCCAACCGGTCGGAGAAGAGCAGCTCAAAGTCCTTGCTGAAGGCGTTGAAGCCGATGTTGCGGCGCTCCAGCCACTGGCGCTCCGCGGCCGGGCGGTCGGGGTAGTGGGGGCGCTTGTAGAAATCGCCGTCCATCTCGTACTGTTTGCACTTGGCGAGGGATCTCTGCGCCCGGCGGTAGTCGGGGTCGCCCTCCAAAATCAGGCCGCGCAGGGTATTCATATACCCGGTGGAGGCGGCGTAGAACCCGCAGCCGTAGCCAAAGCCGCTCCCCGACAGGTCGAAGTAGAAGCCGGGGTAGTCGGTTCCGTGCATCCGCCCGCCCCGCTTGAAGATGATCCACATGTTGTCCCGGTAGAGGGAGGGGTCGTGGGTGTAGCGGGTGTCCCGCCAGATGCGGCAGATGGTGCGGTCCACCTTGGGCTCACACCCCAGCTCCCCGTCGATGGAGAGCATGCTGGGGGTCAGTGCCACCACCAGTTGGCGCAGCGGCTCCAGAACGCTCTTGCGGTAGCGGTCGTGGTGCTCGGCAAACCACTCCCGGCTGTCGTGCATTCGGTTTTCAAATAAGAAGTCCAGGGTGTCAGCGGAAAAGGGCATAAAAAAGACCTCCTGCTCTGCGGACCGCCCGGCGGCCGCACGATTTCACAGCAACAGGATACCACGAATCGGGGAAAAAGTCGAATGTTGGGGCCTTGCCATCCCCCTCTTTTTGAAAGCGGACAGTGCAAAGCCCCCGGCCGGGCGGCCGAGGGCTTTGCAGCGGGTTTTGTCAGCGGACTTTCAAGTCTCTCATGGCGATGGCCTCGATGAAGAGGGTCACCCCGCCCACCAGCAGGTAGCCGGCCACCAGGTAGTTGAGCACCAGGGCGGAGAAGAGGGGCAGCAGGAGGAAGGAGAGGGCGGCCAGGAGGTTCAGCACCCCGCTGACCACCACCCAGCCGTAGCCGGACACCCCGAAGTAGCCCAGCTTGCTGGAAAAGGAGAGCTTGTTGACCCCGAAGACCAGCATCAAGAGCCCCAGGAGAAAGGCGAAGGTGGAGAGGGTGACCTCGGTGGGGGCGGCGAGGAGCAGCGCCCCGATGAGGAGGTTGAGGACGCTGCTGACCAGCCCGCCGGCCTCCCGCAGGAAGGGAGGTGCACAGAAGTAGTCGATGAGCTGATAGACCCCCAGGGCGAGGATGAGGACGGCGGCCAGGGTGCCCATCACCCCGGCGCTCTGCACCGGGAAAAAGGCGCAGAGGAGGGCGCAGACCACCAGCAGGATGCTGATGATGAAACTGGCGATGCGGACCGAGCGCAGCTTGCGGTTCCACCCCTCTACCAGGGCGTTGGTGTAGTCAAAGTCAGCGTCTATTCGGATCAAAGCGATCCTCCCCTTTCTGTTTCGTCTGACTGCCGGGGGCGGTGCCCCCTTGACACCTCTATTGTAGCGCCTGGCGGGGGAGATGAACATAGACAGAGGGGGCAAAGTGTCCAAAGTTTGGACAGGCGGGGGAAGGTGTCCAGACGAGAAAACAGGCGGCCGCCCCCTGGGCAGCCGCCTGTTTGACGGGTCAGTGTCGCGCCTGTTTTTTCTGTGCCAGGGAGGCGAGGATGTACTTTCCGCCCGCCTCGGCGCTGTGGCCGATGTTGTAGACGGTCTCCTCCACCACGGCGGTGACCTTTTCGCGGTAGTCCTCGGTGTGGGAGAGCAGGTCGCCCACCACTTCGCCGAGGGTGTCCAGCTTGTCCACGTCCACCGACACGCCGATGCGGTCCCGCAGCGAGATGTCCAGCGGCTCCAGGGGGATGCGCTTGTACTCGGCGTTCATCACCTTCATGGGGGTGTTGATGAAGAGCGAGGGCTTTTTGGTGGTAAAGGAGAACTCCTGGGCGATGGCCGACCAGTCGGTGATGATCAGGTCGGCGTCATAGACGGTGCTGTTGGAGGAGAAGTCGGTCTGGATCTCCAGCTCCTGCCCCAGCTTGTCCTGGTACTTTTCGGTGATCCGCTTCATCTTGGCGGGGAAGCGCTTGACATACTCGGGGTGGGGGCGGATGGTCAGGTGGTATCCCTTCCCCAACAGCTGCTCCATAATGGGGTCCAGACAGAGGTCGAGCAGGTTGTCCTTCTGCCAAGAGGGGGCGATCAACACCTCTTTGACCGGATTCTCCCGGTGCTCCTGGGCACTGTAGTTTTCCAGCATCGAGTCCAGCAGGCCGTAGCCGGTCTTGACCAGCCGTTTGGCGGGCAGGCCGTACTCCTTTTCAATGGCGCGGATCTCGGCCACGTGGTTGGGCCCGTAGCAGAAGATGGTGTCGTAGTGGTCCAGCGCCCCCTCCCGCAGGGTCAGGTGGAAGCTGGCCATGGCGTGGTCCAGGTAGAGGTATTCGATGTCTTTGCGCACCAGGGAGCGCTTGATGTAGTAGTTTTCCAAGTCGGGCATGGTCATGACCACCATGTCTGCATCCATCTTCATCATAAAGGTCATCATGTCCCGGTTGTCGATGAAGTAGGGGCGGATGTGGTCGTTGGAGCTCTGAAAGATCTGGTCGTTCGGGTCGCTGGTGACGTAGTGGATGACGATGTCGGAGTGGGCGGTGATATAGTCGATGAACCGCTCGAAGTACTTGTAGAAGCCGCTGGATTCCGAGTAGAAGACGAGCTGCTTGTCCGGCTCGGCGAAAAAGCGCTTTTCATCGGCCTTGGAGCGCTCGCGGTTCTCCTTGGCGGCGCGGCGCATGGCGGCCTTCTCCTCTTTGGAGAGCTTGGGCTTGGCGGAGCGGTTTTCGTAGTCGATGTACTTGCGGGGGTTGTAGACCAGGTTGCAGATGTACATGACCGCAATGGCGAGCAGGTTGCCCACGATCCAGTACAGGCCGATCCCGGCGGGCACGACAAAGGCAAAGTAGGTGGAGAAGATCACCAGGAAGATGGTCATCCCCCACTTGCCGAGAAAGCCCTGTTCCCGCTGCAGGACATTGATTTTGTTCTGCACAATGCACATCAGCAGCGCGCTCAACCCGGAGAGGATGGGGATCCAGATCAGGATGGAGAGATCGGTGATGGACGGGGTCTGGGACAGGTCGAACCCCATGAAGTGCAGGTTGATCTTTGAGACGTTGGCAAAGAGCTGGTCAAACCCCGGAATGGCCCCCTGCAGGGAGGAGAAGGCGCCGGGGGTCTGCTGCATGGCGTTGAGCACCTGCAGTTGGGCGCCCGAGCCGATGTCGGTGATGCCCACGCAGCCAGCCAGCATGGTGATGGTCTCCTGGCTGAGGTGGAAGAGGTGCTGCAGGGGGTTGTAGACCACGTTGATCAGCCCCAGGATGATGGGGATCTGCAGCAGGGTGGGGACCATGCTCACAAAAGGGCTGTACTTTTCTTTTTTGAACAGCCGCATCTGCTCCTCGGCCGCCATGTCGGCGTTGCCGGCGCAGTTGACCTTGATCTCCTCCAACTGGGGCTGCAGTTTGACCATCTTGATGGAGTTTTTCTGCGCGCTCAGGGAGATGGGGAACATGACCACCTTGGCCAGCACGGTAAAGAGTATGATCGCCCAGCCGTAGTCCCGCACCAGCCAGTAACAAAAGTACATGATATAGCCCAGGGGGATCCCCAGGACGGTATTGATGATGTCCATCATAAGAAGCTACACATCCTCGTGTCGTAGTAGTCCCCCGCCGGAGGGCGGGGGACAGAGATATGGGCTTACAAAAAGGGGGGAGATCACCCGTGGGGGTATTTGTTGACCGTCTCGCCCACCTTGTGCCAGTTAGAGAACTTTCTGGCGTCGCCTTTGATTTCAAACTCCTCCAGCACATCCTCGGTCTCATTGTTCATCCGATAGTAGAACTTCCGGGTGACATCTGCACCCTCCGGGATGTCGGAGATGGCGCTGCCGTAGTCGGCGTAGTCAATGCCAGCCTGTTGCAACACAGTGGCCTCGAAATTGGCGAGGGAAGTGGGGGCGTCCGAATTGGCCAGCGGAGTGCCGGAGCTGCCGCTAGGCTTGTAGAACAGACCGGTGGTCTTGTACATGTCCAGCCGCATCCAATCGCCCGATTTCCCGTGGTCGCCGGTGATGATGATGGTGGCGTCGTCGTAGAGCCCCAGCTTTTTGAGCTGATCCATGTACTCAAAGGCGATTTTAAAGGCGCCTTTGGTCTGCTGGAGCAGGGAGGTCTGGTCCTCTGGGACGTACTCGACCTTTTCGTTGTAGATGGGGTCGTGGCAGCCGTGCAGGTGGTAGAAGGCAAAGTTGTTCTGGGTGTTTTGCACCGTCAACCCCTCTGCTTTTAGCCCCTTGTAGAAGGCTACGTCGTCGGTTTTGTAGGCGCCGATCTCCGCATTTGCCTCCACGTAGTCGTTGAACACGCTGGTGGGCATCCAGAAGCTGGGCTTTAGGGCGTGCGGCGCATACCGATAGGCAGAGAGGACCGCCATCCTCCGCATGAGGGGAAGGGTCTGTGCAGTCATCTCGCCAGCGTCGATGTTGTCGACCTGGCCGTCCAGCTGCTCGATGTTGGAGTAGGTATACCCCTTTTCGATATATAGTTTTGTGGTAAAATTGTTTTCTTTGAGGGTGGGCAGGAAGGTGGCATTTCCCCACGCCTCGTCAAAGTACTCGCTGGCGGGCTCCTGATAGAAGGAGGGTTTGCCGGTGAGCATTGTGGTCACGGAGGGGAAGGTGCGGCCGTACTGCGAAGTGTTGTTGCCGTAGTAGGTGAAGCCGTCCATCCCGTCGAAAAATGTCGGGTCATCTTTGCGGACAGCATCCACGTATTTTCCGTCCAACCGGTCGAGGATGATGACGATGACATTCTTCTGGGAGGAGACCTCATAGAGTCCCCGGGTGGAGAGGTAGCGGTTGGCACTCTTCTGCTCCAATACCCCGCTGGTAAAGACAGAGGTCGTAAGCCCCACCAGCTGCATCCCGATGAGCAGCACCGGCACAAAGACGGTGGCGCTCCGCCAGATTTTCTGGCTGAAATACCGCAGGACCAGGGGGGCGCAGACGATGGCCACCCACAACAGGGCGTTGAGCAGACTGTGGACGGCGTAGTCCTCCCAGGCGATGCGGTCGCCGGTGAGCTGCCCCAGGTTCAGGTTTAAAAAGTTCCCCTGCAAATACCCGGCCAGCAAGACTCCAAGGCCCAGAGAGAGGGCGACGTCAAAGAGTTTTCCCCGCAACAGCAGCAGGATGGCGGCGAGCGCCGCAAAGCAGAGGAGTCCGGCCAGCAAAACCGGCAGCAGAATATCCTTTAAGAGAAAGGGGAAGATATCGCTATTTCCCACATAGAGGTCCAAGATGCCAAAGACAACAAAGGTAAACGAGATGGCGCCGCTGACCAGCAGAGCGGGGGGAAGGCGCTTTTTCAGGGGCCGATCATCGCGCACCAGGGCAGACCATCTTCCCGATTTCATCGGATGGCGTCCTCCTCGTCCAATTTGATCTCAACGACCCCGTCCTCTTCGGTCATGTCCTGCGCAAAGGCGGACTGCCCCGCGACAGCCTGACTGGCCGACTCTGTTTCCTCGGCGCCGGTCTGGGCTTTCAGCTGTTGCTCCACCTTTTTCATCTTCCGATTTAAAAAGAACAGGCGAATTTTTTTCCAGAAAATACCCACCGATACACTCAAGGTGATGACCAATCCCGCAATGACCTGGATGATGTAAGAGGTGGCCGCCGGGTCAATGTACAAAAGCATAATGATAACTCCTCCGCTTTCCTGATTTTTACAAAAACCTGCAAAGTTTGCAAAACTTTTTGTATTATAGCATAAATTATCGCCCTTGTAAATTTGAACGAAAAACTGTGTCGAGACAGCCCGATTCTTTTTAAAATGAGATTGCTTCTTTTGTAGCATTTAGACAGTTTTTTAGATGAAAGAAAAGGTGTAATTTTCCAGTCCATTGACAAAAAAAGCCGTGTAAAAGGGCCTACTTCCCTCTCTTTCCCCAAGAGGCAGATCGCAGAGGGAAAGGCGCCAATTTGCCATTCGGCGAACAGGCAAATATCTGCGCACGGGAATCGCTCTGCCGCCACGGGGCTTATTGGCCCTTCTTTCTTGTATGTAGCAGGACCAGTGCGCCTATGGCAAAGGGGATTTTCGACCCATTTATGGCGGTTTGGAGTTGATCGGCGTGTGGCAGCGGTTCGGGTCCTGTGCCGGCGAGGCGGGCGACAAGTTAAAAAGGGGAGAAGTTTTGTGTGCCCTTTAAAAAGGAGTAGAGATGCCAACGGGGAGGAAGCGGCGCGGCGAGACGATTGGACCTGCGCCGCTGTCGGACAATCGATGTGGCCAGCACTTCGGGTGATGAGGCAACCACCGCCTTTGCAGATGCAAGACAGACTGGCTGTGAGATACAAATAGGCCGCCGGCAGACGCCGGCGGCCTATTTGTATGTGTAGGGAAAAGGGAGAAGTGTGGGCGGTTAGGGGCGCTGGCCCATGCCGCCTTCCAGGGTGAGGGTCTCGCCGGACATGTACTTGAAGTCGGGGGAGCCGAGCTGCACGCAGACCCGGCCGATGTCCAGCTCGGGGTCGCCGAAGCGGCCCATGGGCACCCCTCTGAGGTTTTTCTCGTAGGCCTCGGGGTAGGAGAGCTTGAAGTTTTCCAGCTGGGCGGTCATGGCCAGGGGGCAGACCACGTTGACGTTGATGTTGTCCTTGCCCCACTCGGTGGCCGCGACGCGGGAGAGGCCGCGGATGCCCTCTTTGGCGGCGGCGTAGGAGCACTGGCCCACGTTGCCGAAGAGGCCGGCTCCGGAGGCGAAGTTGATGACCGAGCCCTGGGTCTCCTTCAGGTAGGGGTAGCACTCCCTCATATAGTAGAAGGTGGCGTAGAGCCCGGAGTAGATGCCCAGGTCAAAGTGGTCCTTGGTCTGCATGGACAGGGGGATGCCCGAGGCCGACGCCTGGGCGTTGTTGATCAGCACGTCAATGCGGCCGAACTCGGCGATGACCTTCTGCACGGCCTCCTTGACCCGGTCCTCCGACTCGTCGCTGGGGGTGACGTCCACCGCCAGCGGCAGCACCTTGATGCCGTAGAGACGCTCCAGCTCCTCCTTGGCGTCCAACAGTTTCTGCTCGTTTCTGCCGGTCAGGACCAGGTTGGCCCCCTCCTTGGCATAGGCCACGGCAATGCCGTAGCCGATCGACTTGGCCTTGCCCCCGCCGGTAATGATTGCGACCTTTCCGTCAAAGATCCCCATTCTGCCCATCTCCTTAAAATCAATAAAATACGTCCTTCTATGCTGGGGTTTCCAAAGAGCATTGTACTCCTTTGTTAAAACATTGTCAATCAGAAATTCGGCACCTTTTCCTCCTCTGCTCTCACGAACCGTCGGCCTGGGAAGCAGGTTGCCGCCCAGGGCTATTTTTTCCTTAAAACAGCGGATATTGCACAAATTTCAGGAGAAAAAGAGACCCGACAAGGCCGGTCGGCCTTGTCGGGCAGATTTTACAGGTATTTTTCTTCGTACTCCTCGATGGGGATGGGGCGGCTGAACAAAAAGCCCTGGGCCAGTTCCACCCCGCAGTCGCGCAGCACCGAGAGCTGTTCCTCGGTCTCGATCCCCTCGGCCACCACCTGAATGCCCATCTTTTTGCAGATGTCCACGATCGACTCCACCACGGTGCGGGCGCGGTGGTTGCCGGCCAGGTCGTCCACCAGGGTCTTGTCCAGTTTGAGCACGTCGAACTCCACCGAGGAGAGGAGGGCCAGGTTGGCGTACTCGGTGCCGAAGTCGTCGATGGAGACGATGAAGCCCGCCCGCCGCAAATCGCCGATCAGCGCCTTTAAGTCCACCCCGTCGGACTCCCGCGCCGTCTCGGTGATCTCGATTTCCAAGTACTTTTTCTCCACCCCGTACTGCCGGCAGAGGCCGTCGAGCCGCTGCACAAAATCCGGCTGCGCCAGGGAGCAGCGGGAGAAGTTGACCGACACCGGCATGGCCTGTTTCCCCTGGTCGGCCCACTCCTTAAGGCGGGAGCAGGCGAACTGAAAGACGTAAAAGTCGATTTGGCTGACCGTCTGGCTCTCCTCCAGCAGGGGGAGAAAGTTGCCCGGCAGCACCAGGGAGCCAGAGCGGGGCTGGTAGCGCACCAGGGCCTCGGCCCCCACGGCGGTGCGGTCGCTGGAGGAGATTTTGGGCTGCAGGTAGACCACAAAGCGGTTTTGCAAGATCTCCCTCTGCAGCACCTGCGGGTCGGAGAGGTGCAGCACCTCGTCGCTGTGGTGGCGGTAGCGGTTGGAGGCGGGGTTTTGGCGGTAAAACTCCTTTTTGTCCTCGTACATCTCAGCGTCGGCGTTGGCGATGACCTGTTGCAGGTCCTCCAACTGTGGGGTCCAGCGGGCGCCGATGGCGGCCCGGCAGCTGGCCTTGGCCTGGAAGCGCTGCCGCAGCGCCCTCACCTGCGCCTCGAAATCGCCCCGCGCCGTCCCCGGGCAGATGATGACAAATTCGTCCCCGCCGATGCGGTAGAAGTTGGCCCCCTCGAAGACCTCCTGCATCTGCTGGGCGCACTCGACCAACACCTTGTCGCCAAAGGCGTGGCCGTGCCGGTCGTTGATGTCCTTGAGGCCGTTGACGTCCAGGTAGACGATCCCTACCGGCCCCATTTGGGCGGAGAGGGTCTCGGTGTCTTCCATAAAGCGGTTGCGGTTGAAAAAGGAGGTCAGGGTGTCGTAGTAACTCAAGCGGGAGAGTTCCCGCTCGCTCTCGGCGCGGCGATAGGCGAGCATGAGAAAGTAGCCCAGGGTCTGGAGCACCGAGGGGATGGTGCGCATGTTCTGGGCGAGGGGGTTGTCCACCCCCACACAGCCCCGCAGCTGGCCGTCCTGCTCCAGGGGGGCCACCACCAGGCGGGCAATGTCCTGTTTGCGCAGCAGATCGTATTCCAGGGGGGAGCGCTCCCGCAGCTCCTCTATGTCTTCCACGACCACGCACTCCTGGCGGTCAAAAAAGGGCAGCCAGCGGTCGATGGTGGACAGGGGCATCCCCTGCAGCAGCGCCCTTTGGGGGACCACCCCTTCGGCACACCACTCGTAGTCGTTGTAGAGCAGACCGCCCCGCTCGAAAATCAGGTAGGTGCGGTCGGCCGACAGGTAGCGGCCCAGCTGTTCGAGCACCGGGGGAACGGACTGCCTTAAGTCGTGCTCGCGGTAGAGGGCGCGCACGCACTCCATCAGCATCTGCTCGGCGTCGAGGGTGCGCTTGAGGGACTGCTTTTCCGCCTCCGCCTCGGTGATGTCAAAGGCGATTTCCAGCCGGGCGGCCCGGCCCTCCCACTCCAGCAGCCGGTCTTTGAGCAGGTAGTGCCGCTGGGTGATGGGGTTGGTGTACTCCCAGGTGTAGGTCTCGCCGGGGACCAGCTGCCGGTTGGTGCAGAAGGGGCAGGGCTGCGAAAAGCCCTGCAACACCCGATAGCACTTCTGCCCCGCCGCCTCGTCCAGGTGAAAGGTCTTGCGGCCTGTCTCGTTGATGAAGAGCAGCTCGTGGGTCTCCAAATCGGCAACGTACATCAGTTCGGAGATGTCGTTGAGGGGGGCGCGCAGGTCTTCCGACATCCGCGAGAGGCTCTCCCGCCGGGCGCGGTTGGCCTCCTCCGCCGCCTGCAGTTCCCGCTGCCGGCGGGCCTGTACCGCCCCATACCAGGCCAGCAGGGCGGCCAACACCAAAAAGACGGCGCTGAGGATCAGCAGGGCCAGCTGGGCTTTGGTCACCTGCCGCTCGGAGTAGATCTCGGCGGCCGACACGGTGTGGTCGGCCAGTTCAAAATAGGACTCGCTCAGGCGGTAGAGGACCTCGCCGTCAGCCCCCTGGCGCACCTGGGCAATGGCGCCTTTGATTTCCGCCCACCCGGCCTGCATCTGGGAGACGAGGTCCTGAAAGGAGGCGTCTTCCAGCCGGGCGAGACTGTTTTCCCCCTCGCCGGTGGCGAGTTCGTCGAGAATGCCGTCGATTCGCCCGATGAGGGCGTCGTTGGGGTGCCCGGCCAGCTCCTCTTTGACCAGCCGCTGGGTGGCGCCCCGCACCACGCCCGCGTAGTTGATCACCCTGGCGTTCCCCTGTAAGCCACGGATCGACAGGACAGAGAGCAGCCCGGTGAGAAGCAGCGCAGCGGCCAGCAAAGCCGGCGTCAATCGTTTGTGCATCTTGTCCTCCATGACCGAGGGTCCGCATTTCTTTTATTTATTATATCAAAAACTGTCGAAAAGAACAACCGCAAAAAGGGGATGTTTGGAGAAAGATATATCCCGCGCTCACGGTGTCAAAACCGGCCCAAAATACAAAAAAACCGGCTGCCTTACAAGGGCAACCGGTTTTGAGAGATGTCAAAAAGCCATTTCAAAAAATTACATCAATTTGCGGAAAAGGGCCTTCAGGTCTTCCACGCTGGTGTCTCTGGGGTTGCCGGGGCAGCAGGCATCGGCAAAGGCAGACTCGGCCAGGAAGGGGAGGTCTTCCTCCCGGATGGCCTCCAGCTTGGAGGGGATGCCCACGTCGGCCGAGAGCTGCTTGACCGCGTCGACGGCGGCCCGGCGGTACTCGTCCTGGGACATTCCGTCCACCCCTTTGACCCCCATGGCCCGGGCGATCTCCCGGTACTTTTCGCCGGTGCAGGCGGCGTTGTACTCCATGACGATGGGGAGCATCATGGCGCAGGCGACCCCGTGGGGGGTGTCGTAGACCGCGCCCAGGGTGTGGGCCATCGAGTGGGCGATGCCCAGCCCCACGTTGGAAAAGCCCATGCCGGCGATGTACTGGCCCAGGGCCATGTCCTTGCGGCCCTCAGGGGTGTTGGCCACCGCCCCCCGCAGCGAGCGGGCGATGATCTCGATGGCCTTGAGATGGAACATGTCGGTCATCTCCCAGGCGGCCTTGGTGGTGTAGCCCTCGATGGCGTGGGTCAGGGCGTCCATCCCGGTGGAAGCGGTCAGTCCCTTGGGCATCGAGGCCATCATCTGCGGGTCGACGATGGCGACGATCGGCATGTCGTGGGGGTCGACACAGACGAATTTGCGCTTCTTCTCCAAGTCGGTGATGACGTAGTTGATGGTCACCTCGGCGGCGGTGCCGGCGGTGGTGGGGACGGCGATGATGGGGACGCTGGGGTGCTTGGTGGGGGCGACCCCCTCCAGGCTGCGCACGTCTGCAAACTCGGGGTTGGCGGCGATGATGCCGATGGCCTTGGCGGTGTCCATCGAGGAGCCGCCGCCGATGGCGACGATGTAGTCGGCCCCCGAAGCGCGGAAGGCCCGCACGCCGTTTTGAACGTTTTCGATGGTGGGGTTGGCCTTGATGTCCGAGTACACCTCGTAGGAAAGACCGTTTTTGTCCAGCACATCGGTGACCTTGGAGGTGACCCCAAACTCGATCAGGTCCGGGTCGGAACAGACAAGGGCCTTTTGAAAGCCCTGTGCCTTTGCCTCGTTGGCGATCTCCAAAATCGCGTCGGTGCCGTGGTAGGAAGTCTGGTTGAGCATGATCCTGTCTGCCATAAGTCCTCTACTCCTTTTCCGAATCAGCGGTGGGCCAGGCGGCCCCCTTCCCCTCCATCGTAAGGGGGAACGGGGGGGAAGTAAAGTGACAAACCGCCCCGGCTGTCACATCGGGGCGGACTTTTTGGGCGGCGGCCCTCATCTGGGGAGAGGGGACTCTTCGGGCGGCAGGAGCCCCAGCTTGACAAAGAGCCGGGCCAGCTTGGCGGGCATCGCCTCCACCAGCCGCCGGGCCATCTGCTCCGGCGGTTCGCGCATCCCCCCGAGCACCCACTTCACCGTCATGTAGATCGAGCCGCGGCAGTACATCTCCAGCAAGAACTGGGTCTGCTCGTCCGGCGGCAGGCCGGTCTTCTCCTCGATTTTCTCGGTGTAAAAGCACAGGATGAGGGCGAAGTCGTGCTCCTTGAGGGAGTTTTGGTCGTCTGAACGGAAGGCGCCGGTGAAGAACACCCGCTCCTCCCGGATGTAGACGAACTTGCGCTCCAACCCCTCCAGCACGGTGCGGCCGCTGCCCATGTGGGCGAAGGATTCCAGCAGCAGCTTGTCAAAGTACCAGTTGACCAGGTCGTACTTGTCGAGAAAATTGCGGTAAAATGTCTGTCGGGTGACGCCGCAGGTCTCGGCGATCTGCGAGACGGTGATGCGGTCGACAGGGGTGTTTTTCATGCAGGCTTTGATCGCCTCGGCGAGGCGGTACTTGGTCGCCTCCTGCCGGCTGGCCGGTCGCTCCATCAGGGTGATCCCTCCCCACAGCTGTCTTTTCTCTATTGTACCAAGGCGGCAGCGGGTTTTCAAACCCCTTTGAAAAGGGGAGGACGATGCGCAAGGGAGGGCAAAATGGGGCAGACCAGGCGTAGAGGCGCAGCCCTTTAAAGAGGCCCCCCAGACATTGCGGCGCCTGCCGGTGGGCTCGAGGGTCCCCTCTTTTTCATCCTGCGCGGTGCCGGCCAGCTGCTCCCCCAGCGCGCGGCAGACGGCGAGGGGCACTTTTTTTCCAGGAGTAGGGGCCAGTTACCGGGCCGACGACGGCCAGGGTGTGAAGCGGCCCCTCACCGGGCGGACAATTTCCTTGGGGTTCAGCCCTTCCTGCTGAGAGGTGGCGGCCCCACCGCCTTGTCCTGGTTGCACTTGGAGTGCTTTTGGGCGCCACAGCAGTGCCCACTTCACAAAACCGTACCTCGCCCGTGAAGTTGGGGCATAGCAGCGCGGCAGGCGGGGGATGGCAGACCGGCGATTGGCAGGCCCGCCCAAAAAGGCGAGGGTGCAAAAGAGGGCAGGTCACTGGAATTCGCCAGTGGGGAGAGCTGACGGGAGAACCCTGTGCAGAGGTGCAAAAAGCGCCCCCACAAGGGGGGGAGGGGAATGGGTAAGGGCGACCTGCCGCTGGCGGGATGGTTCACAATCGCGGCCGATAAAAAAGCCGAGTGCCCGTGCGGACACTCGGACTGCCATGTAAAATCGATATTTCCGTTCCGCTGTTCACGGGCGGCATCCCCGGGACGGGACCCTGCGCAGGGGCACGACCCCAAAACAACAAACACTTCGCCTGGCTAAGAGGCAGTGCCATTCTCTGTTTTCGCCTTTTACAATGGGTGCGGCTATGATTTAAAGAGCTGTAAAAACCGTGGCGTTGAAAAGGCCCGAGTGTCGCTTTGACTTTTGCCCGCAAAAAACCGCCCCGACTTGGTAAGCCTTTTGACAATTTGGGCAATATGTGCTGCTTCTGCCGCCGGTTGCCTTGCGGCAGAGGGCGTCTCCACAGGTCGGGCAGGGCTGTCCATCGCGGCCATAAACCGGCAAATACACCGCGTTTTGGTGCGCTTTGCCTTTGCCACGCAGGTGCTCCTCCGGGGTCATTTGATCGGCGTCGCCCCATAAGACGACTTTCGGAATGGCATTCGCCAACCGCCCCCAGTCGGCATCACTGAGGGCGTCGCGCCCTGCCCCCGGACAGACGCCTGCAATAGACAGCATTTTATCGGAATGGATGTTGCCGACCCCGGCCACCACCGTCTGGTCGTGAAGCGTTTCTTTGATGGCTTTCTTCCATTTGCCGAGTTTCAATTTGAGATACTCTGCGGTCAAAGTTGGGTCTGTTGGCCCCGGCCCCAGCGCCTCCTCCCTGGGCATGCCCAGGGAGGAGGCGCCCCGTCACCCGCAGGTGCAGGGAGAGCCTGTCTCCGCTCTCAAAATGGAGGGTGAGAAACTTTCCCCGGCGACTGATATTTTGGATCATCTGCCCTTGTGGGAGCGCCGAAAACAACTCCGCCCGCTACAAACTCCCGCAGTTTTGACCGCTCTGCCCGCGAGCTGAGATTTTAAGGTGCGCCTGACGGTCTCCACCTCCGGCAGGTCAGGCATTTTTGGCCATGTCCTTCTTTGCCGACTTCTTGATTTCCTCGTGAAAAAAGAAGTTGACCACAATGGGCGGAGCCTCGAAGGGGCGGTTCATGGAGTCGTCGTCCCGGACATAGGTGAGGCCCTCCGCCGCAGTGAACTCCCGCATTTCTTCATCCAGAGTGGCCCAATAGGCGCGGTCATTTTGCTGGTAGATCGCCTGATACAGCGGCAGAAGGCCGGGGTGCTTTTCCTTGATGTAGTCCAGGATGACTGCCTTGTAGCTCCCCCGCAGGTTCAGGTTTTCCAGCCATACGAGATTGCACTGGGCCTTGGCCCTGCAGATGATGGCGGGCACGTCGGTGATGCCGGGGAAGATGGGGGAGATGAAACAGGTCGTCCGCACGCCGGCATCGTGAAAGGCTTTCATGGCGGCAAGACGGCGCTCGATGCTCGCCGCCTCGTCCATCTCCTTGCGAAAGTCCTCATCCAAGGTGTTGATCGACCAGGACACGCGGGCGTTTGGAAAGGTCTTGATCAAGTCAAGGTCGCGCAAAACGAGGTCGGATTTGGTGGCAATACTGATTTTGCACCCGCTGCCCTGCATTTGTTCCAAAAGCGCCCTGGTGCGACCATAGGTCTCCTCCAACGGCTGATAGGGGTCGGTCACGGAGCCGATAAACAGCTCCTTTCCCGCATACCGTTCCGGGTGCCGGATGGCGGGCCAGTGCTTTACGTCCACAAACTCGCCCCACGGCTCGGTGTGGCCTGTAAACCGCTTCATAAAGCTGGCGTAGCAGTATTTGCAGGCGTGGGCGCACCCTCCATAGGGGTTCACGGAATAGTCGCTGACAGGCAGGTTTGATTTGGTAAGGACACTTTTCGCTTCGATTTCTTTGACTGTCATAGGACCGCCTCCGCATTTCTCCTTTACCACTTGTTCCAGTGAACCCTGTTTTCCACCGTGGCCTTGACCTGAGCGGGGATCAACGCATCCTTGCTGGAATAGCCCAGCATGATAAGCGTCGGGAGGATATACCCGTCCGGGATATTCATAAACGCCTTGATCTGCTCCGGCTCTTTCTTCACCGGGATATGGACCACAGAGCCCAGTCCCTCGGCGGTGGCGGCCAGCAAAATGTTCTCCACCAGCGCCCAGGCCGCTCCATAGTCCATCAAGCCGTAGTCGTTGGTGGTGCTCTTCATGTCGTACTTGCACTTGAAATAGGGCAGGATCACGCAGGCAGCCTCCTCCACCATCGTCCGCTGACGGGGGTAGGCGATTTTGAACATCTCCTGCTGGGGCGTTTTGGGCTCGGTGATGCGGCAGGGATAGGGTTTGATGAACTTTGCCAGCTCCCTGATGACGGCCTTGTCTGTCAGCGTCACCAGCTGCCATTGCCGCTGGTGGTTGGACGAGGGGGCCTGCAGGCCGGCGGCTAAAATCCGCTCCAACATATCCGTGGGTATGGCCTTGTCCTCAAACTGACGAATGCTCCTTCTCTTTTCGATCACTTCGTAAAATTCCATGTCCATTCTCCTTTACAGGTTCACTGTTTCTTGGATGTGCCAGCCGCCCATGTGTATGTGACCGCTGGGGTCGGTGCTGTACTGCCCCAGCACACGCTCGTCCTCTTTGGGATGGCCCACACCGATGAAACAAGGGGTCATCCATCCATCGGGAACACCCAGCTTTTCCAACACCACATCGTGCTCTCGGTTCAGGGGGATGCGGAGGGAATACCCCAAGCCCTCGTTGATGGCGGCCAGCATGATGTTCTCTGCCACGCACCATGCAGTGGCGAGCGGGTTGAGTTTGCTCACCCACTCGGCGTTGAGCCGTTTACATGGGAACAGCGGAACGATCACATAGGGGCAATCAATCAGCATGGTGTGCTGCCGCGGCATGGCGTAAAGATACATCTCCTGAGATAAATTGAGCGTTCGGCCCTCGTATCGCGTAGGATCGAATTTCCGTGCGACTAATTTTGCGAAGCTGAACGCATGCTCCTTTTCCTCTTTGGTATGGAGGACGATGAACTGCCAGCTTCGGCAGTGATCCCAAGAGGGCGCTTTCATGCCGGCTCCAATGATCCTTTTTATCGCTTCAAAGTCTACCTCTCTGTCCGTCCATTCTCGACGGGTTCTTCTCCTGTTGATGACTTCATCAAATTCCATCTCGCTATCTCTCCTCTGCCTGGCTACGATTGCGCCTGGATCGATTCAAACTTTTCCCTCATGCAGCGAGAAAAAAGCGTGGTCAGGCGCACCAGCTCGGCAATATCTTCCCCGGATAGTTCGCTCATGGCGTCTATTTCCGCATGAGCGGCGGGCGGTATGATTTTCTGCGTGTACTCGATCCCCGCTTTTGTAAAGCGGACGATCTTATTTCGGCGATCCGTCTCCGATTCGGTCAGTGATACATGGCCCTGTTTCAAGAACTTTTTGATAATTGCGCTGACGGTCTGCTTTGTCGCGGACAGCCGTTCGCAAATGTCAGATTGCAGGCAGCCGTCCGGCGCAAACCAGATGATGTCCAGGACGAACAACTCTTTTGCGGTCAAGCCGTGCTTCCTCGCATACAATTCATAGGCGGCATATTGAACATCTCGCAATGCGCAATATTGATTGACGTATTCCCTCACTTCTTCATGGTCCACAAAAGCACCTCCATACGATATTTGACAGTCTAATATTTGACTTTACTGTATCAAATGAGCATTGGACTGTCAAGTCCTCCATGACTGGAATTTCTCCTGTGGAAGGCGAATATTGCACATCCGCTTGCCGTGTTCCACGCGATTTGCGCGGCGCCAAACGATTTCACTGGAAGGGCGGGTGATGCGCCGATAGTTGGCGCCACGCTGTGCACAAACCAAAAGGCCCCTTAGTGCGTTCTGCGAACTGTACCGAGCGGCCTTTCGTTTACCTGCATCTTCGTCCATATTGCTGCATTTTCCCTTATCTGCGTGTTTGGAAACACTCAAGCACTATATGAAAAAAAGGGCAAATCAAATGGTGGTCGAATTCAAAAGTAAAATAAAGTGTTTTCACATGTGATAAAGTGCGATTATATGCTGCGGTTTTACCGGAACAGTGTCGTAAAATAGCAACAGACCTGTTTTTTATCTCTCAATAAAAAACAGGTCTGTATTGCTGGTCGAGGTGACAGGACTTGAACCTGCGGCCTCTGCGTCCCGAACGCAGCGCTCTACCAAACTGAGCCACACCTCGATACTGTTACCTACAATATTATACTCGTTCCCGCCAAAAAAGCAACCCCTTTTTTGCAGGCAGCCGCCCTCTTTTCTGCCGCTTTGCAGGGCGGAGCGCCCGCCCCCGTCCCATTTGCAGCGGGCCCTTTGCCCCAGCGGGCGCCAACGGCCCCTGGCGCTCCCTTTTCTGCCACCGCGATGCCCTGCCCCATCGCTGCGCGTCCAAGTGTGTCGGGGCGGCTGTCCCTGCCCTTTCCGCTTTTAAAGCAGATCGCGGGGAGGGGAGACGGGTCCGCTGTGCCGGCACAGAAACAAACTGCCCTTTGACACTTTTCTCCCTTTGCCGGTGTATTTTTCCCCTGCCCGGTCCACACTCCTAAAAAAGCCCCTGCGCGGGGCTGAGAGTGAGAGAAAAAGGAGTGATCGGTTTGCAGGCATTTTGGAGCGACCTTCCCCGGGGGACGGCCTATCCGCCCCTGGATCGGGACATCGAGGTGGAGTTTGCCGTGGTGGGGGCCGGCGTTGCGGGGGTCACCGCCGCCTATCAACTGGCCCGGGCGGGCCGGTCGGTGGCGCTGCTGGAGAGGGGGCGGACCGGCGGCGGCACCAGCGGCCACAACACCGGCAAGCTCAGCTGTCTGCACGGCACCCGGCTGCTCACCGTCTCTGACCGCTACGGCGCGAAGATGGCCGCCGCCTACCTGGCGGAGAACAAGCGGGGGGCCGCCTTTGTCCGCCGGATGGTGGCGGAGCACCAGATCCCCTGCCGCCTGAGCGAGGCCCCCTCCTATCTGTACAGCCAGACCCCCGCCACGGTGGACGAACTGCAGCGGCTGGCCGCCCTCGCCCAGCGTCTGGACTTCCCCCTGGCCGCGGTCAACTGCCTGCCCGCCCCCCTGCGGGTGGAGCTGGCCCTGCGCGCCGACGGCGAGGCCACCCTCAACCCGGTGCGCTACCTGGAGGGAATGGCTGCCAGCGCGGCCAAAGCGGGCTGCACCATCTGCGAACAGACCCCTGTGGCCAAGCTGGAAAAGCGGGCCGGCGGCGTCACCCTCACGGCGGAAAACGGCAGCCGCATCCGCGCCGGGCAGGTGCTCCTCTGCACCCACTACCCCCTGTACGAGGGGAAGGGGCTCTACTTCACCCGGCTCTACCCGACGCGCTCCTACGCCGTGGCCGCCCAGCTCGAGGGCGAGCCCTTTTGGGGCCAGTACATCAGTGCCGAGGAGCCGGTGCGCTCGCTGGCGGTCTGCCGCGACCGGGAGGACCGCCCGGTGCTGGTGGTGGCGGGGGAGACCTGCCGCACCGGGCGGACGGCGGGGGACGAGTTCTCCACCCTGCAGCTCTACGGCCTGCGCCACTTTCCCCTGGGGAAATTTGTCTGGCGCTGGGCCGCCCAGGACTACCGCACCCCCGACGAGCTGCCCTACGCCGGAGAGGTGGACAGGGGCGATCCCCGGGTCCTCTTCTGCGCGGGCTTTGGCAAGTGGGGGATGACCGCCGGCACCGCCGCCGGCCTCTATCTGGCCGGGCGCTGTCTCGAACCGTCCGGGGCCCCCTCGCCCCTCTACGACCCGGCCCGCCACAGCGACATCTGCTCCTTTCCCTATATAAAGGAGGGGGCGGTCACCGCCGCCTACTGGGTGGGGGAGCGGCTGCGCCCCACTGGCGAACTTCCCACCCGCCCCGGCCAGGCGGCGGTGGTGCGCAGCGGCGGCCGCCGATGCGGGGCCTATCGGGATGAGGAGGGGGAGCTGCACCTGGTCTCCCTCACCTGCACCCACCTGGGCTGTGCCCTCCGCTGGAACGCCGCCGAGACCAGCTGGGACTGCCCCTGCCACGGCTCCCGCTTCTCGGTGGACGGCGAGGTCCTCTGCGGCCCTGCCGACACCCCCCTCGCCCGGGTGGAGCTGCCCCCCGAAAAGGGGGAATAGAGGGGAGATCCTGCCCCTGCGGGGAGCCGGCCTTTCCCCCTCTTTTTCACCGAATCGACAAAACCCGCCGCAATCTTTTGTCGGCTATTGACAAGGCAGGGCCGCGCACTCATAATAAGACTATTAGAGAATTGAGGAGGCATCTGCGCCATGCGTAAAGAGCTCGACAAGAAATACGACCCGGGGCAGGTCGAGGACCGCATTTACGACTTCTGGCTCTCCGGCGGGTATTTCCACGCCGAACCCGATCCCGATAAAAAGCCGTACACCATCGTCATCCCCCCGCCGAACATCACCGGGCAGCTCCACATGGGCCACGCCCTGGACGAGACCTTCCAGGACATCCTCATTCGCTACAAGCGGATGCAGGGGTACGAGGCGCTCTGGCTGCCGGGGACCGACCACGCCTCCATCGCCACCGAGGCCAAGATCGTCGAGGCCATGCGCCAGGAGGGGCTGACCAAGGAGGATCTGGGCCGCGAGGGCTTTTTGGCGCGCGCCTGGGAGTGGAAGGAGAAGTTCGGCAGCCGCATCATCGAGCAGCTGAAAAAGCTCGGCTCCTCCTGCGACTGGGAGCGCGAGCGCTTCACCCTCGACGAGGGCTGCTCCAAGGCGGTGCGCGAGGTGTTCTGCCGCCTCTACGAGAAGGGGCTCATCTACCAGGGGGAGCGGATCATCAACTGGTGCCCCCACTGCAAGACCTCCATCTCCGACGCGGAGGTGGAGTACGAGGAGCAGGCAGGCCACTTCTGGCACATCCGCTACCCCTTTGCCGACAGCAGCGGCTACATGGAGATCGCCACCACCCGCCCCGAGACCATGCTCGGCGACACCGCCCTGGCCGTCCACCCCGAGGACGAGCGCTACCGCGACTGCGTGGGCAAATCGGTCATCCTCCCCCTGGTGGACAAGGAGATCCCGGTGGTGGCCGACGAGTACGTCGACCGGGAGTTCGGCACCGGCGTGGTGAAGATCACCCCCGCCCACGACCCCAACGACTTTGAGGTGGGCGCCCGCCACGACCTGCCCATCATCAACGTCATGACCGAGGACGGCCACATGGCCGAGTGCGCTGGCAAGTATGCCGGGATGGACCGATACGAGGCCCGCAAGGCCATTGTCGCCGACCTGGAAGCCGGCAGCTACCTGGTGCGCATCGAGGACCACACCCACAACGTGGGCACCTGCTACCGCTGCGGCACCACCGTCGAGCCGATGGTCAGCAAGCAGTGGTTCGTGAAGATGGAGGAGCTGGCCGCCCCCGCCATCAAGGCCGTGCGGGAGGGGGAGACCCAGTTTGTCCCCGCCCGCTTTGACAAGACCTATTACAACTGGATGGAGAACATCCGCGACTGGTGCATCTCCCGCCAGCTGTGGTGGGGCCACCGCATCCCCGCCTATTACTGCGACGGCTGCGGCGAGACCATCGTCGCCCGGGAAGAGCCCGCCTGCTGCCCCCACTGCGGCGGCAAGCTCCGGCAGGACGAGGACACCCTGGACACCTGGTTCTCCTCCGCCCTCTGGCCGTTTTCCACCCTGGGCTGGCCGGACAGGACCCCCGAGCTGGACTACTTCTTCCCCACCGACACCCTGGTCACCGGCTACGACATCATCTTCTTCTGGGTGGCCCGGATGATCTTCAGCTCCATCGAGCAGATGGGGGAGGTCCCCTTTAAGACCGTCTTCATCCACGGCCTGGTGCGCGACGCCCAGGGCCGCAAGATGTCCAAGTCCCTGGGCAACGGCATCGACCCGCTGGAGGTCATTGCCCAGTACGGGGCCGACGCCCTCCGCCTCACCCTGGCCACCGGCAACAGCCCCGGAAACGACATGCGCTTCTCCGACGACAAGATCATGGCCAGCCGCAACTTCTGCAATAAAATCTGGAACGCCGCCCGCTTCATCCTCATGAACCTGGGCGACGAGGAGCTGGAACCCGGCCTCCCCAGCGAGCTGGAGATCGAGGACAAGTGGGTGTTGAGCAAGTACAACGAGATCGTCCGCCAGGTGACCCAGAACATCGACAAGTTCGAGCTGGGCATCGCCCTGGGCAAGGTCAACGAGTTCGTCTGGGACATTGTCTGCGACTGGTATATCGAAATCGTCAAGCTGCGACTGCAGGCCGGCGGCGAGCAGAAGAAAAACGCCCTGCGGGTCCTCTGCACCCTCTTTGAGGGCACCATGAAGCTGCTGCACCCCTTTGCCCCCTTCATCACCGAGGAGATCTGGCAGGCCCTGCCCCACCAGGGGGAGAGCATCATGACCGCCCCCTGGCCGGTCTACGACCCCGCCCTCTCCTTTGCCAGGGAGGAGGAGCAATTCGAGATCATCATGAAGGCCATCCGCGCCATCCGCAACCGCCGCAGCGAACTGCAGGTCCCCCCCTCCAAAAAGGCCAAGGTCTTTATCGAGACCGAGCGGGTCGAGGTCTTCTCCCAGGGGGAGGAGTTCATCAAGCGCCTGGCCTCCGCCAGCGAGGTGGCCGTCGCCCCCCAGCTGGAATTGGAGGGGATGGTGATGGCCATCACCGCCGAGGCCAAGATCGGGATGCCGATGGACGACCTGGTGGACCGGGAGAAGGAGCGCCAGCGCCTGGAGAAGGAGAAGCTGGGCTGCGAGAAGGAGATCGCCAGCCTCACCGGCAAGCTGCAAAATGAGAAGTTTGTCAGCCGCGCCCCCCAGAACGTGGTGGACGCCGAGCGCGAGAAGTTGGCCCGCGCCCAGGAGCGGCTCAAAAAGGTGGAGGAGAGCTTGGCCGCCCTCTAGCACCCCTCTCCGCGCCCAAACTGCCAAACTGCCAAATTACCAAATTGCCCTGTGGGGGGGGCGGGGCGTCCCCCCGCCCCCCCATTTTTTTACCGCCCCCCGGGGGCGGAGAAAGGGAGGTACACCATGACCTATGAACAGGCCCTCGCCTACATCCACGGCCGCCGCCGGGGCCTGCCCAAACCCGGCCTCGCGCGGATGCGGGAGCTGATGTGCCGGCTGGGCGACCCCCAGGACCGGCTGCGCTGCGTCCATGTCACCGGCACCAACGGCAAGGGCTCCACCACCGCTATGGTGGCCGCCGCCCTGCAGGCCGCCGGCTACCGGGTGGGGCGAACTGTCTCCCCCTTTGTCCTCGAATTTCGCGAACGCTTTCAGATCGACGGGGAGATGATCCCCACCGCCGCCCTGGCCGCCCTCACCGAGCGGGTGAAGGCCGTCTGCGACGCGATGGAGGGGGAAGGCCTCTACGCCAGCGAGTTTGAAATCGACACCGCCATCGCCTTTTTGTGGTTTGCCGCCGAGGGGGTGGATTTAGTCTGCCTGGAGGTGGGGATGGGGGGCGACACCGACGCCACCAACGTCATCCCCGCCCCCCTCTGCTGTGTCATCACCCCCATCAGCCTGGACCACACCGCCGCCCTCGGCCCCACCACCGCCGCCATTGCCGAGCGCAAGTGCGGCATCATCAAGGGGGGCGCGCCGGTGGTCTGCTGTGCCGGACAGGACGCGGCGGCCCTGGCCGTCATCCGCGCGCAGTGCGCCCGGCGGGGATCCCCCCTCTTCCTCCCGGACCCGGAAGCCCTCCGGGTGGCGAGAATCGGCCTCTCCGGCAGCACCTTTGCCTACCGGGGGCTGCCCTACGCCCTCTCCCTGGCGGGGGAGTACCAGCTGCAAAACGCCCTCACCGCCATCGAGGTGCTGCGCGTCCTCGCCGCCCAGGGGCTGGCGATCTCCCAGACGGCGATCCGGGCGGGGCTGGCCGCTGTCCGCTTCCCCGCCCGCTGCGAGCGGCTGGGAGAGCGGCCCACCCTCCTGCTCGACGGGGCCCACAACCCGGCGGGGATGGCGGCCTTCTGCCGGGTGGTCGCCGCCCAGAATGCCCCCCGCAAGGTGGCGGTCACCGGCCTTTTGCGGGACAAGGACGCGCCGGAGATCGGCCGCTGGCTGGCCGGGGCCTTCGACGCCCTCTACCTGGTGGCGCCCCCCAGCGAGCGGGCGGCCGACCCCGCCCAACTGGCCGCCGCCTTTGCCGCCCAGGGGCTGCCCGCCACCCCTTGCGCCTCGCTGGAAGAGGCCCTGGCCGCCGCCCGCGCCGAGCTGCCGCCCGAGGGATTGCTGGCCGTCTGCGGCTCCCTCTACCTGGCGAGCGAGGCGCGGCCCCTCCTCCTGGCCATGGGAAGGGGAGAGAGGACGCCCGACAGGTAGAAGACTGCTTCGCCGCTTGGGCGGCGGAGGAAAGCGGCGCGAGTTTTGGCGGGGCGGCCGGGAAGAGGTGGAGGTCACCCCGTTCCGGCGTTCATCTGTTCGGCTCTACCTGGTAGCTCTTCTGAAGCTGTGCTGTCCTGCCGCCTCGCGCGGTGCGTGCAGGGAAGAGGACCTGCTCCCTCTGCCTGGGGGGCGCGCCGTTTGAGAGAGGCGCGTGAGACCTGGGGCAAGGGGTGATGAGAAATCCCCTTCCCGCCTGGACGGCACCTCTCCACCTGCCCACAGAGGCGAGTGCCCCTGTGGCAGAGGGGGAGAGTGCGACCCGGTCCAGGGGGAGCGGGACCGGCCGCTTTGGCGGCGGGGGAGACAGCAAAAAAGGGGCGAGGGGGAGAGCAGTTGCTGCTCTCCCCCTCGCCCCTTTGGCAAAGTCCCTACTTTCGCCTGACGGGGATCCAGATTTCGCTGAGGTAGGCTTCGTCGTCCATCCCCTTGGGGAACTGCGCGGGGTCGCTGTACCACTCGATGTTGTAGCCCGCGGCGATCTCGTAGTCCCCGCAGGTGGGCAGCCACTCCGAAAAGACCTGTTCGTGCACCCGGTGCAGGGCCTGGGGCATCGCCCCCTTGCAGGGGAACACCGCCCAGCGGTGGGCCGGTATCTCCCGGACCACAAACCCCTCCGGCGCGGCGGTGTTTGGCGGGCAGTCGTCCGCAATCAGGTATTCAAACCGGTCGCCCTCCATCGGCTCGTCAATGCAGATGCCGTAGGTGCCCTGCACCACCGCCCCCCTGCCACTGGCAAAGTGCTCCGTCCAAAACTGCGGGATGGCCCGGTCCGCCCCCTCGTAGGAGAAGGTCTCCGACACCCCCAAAACGGGAAAGGAATCTCTGTCGACAATTTTGTACTCCATGCTGGGACCGCCTTTCAGTGAAAATTTGAGTTTTAGCGGGGCAAAGGTCCGGACCGTCGCCCCGCCCCTGCGCACAGCCGTGGGGGTGGCACCGTGAAACCGGGCAAAGGCCTTGGCAAAGCTGTCTGGGGACTCGTAGCCGTACTTGAGGGCCAGGTCGATGACCCGGGCGTCGGTGGAGGCCAGCTCGCTCCCGGCCAGGGAGAGCCGCCGCAGCCGGATGTACTCGCCCACCGAAAAGCCGCAGAGCATGCAGAACCCCCGCTGAAAGTAAAAGGGGGAGAGCAGCGCCTGCCCCGCGATCTCCTCCATTGTGAGTTCGCCGTCGAGATGGCCCTCGATGTAGTCGATGGCCCTGCTGATCCCCGCGACCCAGTCCACTAAAACCGCCTCCTCTGTCTGTGTGTCCCCATCATACCGCATCGCTGGGGGAGAGACCCGACAGGACCTGCCCTCTTCTGTCCGCCCGGCGGCTGGGGGATGTCTGTCGACACCATTCTACCACATCTCCCGGTCCCTGCGGCGGCAGTGGGCGGGGAAAAATGGAAACCGGGGCAGAGGCCCCCGTTTCGGCAAAAATTGCAGAGGACATCCCGTAGGATAGAGGTATTCCAGGGGATGTCCTCTCTTTTTTTGCCAAATCCCAAAGGGGGACAGGCCCTGCCCGGGCGCCGCGCCCGGAGAACACGCGCGGGAGGTGCGCAGATGAATGTGAACTTGCAGGGGGACCGGGAGGCCCTCACCGCCTTTTTGGAGGGGGAGATCGACCACCACTCCGCCCGGTCCTTTCGCGACTCCATCGACGAGCGGGTGGCGTCCCTCGGCCCCAAACTGCTGGTGCTGGACTTCTCCGGCATCACCTTTATGGACTCCTCGGGGGTCGGCCTGGTCATGGGTCGCTACCGGACCATGCAGCAACAGGGGGGCGAGCTGCGGGTGCAGGGGGCCAAGGGGTCCATCCGGCGGATCCTACTCCTCTCGGGGTTGGACAAGCTCGTCAGAATCGAATAGAGGAGGAAACCAGGAAGTGAAACCGACAAATGAAATGAAGCTGGCCTTTGAGAGCCGCTCCCAGAACGAGTCCTTTGCCCGGGTGGCGGTGGCGGCCTTCATCGCCCAGCTCGACCCCACGGTGGAGGAGATCAGCGACATCAAGACCGCCGTCTCCGAGGCGGTGACCAACTGCGTGGTCCACGGGTACAAAGACTGCATCGGCAAAATCTACATAACGGCAAAAATCTATCCCGACAACCGGGTGCGCATTATCATCCGGGACGCCGGCTGCGGCATCCCCGACATCGAGCGGGCCATGGAGCCCCTCTACACCACCTGCGACACCGGGGAGCGCGCGGGGATGGGCTTTGCGGTTATGGAGGCGTTCACCGACCGTCTGCAGGTGAGAAGTACGTCCGGAAAGGGGACCAGCGTCTATCTTGAAAAGCGCATCGCCAGCAAAGCAGCGAGATAAGTTCGTAGAGGAAAACCTCGGCCTCGTCCACGCCTGTGCGGGCAGGTTCCGGGGGCGGGGGGTGGAGTACGACGACCTCTACCAGGCCGGGTGCATGGGGCTCATCAAGGCCTGCGACGGCTTTGACCCCAGCCTGGGGTACAAGTTCTCCACCTATGCCGTCCCGGTGATTTTGGGGGAGATCAAGCGGCTCTTTCGGGACGGGGGGGCCGTCAAGGTCTCCCGCAGCCTCAAAGAGGTCTCCCTCAAGGTGGCCCGCCAGCGGGAACTCATGACCCACCAGCGGGGGGAGGAGCCCACCATCGCCGAGCTCTCCCAGGCCCTGGGGATCGAGGAGGAGAAGATCGTCGAGGCCATCGGCATCTACAACCCCACCGTCTCCCTCACCGCCGGGGACGAGACCGGCCAGACCATCGACATCCCGGTCCCCTGCTGCGAGGAGAAGATCACCGACAGCCTCTCCCTGCGGGAGGTGGTGGGCCGCCTGGAACCGGTGGAGCGGCAGATCGTGGTGCTGCGCTACTTCCAGGAAAAGACCCAGGCCGACGTGGGGAAGGCCCTCTCCATGACCCAGGTGCAGGTCTCCCGCAGGGAGAAGAAGATCCTCTCCCGCCTGCGGGAGATGCTCGCCGAATGACTGCAAAAAAAGAGCGCCCCGGCAGACCAGACCGTCTGTCGGAGCGCTTTGTATGTATTTTAATGGAGGGGGAGCGCTAGGCCAGGGCCTTCACCTTTTCCTGTAACCCCGCGATCTGCACTGTGTGCAGTTCGATGGTCTCGGTGTTTCTCTCCACCTGGGTGGACACCACGCCGATCTGCCGGGTGAGTTCCTCGTGCCCCTCCGCCAGCTGTTTCAGGGCGGGCAGGACCACGTTCTCCTGGGTCACCGCCACCCGGGTCAAGGTCTCCTCCACCTGGTCGAGCCGACCCTCTACGCTATCAAGCCGGATTTCTACCCGGTCGAGGCGCTCGTCGATGCCGTCCAGCCGTTCGTCGATACCGTCGAGGCGCTTGTTGAGCTGGGTCTCCATGGCGTCCATCCGCCGGCTCAACTGGCCCATCTGACCGGCCAGCTCCCCCATCTGCTGGTTGACCTGGCCGAACATGCCGCCGATCTGCTGGAGCAGTTGTTCGTTGTCCATCCTCTTTTCCCCCTCTTGCAAGGACAAGTTTGTCCCCATTATACCCCCCTCCCCCCGTTTTCACAAGGGGGCGTTTTTCCCAAAAAAGAAGCCGCCAGTTTCGGCGGTGCGGTCTCTTTGGTGGCTCTACCCCCTATTTGTAGGGCATCTTGATTTCCTCCGGCAGGTCTTTGAGGGCATACTCGCGGGCTTGCGGGACGACGGGGAGGGGAGATGTCGGTACACCTTTTGAGGGCACAGAGTTGCCGGTAGGCCGTAGAGGGGCCCTGTAAAGTGGGTGGTCGGGGGGGGGCGGTCTGTTCCTCCGTAACGGACCGCCATGTGCTCAAAATCCACCGTCCATCGCTGCCACTCCACGGCGGTGCGGTCTCTCTGATGGGCTTACCCCCTACTTGTGGGGCGTCTTGATTTCCGCCGGCAGGTCTTTGAGGGCATACTTACAGGCTTGTAGAACAATGGAGTTGAGGGGGACGCCGGTGTGCTTTTTGAGGGCGCAGAGCTGTTCGTAGAGGGGTTCTGTAAAGCGGGTGGTCAGGGGAATATCCGCCCGCTTATAACTGATTGCCTTGGGTTCAAAGCCCATCGCCCACCGTCCCCTCTCCATCCTGTCCGTTTCATGCCATGGTTTTATCATATTCAAAATGGAGTGAGATTTCTATAATCAAAAGTAGTATCATATTTGACGACACGGGCGGGTGCAGCCGCGACACTGGACGCCCCCTTCCCGCCGCGCTATCCTGTGGGGGGAGGGGATGGGGATGAACAGCATCAAAAAGGCGTACCGGCAGAGTCGGCCCTTTTTCGAGGGGCGGCGGCGGCACTCCCCCAGCTACCGGCGGGCCGTCGCCCAGTGGAACGAAATCGAGCGGGCCTTCAACCGGATAGGGGGCGAGCCCGCCCGCCTCTACGAGCAGTTGGTGCACGTCCTCCTCGTCTGCGAGGAGCAGGAGTACCTCCACGCCTTCGAGGAGGGGGTGGCCGAGGGGCACTGGCAGGGCCGGCAGGAGGGGATCAAGGCCCTCAAAGCGCTCGAGTGCCAACTCTTCGACCAAATCGACGACCTCTCCTACCTGTGAGGGGCCTGCGCCCTCTGCTTTACAGAAAAGCACCCTCCTCCCGCCGCACTGCTGCGGCCGGGAGAGGGCGCTGTTTTGCTGTGACCGTCTAGATTTCCAGCTGCCGCAACTCCTCCAGGTGGTAGGGGGTGCGCTGGTAGACAAAGTAGTTGAGCCAGTTGGTGTAGAGCAGGCTCCCGTGGGAGCGCCAGACAAAGGGCACCTCGCCCGCCGGGTCGTCCCCGGCGAAGTAGTTGCAGGGGGGCGCGGTGGGCAGCCCTGCCTCCCGGTCCCGCAGGTACTCACCCCGCAGGGTGTAGCGGTCGTACTCCGAGTGGCCGGTGACAAAGAACTGCCGCCCGTTTTTGCTGGCGATGATGTGCACCCCCGCCTCCTCCGAGTCGGTGAGCAGCTCCAGCTCCGCCCGCGACAGAATGTCCTCCCGCCGCAGCCCGGTGTGGCGGGAGTGGGGGGCCAGGAAGCACTCGTCAAAGCCGGTCAGCAGCGGGTGCTCCGGCCGCAGCACCCGGTGGTGAAAGAGGCCGAACTGCTTCTGCGCCAGGGGCACCTTGTCGATGCCGTAGTGGTAGTAGAGCCCCGCCTGCGCCCCCCAGCAGATGTGAAAGGTGGAGTAGACGTGGGACTTGCTCCACTCCATCATCTCGCAGAGCTCCTCCCAGTAGTCCACCTCTTCAAATGGGAGCTGCTCCACCGGGGCCCCGGTGATGATCATCCCGTCGAAGCGCTCGTCCCGAATATCGTCAAAGCTCTTGTAGAATTTCAGCAGGTGATCCCCCGGGGTGTTTTTGGAGACGTGGGTCACCGTCTGCACCAACTCCACATCCACCTGGATGGGCGAGTTGGAGAGCACCCGCAGCAGCTGGGTCTCGGTCTCGATCTTCTTGGGCATCAGGTTGAGGATCGCGATGCGCAGGGGGCGGATGTCCTGGCTCACCGCCCGCTCCTGGGTCATGATGAAGATGTTCTCCGAAATGAGGGTTTCCGCCGCCGGCAGGCTGGCGGGTATGTTGATGGGCATGAGCCGCTCTCCTTTCTCTTATATAGTAGGGGCGAAGGCCCCCTTTGAGCGAATGGGAAAAGTATAGCACAGCTCCGCCCCGATTGCAAAGCGCGATTTGCCGCCGGGGCAGGAAAGGGGAAGAGGGGAGAGAAAGTTGACGAACGGTAGAAAATCCCCCCGAATCCCGGTGCAAAAAGGGGAAAATGATTACCTTGTGTATAACCCCGCAAAAAAGTGAAAAAAGCTGGCGAAAATCTATTGACAGCAGGAGGCGGTCATGGTATTATACAAAAGCTGTCCGCGAGGGAAGCGCACGGGAGTGCGGTTTCCGAGGAGTGAGCCCCAGATTTCGAACCGAGAGGGGAGAAAAAGGGGTTGACAAAAAGAAGGCAGCGAGATATAATAAAAGGCACGGCGAGATGCCGAACGGACCTTGAAAATTGAACAATACTGAAGCTTGAACGGACCTAAAAATCC
>NZ_JBQHTP010000016.1:0-66707 GCF_052065655.1 Bittarella sp. HCP28S3_D9 | reverse complement strand
AAGACTACGAGGTAGATAGGCTGCAGGTGTACGCACGGTGACGTGTTGAGCTGGGCAGTACTAATCGGTCGAGGGCTTGACCTTGTGAAGCGGTTCTCATTCAGTCTATTCTTCTTTATTCAGTTTTCAAGCTGTATTTTTGCAGCACAGTTGGTGTTGATGGCGCGTAGGATCCACCCGTTCCCATCCCGAACACGGAAGTTAAGCTACGCAGCGCTGAAGATACTTGGCGGGAAGCTGCCTGGGAAAATAGGGCGATGCCAACACAAAAAAGACCATCCGAAAGGATGGTCTTTTTTGCTGCACTGCAATTGTTTCGGGCCGTGGTCTATTAAAGCGAAACGTCAGCTTGACGGACAAAGCGAAGAGATGTCAGGGCGGCGTGGGCGGTTTCCCGTGAGGGGCAGACCTGCCGGGCCAACTGATTTTATCGGCCCCTTTTCCCACCCTCCTGTGCCCTCCCTTGGCAGGAGGGGCTTTTTTGTACCTGCCAACAGGAGGAATTGGTGCTTGCGGGGGAGAAAGAGCGGATTTGAAGTGGGAAGAAATAGTGGATTTGACCGCTGTGGGGCAGGAGGGGCAGCGGGGATATGCCCAAAGAGCAGGTGAGAGCGGACGGCACAACGAGAGGAAAGACAGCAGCTTTGCCAGCCCATTTTTCAGCGAGGGGTGCTGCAGTGAAGGCAAGGACATCTTCAGCACTGGAGGATCGAACCCCCGTTACCGGCGTGAGAGGCCGGTGTCTTAACCGCTTGACCAACGGGCCGAGTCAATTGCGAAGCAATCGCCTTCGACACCACCTCAAAGTCTTAAAGACTTTGATTTTGCTCTGCCAAATGTGGCCCTCTTTGCGATTGGCCACCTCCATCCTCATCGGCATTCTGGGAGTTCTTTTTGCCCCTGTCACTGATCTCGTCCTTGCCCTTTGCCCTCTTCCGTTTTCCCAACACCCCAGAGGATGTCTTTGTCGGCAGTATCACCCATTTCACCATCATTTCTATTGCCTTTCTCCTCCATTAAAAGGCCTTTTCTGTATAATTTTAAGGGACAATAACCGACATTGTGCCCCATCGGGTTTTCAAAAATACAGGTTTGCTGGACATCCATGTAGATGGGGTTCACAATTTGTTTCAATAATAAGAAATATTGGATATTTTGACTGAAATATGCTTTACAAAAACTACCTGTATTGGTATTCTTATTAATATCAGTGGTTTAACAACTTGGCGAAAAACGGCGATTAAAAGGGCCAATTGATAGTGTCCTGTACTTTTTTGGGGGAGCTGGTTTGATAAGCCGGCTTAGTGAAAAATATGCTGTTTCCCCGCCAAAGTGCAGATGCGAACGGCTTCAACAGGGGCGTGTAGTGAGCAGTTCGCTTTTCCACTCGGCCGGGATGGCGGCGCGGGGTGGCAGTGGGAAATGCCTGTCGACGGCGCGCTGGAAATGATGGAGGAAGTAAAATGGAGATGGATCACAAGGGCAAAGGCCTTGAGAACGGTGGACAGCTGGGAGTAAAAGGTAAAATTGGCGTGCCGATGACCGGCGCGGAAAGCGGCTCGATCCTGGTGGAGGACGTATGGATCGAAGGGACGGTGCGCACCTCTTCACCGGTGCGGGTGATGGGACACATCAAAGGAGATTTGCTGGCAGAGGACCAGGTCGTTATCAGCGGCGACATTGAAGGCGACGTGAGCGGCCGGGAGATTTTCTTCGCCGGGGCCGCCATCCGCGGCGACGTCAAAACCGCCGGCACCATTCAGATGGACCGAGACACCGCGATCACCGGCGACCTGACCGCCCGCCGGGTGGAGATGACCGGCAGTGTCGAAGGCAACTTGCAGGTGGCGGAGACCTTGTTTATGGGGAAGACCGCCTCGGTGCAGGGCGATATCACTGCGGGCGCCGTCTCGATTGCCGAAGGGGCCGCCCTCAAGGGCCAAGTCGAGGTGCGAGGCCTGGCTGAGGAGTCAGAGCCGCCGGCACCGGGTGATGGGCCAACCGACGGGGAGGCCCCTTTGGACGTGGCGCCCGAGCCGGGCGAGAGCGAGGAATAGGGGTCGTCGCACGGGCGATGACGAGTGGAGGAAAGAGAACATGGGCAAGCAGCAAAACAATTTTAAACAGGCCATGGCAGAACTGCTCAACGGCCGAAACAGCGACCTTGTACAAGAGGGAGAGGGCCCGGCTGAACGGCCATCTGCCGCCCCGGTGCAGCCGGAGGAGCCGATGGCGCCAGTGGAGCGCCCCCAGGGTCTGCAGGCAGAAATCCCCGCCTGGGCAGGGCGCGGCGGCTCAGTGATTGCCGAGGAAATGACTGTTGAGGGCAAGTTGTGCACCGACTCCCCCCTGCAGATCCGGGGACGAGTCAAGGGCAGTGTTTCCGGGCGGGGCAATCTGCTCGTCAGCGGCGGGGTCGAGGGGGATGTACAGTGCGGCGAACTGCAGTTGCAGGGGGCCAAGGTGCTGGGGAACATCCAATCCAGCGGAGCGGTGCGCATTGACGCCCAGGCGGTGGTGAGCGGCGATGTGGCCGCCGGTGAGTTGGAGCTGGCGGGGAAGATCAAGGGCAACCTGCAAATCGAGGGGACAGCTGTGTTGGGCAGTTCGGCTGTGCTCATCGGCGATCTGCGGGCGCACCGCCTCTCCATTGCCGAAGGCGCAGTGCTGCAGGGCAGTGTGGAGGTCACCGGCGGCCTGCAAGACGCAGCGTTTTAAGGGACTGACAGGGGAGCGGCAATGAAGAGAGAAAAGCGGGCCCAAAAGTATTGGGGCAGCGTGCGCTTTTACCGGCACCTGATTGTCGGGTCGGTATTGGGGGGTCTGCTCCTCTCCACCAGTCTGGCGGTGTTTTGGGGGGTGGAAAACCGCCAGCTGAAAAGTGCGGCCCCGGTCTCGGTGGAGCAGGAACGGGCCTTGGCCCCGATGCAAATGGTGTTGCCAGACGGGGCGGCAGCCGAGGGGGCAGAGATCGCCTATCAAAACGCCCACCCCGCCCTCTATGCCGAGAAGCGGGACTTTGCCTTCGCGCCCGACCGGGAGAAAACGGTCTATCTCACCTTTGACGATGGGCCCACCCAGCGCACCGGTGAGATCTTGGACATCCTGGACCGGTACGGGGTAAAGGCGACCTTCTTTGTGGTCTACCGCGACGACGAGGCGTCCAAGGAGATGTACCGCGAGATCGTGGCCCGGGGACACACCATTGGCGTTCACTCTGCCAGCCACGACTACGGGAAGGTCTACCAGTCGGTGGACAGCTACCTGGACGACTTTGACCAGATGTACCAGCAGATATACGAGGTCACTGGGGTGCGGCCAGATCTCTTTCGCTTCCCCGGGGGGAGTGTCAATGCCTACAATATGGACCTCTACCAGGAAATCATCGCGGAGATGCTGCGCCGGGGCTTTGTCTACTACGATTGGAACGTGGGCAGTGGAGACACCATGAGGGGGGCCACCGCCGGCACCATTGCCGACCGGGTGGTGGAGGGGATGCCCGAGAAGCGGGGCATCGTCCTCCTCCACGACAGCGCAAACAAGCTCCAGACAGTGCAGGCCCTGTCCCGGATCATCGAGCGGCTGCAGGGCCAGGGGTACAGTTTTGCCCCCCTGGACAGGACGGTGCGCCCCTGCACCTTTGCCTATAAACCAGAGTAGGGAGAGCCGATCTCCCAGACGCCGCCCGGCTGAAAGGGTTCAGCCGGGCGGCATTTTTTATCTGTCGCCAGCCGCGCGAGGCAGGGGGCAAAAGCACCCTTCCGCCCAGGGGCGACCGGCGAGGGAGGGGGGCTGGTGAAAAGAGGACTGACGAAAGCGAGTTTCTCCCTGGGGGGAGTGACAGATGAGGAGCTTGTAGCAGCTGTGAAACTGAGCGGTAAGGACTAAAAGAGAGCAAATGAGGACCTGTACGGCATAGCGACAGAGGGCAACGGCGCACAATATTTAAAATTAGGCGTTGTGCGCTTAAAAAAGCCGTTTCCTTATCTAAAATTTAGAAAAAGCAAAAAAGGGCAAAAAATAGGAGAGCAGAAAGGGCTTTAAAATTGGAGTTAAAAATGGAGAAAATACACAAGAACTGTGATAAAACCTTGACAATTTCGGGTGGGGTGCTAAAATAATAGATAAAGTTTAGTATAATTTTTCGTTCATGAAAAGCATTTCTTAATCCTGCTAAATTTGTATAGAATTTTGGCCAACTTGCCTATTGCAAGTTGGCTTTTTTGTCGTATGTATACAAAAAACAAAATTGAACGAAAAACCATAATTTTATAAAAAGCTCAGGAGAGGTGTAAAAGATGAAAAAACGCACAGCATCCATTGGCATTGCCCTGGCGCTGGTCCTCTCTCTCTTTATGCCGTTGATGCCGGTGACCGCAATGGCGGCCGGCGGCGATACGCCGACAGGAGAGGCGGGCGACGCGCCAGAGGGCTACCAGCCACCCCAGTATGAAAAGGGGAAAATCAACCTGGACGGCTACTACACGGTGGGCAGCGACGGAAAGCTGTCGCAGAAGCTGGAGTGGTCTTTTCCCTTTGAAAACCCCCTTCAGCCGGGACAGGGGCTGTCCGATCCCTCCCGCCCCTACGCCTACCAGCTCTGGCAGTCCAAAAGGGGCGCTGACGGCAGCTGGAGCAAGTGGGAGACCCGCTCCACCGTGGACGTGGACGACGCCTCCAACAAGGTGAAGGTGCTCAACATCTACCCGGGAAACGGCAACAACTTGAAGCAGTGGATGGAGAAGGACACCACCCCCAATCCCCTCACGGGGAACGCCGTGTCCTTTGGCATGGGACTCATCTCCGTTACAGCTGTAAATCTGGACAGTTTCAACGGCAACCCCAACAGCTACCTGAAAAATGCAGATGGCGTCTACCAGTACGACGTGCTGATGTTCGGCTCCTACGACAGCAACAGCTCCAAAGATTTAAGCGCAACTGGAGCAGAGGCTGTAAAGGAATTTTTGGCCACCGGCCGCGGCGTCCTCTTTGGGCACGACACGGTTCGCTATGACCACCCGAATTTCGGTGTGTTTGCGGGGGCCGACTACCTGAATTTCTCTGCTTTGGGCTCCTCCTGGTCGATGGATGCCAACGGCGGCAGCGATGTAAAGGTGGTCAACACCGGCTTTCTCACCAGCCGCCCCTGGGATCTGGAGGGGCGGACCCTGCACATCCCCGCCGCCCACGCCCTGGGTCAGGTCTCCGGCGGGCTCGATGTCGACGGCTCACTTCGCAACCAGGTGTGGATGAAGTTCTCCGACGCCGCCGGCAATCCCAAAGACGGGAAGGTCGACTATCGAGAGTCCACCCCCAGCGCCTACCTCACCACCAACGGCAACACCGCCATGATCCAGACGGGCCACTCCAACGGGGCGGCCACCGACGACGAGAAGAAGATCCTGGCCAACACCCTCATCTACCTGGCCCAGACCACCCAGAAAACCGACACGAAGGATATCTCCTTTACCGATGACGCCGCGCCGGACGCCCCCCAGGGCGAGGTGACCGGCATCGCCCCCAACGCCGACCTGACCGGCTACACGGCGCAGGTGACCTTGAGCGGTTCGACCGACAACGGCACCGACTACGCCTACCGGGTCTTGGGCATCCCCCAGAAGGAGCCCAACTCAGAGCAGGACAAGCAGGAGTACGTGAACATCTGGTCCAGCAGCTCCACCGACCCCACCGACCCCTCTGTCTTTCAGCAGACGGCCCTCTCCGGCCTCAAGGGGTATGTGGTCACCGGGGTGGACAAGAACAGCGCTGCGGCGGCCAAACCCACCGTGACCGAAGGCAATCTGCTCCGCGCCTCCAATGCGGGCGACAAGGTGGATTACACCACCGCCCAGCTGGTGCCGGGCGAGACCTACTACCTGCACGCCTTTGCGGTGGACTGGTCGGGCAATGTGAGCGGGGACCTGCTGCTGAAGATCAATGTGAGCGCGCGGCAGGTGAACTTTCACCGCAATGACGGCAGCGGCGGCAAAACCAGTACCCTTCTCGCCGGCGACGGCAAACCGGCCGGCTTTGTGGACGGCCTCTCCCGTGCGGGCTACGCTTTTAAGGGCTGGTATGAAAACGCCGAGGGCAGCGGCAGCGCCGTGACCCGGGACACCGTCTTTGAGACGATGCCCACGGAGCCGGTGGAGCTGTACGCCAAGTGGGTCAAGACCTGGCAGGTGACCCTGGGACAGCGCGGCGAGGGCGAGGTGCAAGCCGAGACGGTCAGCGGTGCGCCCAGCCCCTTTGAAGAGGGAAACGACGTGACCGTGACCTGGCAGCCCGCCCCCGGCTACCGGGTAAAGGGGGTGTGGTTGGACGACGTGCTGCTGCAACCGGACGGCAGCGGCAAGCTGACCATCCCCGCCATCGGCGCAGACCACCACGTGTTTGTGGAGTTTGAGCGGGAGAACAGCGCGGAGGAGCAGGTGTACTACAGCGTGGACACCATGCTCATCGGCGGCGGGAGCGCCAGCTCCATCACCCCCAGCCGGCGGCTGCAAAAGGACAGTTCCGAGACGGAGAACTACCAGGTGCGCTGGGAGGTGGCGCCCGGATACCGCGTCAAATCGGTGCGGGTGGACGGGGCCAACCGGCCCGACCTGGTGGATAGAGACAGCGTGACCTTTGCCCGGGTCATCAGCGACCACCGGGTCGAGGTGGAGCTGGTCAAGGAGGACGCGGCCCCCCTGTCCTACCGCGTGACCACCGAGCTGGTGGGCGGCCCGGGGAGCATCACCCCCTCGGCCTGGGTGCCGGCGGGCGGCGACTACGCGGTGAAGACGGTGTTGGGTGACAGCAAGAACTACGAGGTCAAGTCGGTCACGGTCTACGACGCCCAGGGCAACCAGGTCAGCAGCTTTGCGGTGGACAGCGCCGCCGGCAGCGCCGAATTGACCAATATCGGACAGGACTACCGGGTGGTGGTGAAGCTGGGCGGCAAGGAGCAGACCGGCGTGATCACCGTGCCCGAAGACGAGCTGATCCGGGTGAACACCTCCAAGGACGGGGGCGGCAGCATCTCGGAGTCGAAAGTCGTGAAGAAGGGCGAAAACTACACGGTGGAGTGGTCGGCCGAAGAGGGCTGGACGGTGCTGGAGGTGCAGGTCGACGGCGAAAAGACCTACTACCCCGAAGGGGGGAGCGCCCACCGGGCCGCCTACCGCAGCGGCCGCAGCAGCGGCAGCATTGTCATCGGCACCCCGGGGGCCTACCCCTTTGAGCAGATACAGGAAGACCACACCATCCACGTGACCTTTGTCAAGGAGAAATACGAGGCCCCTGCGGGGACTTTCAGCGTGCAGACCTCCATCACCGGGGACTGCGGGGCCACCATCACCGGGGGCAACGGCTCCCTCGACCCGGGCAGCGACTACCCGGTGCGTTGGACGGTGCCGGAGGGCTACCGGGTGGCGGGCGTGCTGGTCAACGGCGTCGCCCGGGACGACCTGCTGGAAGCCGGCGGATTGGCGATCACCGGCATCGACCAGAACTACCTCATCGAGGTGGCGCTGGAAAAGGCGGACAACAGCCAGCCGGAGAAGAAGGAACAGTACACGGTGGCCACCGCGGTGTACGGCCTGAAAGACGCAACGGCGGCCAACATGACCCCCACCACCATCCTGCCCAAGGGGGCAGATCACAGCGTGGGGTGGATGGTGCCCAGCGGCTACCGGGTGGAAAAGGTGGTCATTGACGGGGTGGAGAGCGCCGCCACCTCGGCCAGCTTCCCAAACATCGGGCGCGACCACACGGTGGAGGTCTATTTCGCGGCCGACAGCGGCTCCCAGCCCGACTTGCACCGGGTGAGCACCCAGGTCGTCGGCGGGCTGGGGACCATCACCGCCGGCGGCACGGTGGCCGATGGGGGCAGTTTCACTGTGGGCTGGGAGCCGGCGCCCGGCTACCACCTGGCCAGCGTCATTGTAGACGGTCAGGTGCGGGACGACCTGCTCACTGCCGACAGCCACACCCTGCAAAACATCACCGCCGACCACACGGTGGGGGTGGTCTTTGCCAAAGACGGCGAGAGCCAGGGCCCCGAGCACAGCGAGAGCGGCAGCTTTGTGGTGGAGACCGCCCAGGTGGGGGCGGGGAGCATCACCCCCACCGCCACCGTAAAAGAGGGGGCGGACCACACCGTGACCTGGCAGCCGGCCGAGGGCTGGCACGTCAAAGAGGTGCGGGTGGACGGTCTGGTCCAGCCCGATCTGCGGGACCAGACCGAATTTGTCAACATCGGCGCCAACCACAGGGTGGAGGTTGTCTTTGAGCGCGACGGCGGACCCTCCGACCCGGACGCCGACCCCCTCTACCGGGTGGATACGGCCATCGATCGGGTGAAGGGGACCATCACCGGCTCCGCCGTGCTGGAGGGCGGAAGCGACCACCAGGTGAATTGGCAGGCGGCCGAGGGGTACGAGGTCTACCGGGTGACGGTGGACGGAAAAGAGCGCCCCGAGTACGCCGGCAAGACGTCCGGCAGCCACGCCTTCACCGACATTCGGCAAAACCACAGCGTGGTGGTGGAATTCGTGCGGGTGGACAGGGTGCAGCCCGAACTGGGCAAAGGGGTTGTCAACGGCGACCGAACCGACGGTAACCAGTCCGGGGATCGGCTGACCTATACCCTGACGGCCAAGAACAACCAGCAAAATACCCTTTGGAAGGATGTGGTGATGAAAGACCGCATCCCCAAGGGGATGACCATCGACACCGACAGCATCTACCTCTCGAAAAACGGGGGAGAGCCGGTGCAGGTGGACGCCTCCTGCTATGACGCCGACACCCGGCTGCTGAGCGTGCCCATCGGCTCGCTGCTGGGGGGCGACGAGTACGTGCTGACCTTTGATGTGCTCATCAACCAGGTGGCCATTCAGCCGGGGGACCCGTCCGACCGGGATCTGTCCAACACCGCCCAGGCCGACGGCGACAACGGCAGCGCCACCTCCCCCACCGTGACCCCCAACGGGGACGGAAGCGCCCGCCCCATCCCCTACCCCAACGGGCACCTGGCCAAAGTTGCCGAAAACTTGACGGACGGCGGCGGCAAGGTGCAGGTGGGCGACCGGGTCCAGTACACCCTGCGGGCGGAAAACAGCCGCTACGGCTCGGTTTGGACCGGCGTCTCCATTGTGGACGCCCTGCCACAGGGGCTGGAAATCGACCTGGACAGCATCTACCTGACAGGGCCCGACGGCAGCAAAAAGGCCTTGGACGCCGGCGTGTACGACCCGGCCAGCCGCACCCTGGCGGTCTTTGTGGGCGACATCTACGGCGGCGAGCGGTACGAACTGGTGTTTGAGGCCACCATTGGCGCCGACGCCCTGGGCCGCGACATCGGCAACACCGGCGAAGCCTATGGCGGCCGCCCCACAGAGGACGGCGAGCCGGGCCATTGGGGCGGGTCGGAGGACTACCCCGACCAGCTGGGCGACCCGATCGAGCCGGGCGAATGGCCGGTGGAGGCAGACGAGCCCTCCACCAGCGAAAAGGTCTACCCGGGGACGGACGAGGAGGTCCTGCTGGCCGACCCCGACCCGGTGCTGGACAAGACGGTGGAACAGCCGGGCCGGCCGGGCGGGGACACCCATCTGGGCGACGCGCTGCTCTACACCGTGACGCTGGAAAACCCCACGGCATACTCGGAGTGGCGCAACGTCTCCATCTTCGACTACCTGCCCGCGGGGCTGAACCTGGATGAGGGGAGCATCCGCCTGACCTATCCGGACGGGCACACCGAAAAGGTGCCCTCCAGCTGTTACAACGCCTGGGAGCACACCCTCGAAGTGCAGATCCCTGTGCTGCGGGCGGGGGAGAAGTACACCCTGACCTACAGGACAATGGTGTACGACCCCAACGACGCCGAAATGCAGGAGAGCGGGGAGCTGGTGAACACCGCCGAGGCGGTGGGCACCGACCCGGACGGGAGCCGGGACAGCACCGGACCCACCGCCAGCGCCTCGGTGCGCTACCCGGTGGACGCCAAGAAGGGGGTCTACACCGGCGATGACAGCTGGCAGGCCGCTCTGCTCTGGGGGGCCATCGCCGCGGGTGCGGTGTGCTGCTGGGCTGCGGTCAGAAGGCGGGAAACCGGAGAGCTGTAGATCCCGCGCTGCTTGCGAAAAGTGAAAAAAGGGCTGGGGAGCGCCTGCTTCCCCAGCCCTTTTTGTGCGCCGTTGACAGAGTCCGCGCCGGCGGAGGAGAGGCGCGCGGCGACAGGATGAAGGGGGCTCCGGTCGGCGAAGGGCAGCCGTTCCCCGCCGGGCAGGAAGGGGGAGAGGGGCCGCAGGCCGGAAAAGGGAGCGCTGTCCCCCTCCGTTGGGTGGGACAGAGATGAGGAGACCACCGGTCGACAGAGGGGCCGCCGTTCCCCGCCGGGCAGGAAGGGGGAGAAGGGGGCCGCAGGCCGGCAGCGGGAGCACTGTCTCCCTCCGTTGGGTGGGACAGAGATGGGGAGACCGCCAGTTGGCGGAGGGGCTGCCGTCCTCCCGCCGGGCGGGAAGGGGGAGAGGGGGCCGCAGGCCGGCAGCGGGAGCGCTGTCTCCCTCCGTTGGGTGGGACAGAGGTGAGGAGACCACCAGTTGGCGGAGGGGCCGCCGTTCCCCGCCGGGCGGGAAGGGGGAGAGGGAGACCTCCTCGCCGCCAGTGAAAGGGGAAAAGAGGGCGGTTTTTACAAAATTGCCCGGGAAAAAATAGCGGCCTTTACAGGCGAAATGGCAAAGCGCACGAAAAATGGAAAACATTTGCACCAAAACATAGAAAATAGGAGAGAAATCAAATAAACACTGTAAGGGGTAAATAAAATATGGTATACTAAAAATACAAATTATAGTTATATTGACAGAAAGATATAAAAATAAGGGCGTGCCACCATGAGAGCAAAAAAACGCAGCAACAGCGGCTTTTACAGACATCGAATGAAGAAAATGAAGATGGAGACAGAGCGGGCCATGGCGTGTGCCTTCCCACCGGCGTGTTTCGGGTGTGGTCGGGCCGCGCTGTTTTGCTTTTTTGAGGAGTTGACAAACTGCCTGATTTTTAGCAGGGCGGTTGTCGTATAGTGAGATGGGCGCCGCCCGCCTCCCGAGAGGGGCGGACGGCTGAAAGGGGGTTAACAGCCATGGAGGAAAAGGGCGGATTGGTCCCAGTGGACGACCTCTATCTCTTCAACACGGGAAAGGCGCAGAAGGCCTATTTGGCCTTTGGCTGCCACCATCTGCCGGAAAAGGGCTGCCACCGCTTCTGCGTGTGGGCCCCTGGCGCCGCCAGTGTTTCGGTGGTGGGGGACTTCAACGGCTGGGACGAGACCAGCCACCCCATGCAGCGGGGGGAGGGCGGCGTCTACACCGCCTTTGTGCAGGGCGCCAAGAACGGAGACAACTACAAGTACCTGGTGGAGGGGTGCGACGGGGTCAAGCGGTACAAGGCCGATCCCTTTGCCTTTTACAGCGAGCTGCGACCGGGCAACGCCTCCAAGGTCTGGAGTTTGGCGGGGTACAGCTGGCGCGACGGCACCTATCTGAAAAAGCGCCGCCGCAGAGACCCGCTTCGCCAGCCCATGGCTGTGTACGAAGTGCACCTGGGCTCCTGGCGGCGGGGGGAGGGCGGCGGCTTTCCCAACTACCGGGAGGTGGCCGACCAGCTGGCCCCCTACCTCAAGTCCATGGGCTTTACCCACCTGGAGCTGATGCCCATCACCGAGTACCCGCTGGACGAGTCGTGGGGCTACCAGGTGACGGGGTATTTCAGCCCCACCTCCCGCTACGGCACCCCCCAGGACCTGATGTACCTGGTGGACCGGATGCACCAGGAGGGCATCGGGGTGATCCTCGACTGGGTGCCCGCCCACTTCCCCAAGGACGCCCACGGCCTGGCCCGGTTTGACGGCACCTGCCTCTACGAGCACCAAAACCCCCTGCAGGGCGAGCAGCCCCAGTGGGGCACCCTCCTCTACAACTACGGCCGGCCGGAGGTGCAGAGCTTCCTCATCTCCTCGGCGAACTTCTTCTTGGAGGAGTACCACATCGACGGCCTGCGCATCGACGCGGTCAGCTCGATGCTCTATTTGGACTTTGGCAAACAGCCGGGCCAGTTCGTCCCCAACAGGGACGGGGGGAATGTCAACTACGAGGCGGTCGCTTTTTTGCAGGCGCTCAACCGCACCCTCCTCGCCCTGCACCCGGACGCGATGACCATTGCCGAGGAGTCCACCGCCTTCCCCCGGGTGACCGGGTCCCCGGAGGAAGGGGGGCTGGGATTTACCTTCAAGTGGAACATGGGCTTTATGCACGACACCCTGGACTATGTGGAGATGGACCCCCTCTTTCGCAGAGACCACCACGGGGAGATGACCTTCTCCATGACCTACGCCTTTTCAGAAAATTACCTGCTGCCCTACTCCCACGACGAGGTGGTGCACGGCAAGCGCTCGATGATCGACAAGTGCTTTGGCGACTACTGGCAGAAATTCGCCACCCTGCGCGCCCTCTACGCCTTTCAGTACGCCCACCCGGGCAAAAAGCTGCTCTTCATGGGGGACGAGTTTGCCCAGTTCATCGAGTGGGACTACGGCAAGGAGCTGGACTGGTTTTTGCACGAGTACGACTCCCACAGCGGGATGGCCCGCTTTGTCTCCCGGCTGGGCCGGGTCTACCAGAAATACCGCGCCCTCTACGAGATCGACGACAGCTGGGAGGGGTTCCAGTGGCTGAGCGTGAACGACAACCAGCGGAGTTGTCTGGCCTTCCTGCGGCGCTCCAAGCCCTGGAGGGGAAAGGTGCAGCAGGTTCTGTGCGCCTTCAACTTCACCCCGGTGGTGCGCAGCGAGTACCGGCTGGGAATGCCCTGCCAGGGCGTTTTGCGGGAGATCCTCTCCAGCGACGACCGGCGGTACGGCGGCAGCGACGTGCGAAACCGGGAGGAGATCCACACCATGTTTATTCCCTGCGGGGATTTCGCGGCCTCGGCGGAGATCACCTTGCCGCCCCTGGGCGCCGCATATTTTGAGTTTATACCGGACGAGGAAAACAAAGATATTTAGGAGGCATTGAGAGATGGTTGTGAAAAAACAGTGTGTGGCAATGTTGCTGGCCGGCGGGCAGGGGAGCCGTCTGGGCGCCCTGACCAAAAAGCGGGCCAAACCTGCCGTCCCCTACGGAGGCAAGTACAAAATCATCGACTTCCCCCTCTCCAACTGTGTCAATTCCGGCATTGACACGGTGGGGGTGTTGACCCAGTACGAGCCGCTGGAGCTCAACGAGTACATCGGCACCGGGGCCCCCTGGGACCTGGACGTGACCACCGGCGGCGCCCTGGTGCTGCCGCCCTACGTGTCCGGCCAGAAGGGGGAGTGGTACTCCGGCACCGCCAACGCCATCTACCAGAACATCCCCTTTATCGAGCGCTACGACCCCGACTACATACTGGTGCTCTCGGGCGACCACATCTACAAGATGGACTACTCGGACATGCTGGACTTCCACCGCAAGAAGGGCGCCGACGCCACCATCGCCGTCATCGAGGTGCCGATGGAGGAGGCCTCCCGCTTCGGCATCATGAACACCGACGAGGAGGGCAAGATCGTCGAGTTCGAGGAGAAGCCCCCGGTGCCCAAGTCCAACACCGCCTCCATGGGCATCTACATCTTCAACTGGAAGACCATCCGCAGCTACCTGATGCAGGACAACGACGACCCCCACTCGGACAACGACTTCGGCAAGAACATCATCCCCGCCATGCTGGCCGCGGGGGAGAAGCTTTACGCCTACGTCTTCAAGGGCTACTGGAAGGACGTGGGGACCATCGACAGCCTCTGGGAGTCGAACATGGAACTGCTCGACGACAGCCCCCAGCTGGACCTGCACGCCGACTGGTTCAAGATTTTCAGCCGCAACTACGCCCTGCCCCCCCACTACGTGGGCGAGAGCGGCAAGGTGGTCAACTCCATCATCGGCGACGGCTGTAAGATCTACGGCGAGGTGGTCAACTCGGTCATCTCCCCGGGCGTGGTCATCGGCCGGGGCAGCGTGGTCCGGGACAGCATCATCATGAAGGAGACCGAGATCGGCAAGAGCTGCACGGTGAACAAGTCGATCCTCGACGAGGAAGTGACCCTGGAGGACAACGTCTACATCGGCGGCGAGCAGAAGATCACGGTGGTGGGCACCGGGGTGTACGCCACCAAGGGCGCCATCATCTCGGAGGGCGACATGATCGAGCCCAACCGGGTTCTCAAACAGGATTAGGGGAGGACAAAACAATGCGCAAAGACGTATTCGGCCTGGTGTACGCAGGCGAGGAAAACATCAACTTGAGAGAGCTGGTCAACCTGCGCTCGGTCTCGGCCCTGCCGGTGGGCGGGCGGTACCGGGTCATCGACTTCACCCTCTCGAACATGGTCAATTCGGGCATCCGCAACATCGGCATCATCCCCAAGAAAAACTACCAGTCCCTCATCGACCACGTGGGTTCGGGCAAGGACTGGAACCTGGACCGCAAGACCGACGGGCTGTTCATCCTGCCCCCCTACGACACCTTTGAAAACACCGGCAGCTACAACGGGCTGGTGGACACCCTCAAGGGCGCGTCGGCCTACATCCGCCGGGCCCCCCAGAAGTACTGCCTGCTCACCGGCTCCTTCACCCTCTTCAACTGCGACTACTACGGGATGTTCGAGCGCCACATGGACACCGGGGCCGACATCACCATGCTCTACAACGAAGAGCCCACCTGCGCCGAGAAGGGGGCCCACTTCAAGGACCTGCGGCTGACCATGAACGACGACGGCCGGATCACCGACATGCAGTACCGCTCGGAGAAATCCAGCCAGAAAAAGGTGGGGATGGACGTCTACCTGGTCCGCAAGGACCTGTTGGAGTACCTGGTGGACGACGCCATGGCCCACGGCAAGTACAACTTCGTCACCGACGTGCTCATCAAAAACCTCAAACACCTGAAAATCTACGGCTACAAGCACAGCGGCTATGTCTCCCGCCTGAGCTCGGCCGCCTCCTACCAGCAGCTGAACATGGACTTTCTCAAACCCGAGGTGCAGGACGACCTCTTCTGCAAAGAGCGGCCGATCTACACCAAGGTCAAGGACGGGGCGCCGGCCAAATACGGCAGCGAGGCCCAGGTGAAAAACAGCCTCATCGGCTCGGGCTGCATCATCGAGGGCGAGGTGGAGAATTCGGTCCTCTTCCGCGGGGTCTATGTGGGCAAGGGCGCAAAAATCAAAAACAGCATTGTCATGCAGGACAGCCGGATCTACGAGAACACCTCGCTGGATCAGGTGATCGTGGATAAGCGGGTCAACGTGCGGCCGTACTCCAACCTGGTGGGCAGCCAGGAGTACCCCCTGATCATCCCGAAAGGAGCGGTGGTCTAGATGGCGGAAAAGCGGGTCAAAGTATTGCTGGCCGGGGCGGAATGCGCCCCCTTCGCCAAGATCGGCGGGCTGGCCGACGTGCTGGGCACCCTGCCGCAGGAACTCATCCGGCTGGGGATGGACGCGCGGGTCATCCTGCCCTTCCACAGCCAGATCAAGGCCAAGTACGCCGAGAAGACCGAGCACGTGGCGGACTTTCACATCGACCTGGGCTGGCGCAAGGACAAGTACGTGGGGGTCGAAAAGCTGGTCAAGGACAAGGTGACCTACTACTTCATCGACTCCAACGACTACTTCTCCGGCCCGGTCTACAAGGGCGGCATGGAGGAGGGCGAGCAGTACGCCTTCTTCAGCCGGGCAGTTTTGGAGTGCCTGGACAAGATCGGCTTTATGCCCGACTTGCTCCAGTGCAACGACTGGCACACCGCCGTTATCCCCATGCTCATCAAGACCCAGTACGAGGGCCGTCCCCAGGGGAAGATCAAGACAGTCTACACCATGCACAACCTGATGTACCAGGGCGTCTTCAGCTTTGGCACGGTGCAGGATTGGCTGAACATCGACAGCCGCTACTACCACCCCGACTACATGGAGCTCAACGGCTGCGCCAACTTCGTCAAGTCGGCCCTGGTGTTTGCCGACAAGCTCTCCACCGTCTCCCCCTCCTACGCCGAGGAGATCAAGACCCCCTACTACGCCTGCAACCTGGAGGGGATGCTCAACAAGCGCGCGGGCGACCTGGTGGGCATTGTCAACGGCATCGACATAAACGAGTGGGATCCCGCCACCGACCCCCACACCCCCTACCACTTTGACAAGAGCGACCTCACCGGCAAGCGCCAGAACAAAGAGGCCCTCTACCGGGAGCTGGGGCTCACCGTGCCGGTGGACACCCCCCTCATCGGGATGGTCTCGCGGATGACCGAACAAAAGGGTTTTGATTTGGTGATGCGGGTCTTCGACGAGATCATGGAGGATGACGTGGCCATTGTCCTGGTGGGGACCGGCGACTACAAGTACGAGCACTTCTTCTGGGAGATGGAGCGCAAGTACAAGGGCAGGGTCTGCTCCTATCTGGCCTACAGCAACGCGGTGGCACACCGGGTCTACGCGGCCAGCGACCTATTCCTCATGCCCTCCAAATTTGAGCCCTGCGGCATCTCGCAGATGATCGCCATGCGCTACGGCACCCTGCCGGTGGTGCGGGAGACCGGCGGCCTGCGGGACACCGTCTTCCCCTACGACGAGCAAAACGGCCAGGGCAACGGTTTCTCCTTTGCGAACTTTAACGCCCACGACATGCTTTACGTCATCCGCTATGCCCTGTCGGTGCTCGCCGACGAGGGCGCGCACCGGGAATTGGTAAATCACGCGCTGGATTGCGACAATTCCTTTGCAGTTTCGGCGGAAAAATACTATACTATGTTTATGGACGTTTTAAGGTAAGATCGCATACATGTGGAACATGAGACGCAATACTGAATTTTACTACCATCTACCATAGAAGGCTGCGCGGGTGAGGCTCTCCTGCCTCGCCCGCGCAGCTTGCCCTGCTTATCGGGGCGATGCCTGAAACGCAGTAACTTTTGCGGGAGGTACGAGATGAAATCGACCAAACAGACGCCCGAGGTGAAGGCCATCGCGGGCAAGCTCAAACGGCATTTCGGCAAGACCCTGGAGAACGCCACCAGAGAGGAGCTGTACAAGGCCAGCGCCATGTGCATCCGCGACGAGGTGGTGGACAAGTGGACCGCCGCCAACGCCGCAGTGGAGAAAAAGGGCCTGAAAAAGGTCTACTATATGTCCGCCGAATTCCTGATGGGACGGGCCTACATCAACAACCTTGTCAACCTGGGGCTGTTGGAGCGGTACAAGACCGCCTTTGAGAGCCTGGGGCTGGACATCGAGGAGGTCGCCTCGCAGGAGCGGGACGCCGGCCTCGGCAACGGCGGCCTGGGCCGCCTGGCCGCCTGTTTCCTGGAATCGCTGGCCACCCTTGACCTGCCGGCCATGGGCTGCGGCATCCGCTACGAGTACGGGCTGTTCAAGCAGCGCATCATCGACGGCGAGCAGGTGGAGATGGAGGACAACTGGCTGGAAGACGGCTGTGTCTGGGAGATCGAGCGCCCCGACGAAGAGGTGGAGGTCCACTTTGGCGGCGAGATCGTCGAGACCTGGACCGACCACAAGATGAAGGCCGAACACAAAAACTACTACACCGTGATGGCGGTGCCCTACGACATGCCGGTGGTGGGCTACAAGAGCAAGTGCCCGGCCACCCTGCGGCTCTGGAGCGCCCGGGCCAAAGACCGCTTTGACCTCAAGAGCTTCAACTCGGGCGACTACATGCAGGCCATGCAGGAGAGGGAGGCGGCCGAGGTCATCAGCAAGGTGCTCTACCCCGACGACAGCCACGAGCAGGGCAAACAGCTGCGCCTCAAACAGTTTTACTTCATGACCTCCGCCACCATGCAGAACCTGGTGCGCACCCACAAGGAGCGCCACGGCGACCTGCACAGCCTGCCCAACTACGTGGCGGTGCAGATCAACGACACCCACCCCACTCTGGCCATGCCGGAACTGATGCGCATCCTGATGGACGAGGAGAACTACACCTGGGAGGAGGCCTACAACATCGTCTCCCGGATGTTCAACTACACCAACCACACCATCATGGCGGAGGCCCTGGAGTGCTGGGAGGAGGGGATGTTCAAGGCCCTGCTGCCCCGCATCTACTCCATCGTGCAGGAGCTCAACCAGCGCTACTGCGAAAAGCTGAACCGCTACTACCCCGGGGACATGGACCGCATCAGCGACATGGCCATTGTGGCCTACGGCCAGATCCGGATGGCCAACCTCTGTGTGGCCGTCGCCCGCCGGGTCAACGGGGTGTCCCAGCTGCACGGGGCCATCCTCAAAAACGACCTCTTTGCCGACTCCTACAAAATCTACCCCCAGAAGTATCTGGCCATCACCAACGGCATCACCCACCGGCGCTGGCTGGCCGTGGCCAACCCGGCCCTGACCCAGCTGATGACCGAGACCATCGGCGACGGCTTCATCAAGGACTACCGCCAGTTTGACAAGCTGATGGAATACACCGAGGACGAGGCCTTTTTGGAGAAGTTCGCCGCCGTCAAGCAGCAAAACAAACAGCGGCTGGCCGACTACCTCTTGAAAAAGCAGGGGATCGAAGTCAACGTCAATTCGATCTTCGACGTGCAGGCCAAGCGGCTGCACGAGTACAAGCGGCAGCTGCTCAAGTGCCTGCACATCCTTTACCTCTACAACTCCCTGCAGCAAAACCCCGACGCGGTGACCACCCCCATCACCTTCTTCTTTGCCGCCAAGGCCGCCCCCGGGTACGCCCGGGCCAAGAGCATCATCCGCCTGATCAACACCATCGGCGAACTGGTGAATAACGACCCGGCCACCAAGGGCAAGCTGCAGGTGGTGTTCATCGAAAACTACGAGGTCTCCTCGGCCGAGGTGCTGATCCCCGCCACCGACATCAGCGAACAGCTCTCCACCGCCGGGTTGGAGGCGTCGGGCACCGGCAACATGAAGTTCATGATGAACGGCGCCGTGACCATCGGCACCATGGACGGGGCCAACGTGGAGATCTACGACCAGGTGGGGCCGGAGAACATCTACATCTTCGGGGCCAACGTCAAAGAGATCAAGACCATGCAGACCTACAAGACCTACCGCCCCGGCGAGTACTTTGAGAAAAACCTCGACGTGCGCGCCGCCCTGGACCGCCTCATCGACGGCACCCTGCCGGGGGTCTCGGCCCACCGCTTCTCCGACCTCTACCAGTCGCTGCTCTTCGGCGACTTCGACGGGGCCGACAAGTACTTTGTCCTCCACGACCTGCCCTCCTACATCGGCAAGTTCGCGCGGGCCTACAAAAAGTACTGTACCGACCCCAAAGGCTGGCAGAAGATGGCCGCTATCAACACCGCCAAGTCGGGGGTGTTCAGCAGCGACCGCACCATCACCGAGTACAACGACAAGATTTGGAAGCTGGAAAAACTGAAGTAAAGGCGGGACAGATATGAGTATCCCTTTGAAGCCGGGGGTGGCTGCCCGGCACCTGAGCCTGGACAGCCGCTACCGCAGCCCTCTGGGGGCCATGCCCACCGGGGGGACGGTGCAGCTCTGGCTGGAGATCACCGAGGGCCAGGTGGAGGAGGTCTCCCTCCGCGTCTACCGGGACGATTCGCCCCAGGACCTCCCCATGGCTCGGGAGAAGGACGGCCGCTACGCCACCGAATTGGCGGTGGGGGAGAAGCCCTGCGTGCTCTGGTACCAGTTCGTGCTCACCCTGCCGGGGGGGCGGCACCTCTATTGCGGGCTGCCCTTTGGGCAGATGGCGGGGACCGGCTCTGTCTACACCGAGCCGCCGGCCAGCTTTCAGCTGACCGTCTACGACCGGGACTTTGCGACCCCGGACTGGGTGAAGAAGGGGGTCATGTACCAGATTTTTCCCGACCGCTTCAAACAGGGGGACCCCCGCAACGCCAGCAAGGGTCGCCGCTACCACGAGAAGATGGGGCGGACGGTGCGGCTGCACGAGAGCTGGGACGAGCTGCCCGACTACCTGCCTGCCGAGGGGGAGGAGTTCTACACCCCCTGCGACTACTTCGGGGGCGACCTGAAGGGGATCGAGGAGTCCCTGCCCTACCTCAAGGAGATGGGGGTGACCGTCCTCTACCTAAACCCCATTGTGGAGGCCGACTCCAACCACCGCTACAACACCGGCGACTACAAGAAGGTGGACCCCCTGTTGGGGAGCAACGCCGCCTTCGCCAGCCTCTGTCTCAAGGCCAAGGAGTGCGGCATCCGCGTCCTCTGCGACGGGGTGTTCTCCCACACCGGCAGCGACAGCATCTACTTCAACAAGCTGCAAAACTACAACAATCTGGGCGCCTACCAGGGGGAGCAGTCCCCCTACTACCGGTGGTTCCACTTTTTCGGCGACCGGGAACACTACCGCAGCTGGTGGGGGTTTGACACTCTACCCGAGGTCAACGAGAGCGAACCCAGCTGGCAGGAGTACGTGATCACCGGCAAAGGCAGCGTCTTTGACTGCTGGCTGCGGCTGGGGGCCTCTGGTTTCCGGCTGGATGTGGCCGACGAGCTGCCCGACGAGGTCATTTCCCTGATGCGCAAAAAGGTCAAGTCCCGCAGCGAGGACAACCTGCTGCTGGGCGAGGTCTGGGAAGACGCCACCATCAAGGAGAGCTACGGCCACAAGCGCCAATACGCCCTGGGCCGGGGGCTTGACAGCGTGATGAACTACCCCTTTCGGGGGGCGGTCATCGACTACCTGCTGGAAAAATCCACCGCCTTTGAGCTGCGGGACTTCCTCTGTGCCCAGCAGGGCAACTACCCCAAACCCATGTACTACAGCCTGATGAACCTGCTCTCCTCCCACGACGTGGCCCGCATCCGCACGGTGCTGGGCACCGAGATCGACGGGGAGGGGATGGAGCGGCCCGACCAGGCCGCGTTCCTGCAGGGCATCGGCGACTACGAGGCAGCCCAGGGCAAAGGGCGCACCCGTCTGGCCATGGCGCTGCAGTTTGCCGTCCCCGGCATCCCCAGCACCTATTACGGCGACGAGTGGGGGATGCAGGGTCTCAAAGACCCCTTCAACCGGGCCCCCTTCTGCCCCAAAGGGGAGGAGGAGCTGCACCAGGTGGTGCAGCGGTTGGGCTCCCTGCGGGCCGCCACCCCCGCCCTGCAGACCGGCCACGCGGCCTTCTTCGCCCCCGCCCACGAGGTCATTGGGGTGTTGCGCTTCTGCCTGGACGGGCAGGACGCTTTTGGCGAGGCGGCCGAGGACGGCACCTACCTGGTCCTCTGCAACCGGGACGAGGTGGACCAGGAGCTGACCGTCGACCTGCGCCAGCCCTTCCCCGGGCTGGACGAGCCGGTTTTGGCGCGGCTGCGCGACGAGCCCTACGCGGTGGCGGAAAACGTCTGGAGCGGCGTCATCTTCCCGGTGGAAGAGGGGAAGGTCACCCTGACCCTGCCGGCAGAGGATTTTGCCGTCTACCGGGTGCGCTAGAGAAAGTCAGTGAGGGATAAACGAGCGGGAACAGCCCTGCAGGGCTGTTCCCGCTCGCTCTTTGTTTGGGGAGGAAAACAGGCTGTGAAAAAGGGGGAGGGCCCGGCGCTGTGATTGCGCCGGGCCCTCTTTATTCCCCGCGCCGGCAGAGCCGGGTTGGGGGGATAGGACTGCCAAAAATTGATTGGGGGTGAGAACGCTGTTCTCTTCTCACTGGCACCATCCTATCAGCTCTCGGTCACAGATTTGGTCACAAAACAGAAAAAACGAAAAAAATAGAAAAGATTTTTAACCGGGTTTGCCTTCTGCCGGGCTGGTCCTCCCCCGCGGGGAGAACGGGCTTCCAATACGGCGCAAAAGGGGAGGGCGCGCAGGTTTTAGCCGCGCGCCCTCCCCGCAAAGGCAGTCGATAGCAAGGGGCTATTTGGTCAGCTCATCCATCAGGGCGCTGACAGCTGTGACCAGCTTGTCAAACTTCTCGTCCGCCTCGGCCTGGGTCTTGCCGCTGGCCGAGAGATAGGCCTTCAGCTTGGGCTCGGTGCCCGAGGGGCGGAGGATGAAGCTGCCCCCGTCGATCTGGTAGCTGAGCACGTCCGATTGGGGCAGGGTGATGGCGCTCTCCTCGCCGGTGGCGCAGTTCACCTGTTTTTGCAGCAGGTAGTCGGCGTAGGCGGTGATGGGGTAACCGGCGATCTCCTTGGGGGCATTGGCGCGCACGGTTTTGACCGCTCCCTGGATCTTGGCGATCCCCTCTTTGCCGGCCAAGGTCTTGGAGAGGACCTTCTCGTCAAAATAGCCGTACTTTTCGTAGAGGGCGCAGAGGGCGTCGTAGAGGTTCATCCCCTTCTCGGCGTAGTAGCAGGCCATCTCGGTGGTGAGGGTGGCGGCGATGCAGGCGTCCTTGTCCCGCACAAAGGTGCCGCTGAGATAGCCGAAGCTCTCTTCAAAGCCAAAGAGGAAGGTCCCCTTGCCGGTGCGCTCGCTGAGCTTGATCTGCTCGGCGATAAACTTGAAGCCGGTGAGCACCCGGCGCAGCTCCACCCCGTAGCGGGCGGCGATGACATCGGCCATCTCGGTGGAGACGATGGACTTGACCACGAACTCGTCGCCCTTGCGGTCGCCGGTTTTCTGGGAGAGGATGTAGTCCAGCAGCAGCACCCCGATCTGGTTGCCGGTGAGCACCTGGAAGGAGCCGTCCTTCTGCCGCACGGCCACCCCCAGGCGGTCGCAGTCGGGGTCGGTGGCCAGCAGCATGTCGGCCCCCACCTGGTTGGCCAACTCGGTGGCCAGCACAAAGGCGGCGGGGTCCTCGGGGTTGGGGGCGCTCACGGTGGGGAATTTGGGGTCGGGCAGCTCCTGCTCCTTCACCACGTAGAGGTGCTGAAAGCCCAGCCGCCCCAGCACAGTGCGCACCGGGATGTTGCCGGTGCCGTGCAGCGGGGTGTAGACGATGTTGAGGGAATCCTTCTGGGCGTCGATGGCCGAGCGGTTGATGCAGACCGAGAGCACATCCTGGTAGTACTGCTCGTCGATCTCCTTGCCGATGAAGTGCAGCAGCCCCGCCTCCTCGGCGGCCTTCTGCTCCATGGGGGCGACCGAGAAGATGTCGGTGATCTTTTCAATGTAGCCGGTGACGGTGGCCGCGTCCTCCACGGCCAGCTGGCCGCCGTCCTCCCCGTAGACCTTGTAGCCGTTGTACTGGGGCGGGTTGTGGCTAGCGGTGATGACCACCCCGGCGATGCAGCCCAGCTTCAGCACCGCGTAGGAGAGCTGGGGAACCGAGTGCAGGCACTCGTAGAGGTAGACCTTGACGCCGTTTTGGCAGAGGACCAGGGCGGTCTCCAGGGCAAAGCGGTCGCTGTACAGCCGGGAGTCATAGGCGATGGCAACCCCCCGGTCGGCCCCGCCGATCTCGTTGATGTAGTCGGCCAGCCCCTTGGTGGCCTGGCGGACGGTGAAGATGTTCATCCGGTTGGTGCCAAGACCGATGGTGCCCCGCATGCCGGCGGTGCCAAATTCCAGCGGCTTGTAGAAGCTGTCCTCGCAGAGGGCGTCGTCAGCGCCGATCTGGGCCAGCTCCCCCTCGTATTCGGTGCCCTTCAGGGCGGCGCTCCAGGCCGCATAGGTGTCCTTGTAGCTCATGGTCATTTCCTTCCTTTCCCATTTGGTCTCAAAAGAGAGGTGTATTCCCTCAGCGGCCGGCGGGCAACCGCCCATACGCCGCTGTCTTTTGACAAAGTGACTCTGCCAGTTCGGGGCCCAGGGCCCCGGGGGTCAGCCGCCAGCACCAGTTGCCGCCGGTGGTGGAGGGGGTGTTCATCCGCGCCTCGCTCCCCAGTTCCAGCAGATCCTGCACCTGAAAGATGCAGAGATCGCAGACGCTGGCGAGGGCGGCCCGCAGAAAGGGGGCGCTGCACCCCTCTTCCAGCGAAAAGCCTAGGTAGTCGGCGGCGTACCGGCGGGTGTGTTCCCCCGCCTTTTCAAACCAGCCGGCCAGGGTGTCGTTGTCGTGGGTGCCGATGTAGACCACGCTGTTTGCCCGGTGATTGTGGGGGAGATAGGCGTTGTCGCTCCCCCCGTCAAAGGCGAATTGCAGCACCTTCATCCCTGGGAAGCCGGATGCCTCCAGCAGCTTGTGGACGTCAGGGGTCAGGTAGCCCAGATCCTCGGCAATCAGGGGCAGGTCGTCGCCCAGCGCCTTTTTCAGCGCCTGAAAGAAGGGGAGGCCCGGCCCGGTCTCCCAGTGGCCGCCCTGGGCGGTCTCGTCCCCAAAGGGGATGGCCCAAAAGCTGGAAAAGCCCCGGAAGTGGTCGATGCGCACCAGGTCACAGCACTGAAGCTGCAGTCCCAGCCGCTGGATCCACCAGCGGTAGCCCGAGCGCTTCATCCGCTCCCAGTCGTAGAGGGGGTTGCCCCAGAGCTGGCCGGTGGGGGAGAAGTAGTCGGGCGGGCAGCCGGCCACAAAGCGGGGCTGCCGCTCCTCGTCCAGCCAGAAGAGCTGGGGATTGGACCAGACGTCGGCTGAGTCCATGGACACGTAGAGGGGGATGTCGCCGATGATGCCCACCCCCTGGGCGGCGGCGTACTCCTTGAGGGCGGCCCACTGCTTGAAAAAGAGGTATTGCAGGTATTTGTGGTAGGCGATGTCATCCTTTAAAAGGGTGCGGTAGCGGCGCAGGGCGGCGGGCTCCCGCTGGCGGATGTCCTCCTCCCACTCCTGCCAGGGGCGGCCGTCGAAATGGCCCTTGAGGGCCATGAAGAGGGCGTAGTCCCCCAGCCAGTGGATGTGTTTGCGGCAAAAGGCGAGGAAGCCCGACTGATCGGTCTGCTTTTTGGCCCGCTGGTAGGCGGCGCGCAGCACCCCCTCCCGGTGCTGGTAGATGCGGCCGTAGTCCACCTGCTGGGGGTCGTCTCCCCAGTCGGGGGCCGCCGCCTCTTCTGGGCGGAGGAGACCCTCCTCCGCCAGGGTGTCCAGGTCGATGAAATAGGGGTTGCCGGCAAAGGCCGAAAAGGGCTGGTAGGGGGAGTCCCCGTAGCTGGTGGGGCCGATGGGCAGTACCTGCCACCACCGCTGCCCGCTGCGGTGCAAAAAGTCGACCCAATCCCGGGCCGCCCGCCCCAGGGTGCCGATGCCGTGGGGCGAGGGAAGGCTGGTGACAGGGCACAAAATGCCGCTGCTTCGTTCCATGAATACGCTCCTCAAAAGGCGCCGCCAATTGCAAAAAGAGCAGAGAAAACCCCGCTCATATAGGAATATGCCAAAAAACTTGGAATATATTTGTACGTGTTACATGAAAACACAAAAGGCGAGAACCGTTAATTTGTTTATTTTATTCTACGGCTTTTTCCCCTGCAAGTCAATATCTGGGAGGCATTTTCGGGGGCGCTAAGGGCGGGGGGAAGGAGCGACCAAAAAAGGGGAGATGTGGTTGACAAAGTAGGGGGAGATGTGGTATAGTAAATACCGTCAAAGACAGTCGGTGTTGATGGCGCGTAGGATCCACCCGTTCCCATCCCGAACACGGAAGTTAAGCTACGCAGCGCTGAAGATACTTGGCGGGAAGCTGCCTGGGAAAATAGGGCGATGCCGACACAAAAGCGGCCTGTGAAAGCAGGCCGCTTTTTTTGTTTTTCTCCCTCTTTCCCTTTTCCCCTTCCTGTACCTGTATTGTCCCCAGCGCGCGCTGGGGGCCGCGGCCTCATCTGTCAGGCGCAGGATTGCAGAGTGCGAGGGAAGTGCCGTCGCCAAACGCAATTGTGCGGGTTGAGCGATTTTGGTGGTGGGGGCGCCGTTCGCCGTTCGCTGTTCGCCCTGCCCATCTGTGGCGCTGTGTCCGCCCGGCGGGAGAGCTTCAAAAGGGGGGCGGCTGCTGGAAGAGCGAGGGAGATACGGCAAACCCGTCTGTCGGGGCTTTGAGTGGGGAAAAGAGCGCTGTTCTCCCCGGACAGGGCCTTCTCCCCTTTTTGATTGGGCCTGGCCCTTTCTGGCTAGATTTCGGCTTTTGTCTGGACCACTGTTTATCTCGGATTGGACCCCATTCTCCCAGCCAGGTTTGGGCACTTTTCGACCGGGCCTCGTTCTCTCATTTGAACTTTGGCCCTTTCTGGTTGAGGTCTCTCTTCTCCGGCAGGACCTCATATTCCCCAGTCGGCCTTTGCTCTCCTCGGTCAAACCTCTTACCTCTTCGGTTGAACGCTCGTTTCCCCAGCTAGAGGGATCGCCTTTTCCAGCTGGGCTTCGCCCATCTCGGCTGGGATCCGTCCCCTCTGGCCAGGCTTCGCCCCCTGTCTGGGCGTTCACCCTTCCTATTTAAAGTTTACCCTCTCTGGCAGGGATTCGCTTCCCCCAATCGGCTTTTTCCCTTTTCGGTCAACACTCGTGCATCTTCGGTTGAGTTTTTATTTCTCCGGCTGTGGGATTTGTCTTTCCTGGTGGTTTTTGGCCACCAGCTCTTCCCACTAGAGCCTTGTTTTCCCAATTGCCGTCCCCTCTCGTTTCCCCCCCGGCTAGCTTCTCCCCCTTTCCGACCGGTCCTCCAATTGCCGCTCCGGGAAGGGAGGGCGGGGGAACGCTTGTCAAAGCGGGAGGACCCGCGGCGGCGCGCTGCCATCCGACAGAAGCCCATTTTTAGGGATCCGCGCACAAAAAATAAAAAAATTTTGCGAAAGTTGAAGACAGGGGCGGCCCTCGATCGTTTTATAGACAGAGCCGCCTGAAAGGAGGGAATGCCAGGGATGCGGGAGAGCGAGTTTGAAGAGCTGATGAAGCAATACCAAAACCTGGTATTCACCGTCTGCTACCAGCTGGTGGAGGATTACCAGGAAGCGCAGAACCTGACCCAGGAGACCTTTTTGGCGGCCTATCGCTTTGTCGACAACTGCGAGGGCAAACATATCCGCCCCTGGCTCTGCCGGGTGGCGGCCAACAAGGCCAAGGACTTTTTAAAGAGCAGCTACCGCCGCCGCACCCAGCTCGACGGCGAGGGGGCGCTGGCCGCGGCGGTGGCCGACCCATCCCCGCCGCCGGATCAGCAGTACATAGAGCAGGAGTCGCGGGAGCGGGTGGCTGCCGCCATCGAGGGGCTGAAAGAGCCCTACCGCAGCGTGCTGGCCCTCTCCCTACTAGAGGAGAGGACCGCCACCGAGATCGCCGTCACCCTGGGCCGCCCCCTCAAAACGGTGCAGACCCAGCTGGCCAGAGGGCGAGAACGGCTGAAAAAACAACTGGAAGGGGAGAGGGAAGATGACGCTGTTTGACCGAGATGGACACCTGACCGGCCAGGCCCTTGCGGCCTTGCAGGCCGGCGGCCTGTCTGAAGAGAGCCGCCTTGAAGTGGCCGAGCACCTGGCCAGCTGCGACCGCTGTGTGGCCGCCTACAGTGCGCTGCTCTCCCCCGACGTGCTGCTGACCCCGCGGGAGCCGGTCGCCCCCCGGGTGATGGAGGCCCTGCGCCGGCGGGAGCGCCGCCTCCGGCTGCGCCAGTGGGGCACCATGGCAGTGGCCGCCTGTCTGGCCATTGTCTTTTGGGTGTCGGGGGTCTTTACCGGCAGCTTTTGGTCCCGCACCGAGGGGGAGGACACCCCCTCCCTGGCCCGGCAGACCGCGGCCTTTGTGGATCAGGTGAGCCAGAAGACCGGCGACCTGATGAACCGATTTGATTTGAGAGAGGTATTTCAAAATGAGAAAGAGTAAATTTTTGACCTTCTTCTGGTCCCTCCTCCCCGGCGCGGGACAGATGTATCTGGGGCTGATGCGCCGCGGCGTCTCGCTGATGGCCCTCTTCTTTGGAGCCATCGCCGTTGCGGGGTGGCTGAACATCGGGCTCTTCCTCTTTGCCATCCCGGTGATTTGGTTCTACGCCTTCTTCGACGCCATGAATCTGGGCAGCCTTCCCTACGACGCCCTGCAGTACCGCCGCGCCTGCGACGACTTCCTCTGGAAGCCCAGCGACATGGAGGGGTTGAAAAAGCGGCTGGGCGGCAAGACCCAGATTTGGGTCGGCCTGGGCTGCATCGCCTTGGGGCTGTATGTGCTGCTGGACAATCTGCTGATGCCCTACCTGCGGCGGGTCCTGGCCCACTCGGGGCTGTTCTGGGACGTTGTCAACAGCCTGCCCACCCTGGTGGTGGCGCTGGCGGTCATCGCCTTGGGGTTCTATCTGGTGATCGGCCGGAACAAGCGGGAGAAGGAGATCCCCTTTGTCCCCTACCAAGGAGAGGAGGAGAGCGAGCATGACGGAGAGTAACACCCCCCGCGACGAGCGCAGAGAGGGGCCCTTTGCCGCGGGCGCTCCCCGGCAGGAGGGGGCCGGCGATCCCCAGTCGGGCCCTGTGCCCGGCGGCCAGACCCCGCCTCCCAATGGCGGCCCCTGGCAGGGCCCGGGCGCGCCTGTGGGACAGGTGCCGGTCTACCCGGTCCCACCCCGCGACAAGCGGCGCCGGGTGGGCACCTTCAGCCTGGGGCTGGCCCTTATCTACGCCGGCGCCCTGGCCATCCTCAACCTGGTGATCCCCAATTTCCAGCTGTTGAGCGCCCTGCGCTGGGCGCCGCTGCTGCTGGTGGCCCTGGGGCTGGAAATCATCGCCTCCCACGTGATTTTGCGGGGAGAGCGGTTCAAGTACGACTTTCTCAGCGGCTTTCTCTGCCTCATGCTGACATTGGCAGGGGTGGGGGCGGCGGCCGCCACCCCCCTGCTGGATTACTACACCCCCCAGCGGGCGATGGCCGAGCGGCGGGTGGAGCGCCAGCTGGAAGACCAGCTGTACGAGCAGTTGAAGGGCGACACGCAGATTGCCGGGATGAGCGTCTGGGTGGACATCCGCGACCCCCAGGTGGGGGAGGAGTTTTCCGCCGGCGATCTGGGCGACCTGGACAGCGTGCACCTGGACCTGAGATTGCAGGGCGAGTTTGCCGACAAGCTGGCCTTTGCCACCGCCGTGCGGGGGATACTGGACCAACTGGACGCGCTGGGGGTGCGGATGGACCGGATCTCCTTTACCGCCGAGGGAAATCGGGTCGCCTACAGCTTACAGGTGCAGGATCAGTTCCAGCTGCACATGCGCACCGACTTGCTGGAAAAACAGGTCGTCGTCCACGGCGATCCCGTCGGCGAAGTCGACTAGCGACATTTATAGAGAAAAGCCCTCTGCCGATCGGCAGAGGGCTTTTTGGTGCTCATCTCTGCTGGTCCGCCCGGTCGAGAACGTAGAGAAAGGCGGCGGCAATGGCCTCCTTGGGGATCACTGTCCCCAGCTTGGCGATGTCCAGGGGGTTGCGCAGCTCCCCCGCCATCCGCAGCGCCGCCTCCTGGGAGAGGGAGCGCTTTTTCCGCCTGGTCCAGACCGCCCTGCGCGCCCGCAGGGAGTGCAGAAAGCCGGCGGCGGTGTAGGTGGGGGTGTGGGGGACGGAGAAGAGCTCCCCCGCCACCTCGGCGCAGCGCAGGGCCATGTCCTCGTAGCTGCGCAACCGGTAGCCGTAGGGGCGAAAGAGGGTGCGTACCGCGCGCTGCAGGCCGATGCGGGTCAGGGGGGAGAGGCCGCCCAGCAGCGCCTCCAACTCGGCCCGGGTGATGCGCAGCAGGGGGAGGAGGGCGTCCCCCTCCCCCCGGGCAAAGGTGTAGGCAAACCCGTCGCGCAGCCCCAGGGCCTTCCGCCCGTCCTGGGCCCCCACCGCCAGGTTGTGGCGGGCCTGCCGTGGGGAGAAGTCGAGCACCGGCCCCAGGTCCCAGTAGCAGTCGATGACCCGGGCGCGCTTGAGACTGCCCGGCCGCTTGACGCCGGGGGCGTGCAGGTCCACCGCCCAGATCTCGTCGGCCCCGCAGCGGCTGGCCAGCTCCACCGGCAGGTTGTCGTAGTAGCCCCCGTCCATGTAGAATTTGCCGTCGATTTCCCACCGCTGCAGGGCGGGGAAGAGGGAGCTGGACGCCATTAGGTAGTCGATGAGCCTGCCCGCGGGGATATCGCGGCAGAGCAGGGTGCAGGGCTTGAGGGTGGGGTACTCCACCGTCACCAGCCCCAGCTCGGTGGGGGAGCGGCGCACCCGCCCCTCGTCGATGCAGCCCTCCAGCAGGGTCTTGAGGGGAGAGGTGTCGACGCCGCCGTTTTGCAGGTATTGGCTGACAAACCCCACCGCGGTGGTCACCGCCTCGGCAGGCGGAAGGGCGCCCAGGGACGCCGCGTCCAACTGCAGCACCGCCTCGGTGGTGATCTGCCGCCAGAGGGCCTCCGCTCGGTCCAGGTCGCCCTGGGCGATGAGGGCGGCATTGAGCGCCCCCACCGAGGTGCCAGTCACCACCCCGAAGGTGAGCTCCCCTTCCTCGGCCAGGGCCCGGTATACCCCGATCTCATAGGCCCCCCTGGCCCCGCCGCCGGACAGCACCAGTCCCCGCATGCCGTCGCCCTCCTCTGTAGCCGCCCGACTCTGCAGAGTGGGCTGTTTGACTTTATTCTACCACAAGTCTGCCCCGATTGGCCGCCCTTTTTGCGGGGGCGAAAATATACAGAGAATGCATTAAAAATGAATATTATGCTGTATGAATTTATATTTTTGCCGTTTCGCACAAAACAACAGGCATTTAATTGCGAATAATGGGCGGGAAAGGAGGGAAAAAGGGGTAGACAAACGGGCAATGCTTGCGTATAATTATACATGCACTCCCCCGAACAGGGGGGCAGCACCCCAAAACACACAAGGAGGAATTTCTCATGCCCGAAAAGATTGCCGACGCCGTTCAGCCAGATGCCTGGTACGAGGCGCTGCCCAGACCCCAGTACGCGACCCTGGAAGCAGTCGAGCAGCCCGACCCCTGGTTCTCGGTCTACAGATTGCCTCACGACGTCTACGCCATCTACGAGCCGGGCCACTTCCAGGAGGTCATCTCCTACCTGGTCCTGGGCGGTGAGAAAGCCCTCCTCATCGATACCGGCATGGGGATGGGCAACATCAAAAAGGTGGTGGACTTCCTCACCGACAAGCCGCTGGTGGTGGTCAACACCCACAGCCACTTCGACCACATCGGCTGCAACTGGATGTTTGAAAAGGTGCACATCTACAACCACCCCGGCGCCATCAGACGGATGAAAGAGGGGCTCACCCACCAGGAGGTGGAGGACAACTTGAAACCCGGTTCCAACTGGATCCCCTACCCCGCCGACTTCGTCCCCGAGGAGTACGCCATCAAGCCCTGCAACTACGTGCCCATCGAGAACGGGCACCAGTTTGACCTGGGCGGCCGGGTGCTCACCGCCTTCAACACCCCCGGGCACTCGCCCGACAGCATCATGCTCGCCGACGACGCAAACAAGCTGCTCTTCACCGGCGACACCTTCTACCCCGCCACCCTCTACGCTCACCTGGATTCCCACGACGGGCTCAAATCGGTCATCGACACCTATAAAAAGACCATGGAGGAGGTGGCTGCCAAGTACGGCGACTACACCCTCATCTGCTCCCACAACGAGCCCATGAGAGAGGGCAAGACCCTCGGCCAGGTGGCCGACGCCTTTGCCGCCATCGAGACCGGCGACCTGCCCTACCAGGAGGATGAAAACCACCTGAAAAAGTACACCTTTGACGGCTTCTGCATCGTCACCCTGTAAGCCGCGATCCCATTTCTGTAAAGAGCCGGGGAGAGAAAAGCCCGGCGCACATTGAGAGGAGAAACAAAAGATGAACGCAATCAAGAAAGTTCTGGCGACCACCCTGGCGCTGAGCATCGGCGCCCTGTCCCTGGCCGGCTGCGGCGGCAAAAAGACCGAGGGCACCGGCAAAGCCTACGACAAAGAGGTCATGACCCCCGGCAAACTGGTGGTGGGCATCTCCGCCGACTACCCGCCCTACGAGTCCCTGGGCAACGACGGCAAGGTCGAGGGCTTTGACGTGGACATGGCAAACGAACTGGCCAAGTACATGGGCAAAGACGGCCAGCCCATCGAGCTGGAGTTCAAGAACATGGACTTCCACAGCATCATCACCGCCCTGCAGGCCGGGCAGATCGACGTGGGTATCTCCGCCTTCACCTACGACCCCGAGCGCGACTGCCTCTTCAGCGACACCTACCTGACCAGCGAGCAGCTGGTGGTGGTCAGCAAGGAGTCCGGCTACAAGAACCTGGAAGACCTGACCGGCAAGAAGATCGGCGCCGGCACCGAGACCACCGGCGCCAAGGCCGCCGAGGAGAACATCAAAGACGCCAAAGTCTCCAGCCCTGGCGACTACACCGTCATGTTTGAGGCCCTGAAGACCGGCGCCCTGGACGCGGTGGTCTGCGACGGCCAGGTGGCCAAGAACTATGTGGCTGCCAACAGCAACTTGGAGATCCTCGGCGACCCCCTGGTGAAAGAGGAGAACCAGATCATCGTCAAAAACGGCAACAACGAGCTGCTCAAAGAGATCAACAGCGCCATCGCCCAGTTCCTGGCTTCCGATGCGCCCCAGCAGCTCAAAGACAAGTGGGAGATCGAGGGCTAAGCGCCCCGCCCCGCGAGAAGTGAACTTTTAAAGCGGGAGGGCCCCGTGTCCCCCGGCGAACAGTGGAGGCAGGCCCCCGGGCCTGTCCTCTCGCCGTCTCGGGGCGTCCGCCGCCGACTACTTGAGTAAAGGATTGTTCTGATTATGGATATTGTCCAAAAGATTTTTACGGCAGACAATCTGCTGTTTATGGCCCGCTCCGCCGGCTGGTCCATCATCATCGCCGTCTGCGCCCTGCTGGCCGGCACGGTGCTGGGAATTCTGGCGGCGGCGGCCCGCATCTCCAAGAGCAAGATCCTGCGGGCCATCTCCACGGTCTATGTGGAATTCATCCGCGGCACCCCCATGCTGGTGCAGATCCTCTTCTGGTTCTTGGGTTTCCCCGTCGTCTGCAAGGCGATCACCGGCTCGGCCGTGAACATCGATCCCTACGCCATCGGCATCATCGCCATGGGCATCAACAGCGGCGCCTACTCCTGTGAGCTCATCCGCTCGGCCATCATGGCCGTCGACCGGGGCCAGTGGGAGGCCGCCCAGGCCCTGGGGCTGAGCTACACCGGGATGATGCGCCACATCATCCTCCCCCAGGCCTTTAAGCGGATCGTGCCGCCCCTGGTCAGCGAGTTTGTCACCCTCATCAAGGACTCCTCCCTGATTTCCACCATCGGCGCGGTGGAGTTGACCCAGAGCGCCAAGGTGCTGGGCGCCCGGTACTACAACTTCATCCTCCCCCTGGCGCTGGCCTGTGTGGTCTACCTGACTTTGACCCTGACCATCTCCCACTTTGGCAAGAAGATTGAAAGGAAGTTGGCTGAAAGTGATTAAACTCGAACACATCAACAAGAGCTTTGGCTCCCTGCAGGCGGTGAAAGACGCCAACCTGAACGTGGAGAAGGGGGAGATCATCTGCCTGATCGGCCCTTCGGGCTCCGGCAAATCGACCTTGCTGCGGTGCATCAACGGGCTGGAGGTGCCCGAGAGCGGCACCATCACCATCGACGGCCAGGTGCTCAACACCGGCGACAAAAAGGGTGCCAAAGAGCTGCAGAAACAGCGCGCCAAGATGGGCTTTGTCTTTCAGCACTTCAACCTCTTCCCCCACATGACCGTCCTCAAAAACCTCACCCTGGCCCCGGTGCAGGTGCTGGGTCGCACCCAGGAGGAGGCCGAGGCCAAGGGGCGGGAGCTGCTGGAGCGCGTCGGGCTGGCCGACAAGGCCGACAGCTACCCCAACTCCCTCTCCGGCGGGCAGAAGCAGCGGGTGGCCATCGCCCGCAGCCTGGCCATGGAGCCGCAGATCATGCTCTTTGACGAGCCCACCTCCGCCCTCGACCCCGAGATGGTGGGCGAGGTGCTGGACGTCATGAAGGAACTGGCCACATCGGGGATGACCATGATGGTGGTCACCCACGAGATGGGCTTTGCCAGAGAGGTGGCCACCCGGGTCATCTTCCTGGACGAGGGGCAGATCCTCGAAGAGGCGACCCCCGAAGAGATTTTCAAGGCGCCCAAACATCCCCGCACCAAGGAGTTTTTGAGCAAGGTCCTCTGAGACGTGAAGGAGGGCCGCCGAGACAAGCCGTCCCGGCGGCCCTCTTTGCAATTGTAAGAAATTTGTGCGCATTTTAGCGCCCTTTTGCCGGTTGCGCCCCGACCGGCTTTGCGGTATCCTGAAGGGGTAGAAGGGGGCGATTTGGCCCCCTGTGAAACAGGAGGGATCTGCGATGAAGATTTGTCCCCACTGCGGCACCCATTGGGAGGACGACTGCTGTTTTTGCCAGCGGTGCGGCGCCCCCTTGCCGCCGCCTCCGCCGCCCTATGGCGCCGCTCCGGTGCCACCCCCGCGGCCGGTCTACCCCGGCGCGCCGTCGGGCACCACCTACCTGGTGTTCTCCATCCTTGCCACCCTGCTGGGCTGCTTTTTCTGTTTCCCCTTTGGCCTCATCGGCATTGGGGGGATCGTCTACGCCTCCCAAATCGAGGGCGCCCTGGGCCGGGGCGATCTGGCGGGGGCCCGCACGGCGGCCAGCCGATCGCTGATCTTCACCATCCTCGCCGCCGCCTCGCCGCTGACCGCGGTGCTCTTTGGCCTTTTGGCGGGCTTTGGCAGCATCTTCGGCTGGCTGTTCTGGTAGCGACGTCCGTGTGCATCCGGCGGGGGGGGGGGGGGGGGGGGGGGGGGGGGGGGGGGGGGGGGGGGGGGGGGCCGCACCGTTTTTGGGGGGCGGCCCGCTTTTTTGCCCCTGGCAATTGCGCCAAACTTTTGCCGTCAACTATGGGGAAAACACGACTGGCAACCGGTTGCAGAGATGGAGTATAATAAATAGCATAGAGTAGTGCGCTGCGGCGCTGATGACAGGAGAGGAGCAGAGCGGGTGGCCAAGAGCTTTTTATACAACCAGATCAAACAGGACATCATCCACAAGATCGATGCAGACATCTACAAAAATGGCGACAAGCTCCCCAGCGAGGCCCAGCTGGTGGAGGAGTACGGCGTCAGCCGCAACACGGCCAGCCGAGTCCTCAACGACCTGGTGGAGGAGGGGTATGCCCGCCGCCGCCAGGGCAAGGGCACCTTTGTCTACAACCAGAAAATCGACAACCGGCTGCAGGGGATCCAGAGCTTTACCGACATGTTCGAGCGCAACAACAAAAACCCCTCCACCAAGGTGCTCGCCTACGAGGTGGTGGACGAGCCCCCGGCCCGGGTGCGGGAGAACCTGCACCTGGGGGAGGGGGAGAAGGCCATCCGCCTCTACCGGGTGCGCTATGCCGACGACACCCCCGCTGTCCTCAACGAGACCTTTCGCAGCTTCAGCCGGTTTGAGGGACAGATGGAGTGCGACCCCGCCACCGTCTTTTCCTACGGCTATCTGAAAAAGCTGAAAAACATCTACCCCGTCCACTCGGAAGAGGTGCTGGAGATCGCCCTTCTGGGCCCGGAGGAGGCGGTGCTCCTGGAACAGAAGGTGGGGGCCCCCGCTTTTTTGGTGAAGTCGGTCACCTCCGACAACACCGGCCAGCCGCTGGAGGTGGTCAAGTCCCTCTACCGGGCCGACCTCTTTCAGTTCTCGGTGGTTCTCGACCAGGAGGACCCCGGCCGATAGAGCGTACAAAAAAAGAGCGCCATTCCCGATGGGGGAGTGGCGCTCTTTTCTTCGTTGTCTAGAACAGGGGGGATATCAGCTGTCCAGCGAGAAGGTGTTGCCCCCCTCCGCCTTGGCCTGGTAGAGGGCCTTGTCCGAGCGGTGGTACAGCTCTTCAAAGGTGTCGCCCGGCCGGGCGATGGCAATGCCCACGCTGGCGCTGATGCCCGCGTGGCGGTCTTCGCAGCGCTCTACCAGCCGGCGGCAGAAGGCTTCGGCCAGCTGGGCGGCCGCGGCGGCGCTTTGCCCGGGCAGGCAGGCGATGAACTCGTCGCCCCCCAGCCGGCCCAGCACCCCGCCGGCAAAGGACGATTCCATGCAGCGGGCCAGCTCAACGAGGATGTCGTCCCCCATCTGGTGGCCAAATCGGTCGTTGACCGACTTGAAGCGGTCCAGATCCAGCAGGAAAAAGGCCGCCGTCTCGCCGGGCTGCAGGGCGTCCAGCAGCCGCAGCACCTCCCTTTCACAGGTGCTGCGGTTGTAGAGGCCGGTGAGTCCGTCGGTCTGGGAGCGGTGGAGGAGGAAATCCCGCTCGGCCCGCTCCTTTTCGATGTTGCGCAGCTTGCCGATGCAGTAGAGGGGGTGTCCCTCCTCGTCGTAGAGGCAGATGCGCAGCAGGGAAAACCAGGCGGAAGAGCCGTCGGCCAGGGGGCAGCGGATCTCCGCCTGCACCGATTTTTGGTTGAGGTCGAATGCCTGTTTGGCCACCTGTTCATCCCACCCCACCAATTCGGGGAAGAGCTCCTTCGCCCGCTCCCGGTAGTGGGGGATGACGAGGTCGCAGCCAAAGGCCTTGGCGAACTTGTCGGAGACGGTGAGGGCGTCGGCCCGCACGTCGTATTCAAAGAGGAATTCGTCGCTGAGCTCGGCGATGGTGCGGTAGCGCTGTCCGTCCAGCACCAGCCGCTGCTGGTGGCGGATTTTGGTGCGCACAAAGAAGATGACCAGCCCCAGCACCACGGCGAAGAGGACGACGACCGCCAGCACCGATTGCAGGGGGTAGGCGTAGAGCAGCCCCATCAGGCTGATCTTCGGCTGGGTGGTGAGGGTGTTTTGAAAGACGGCGTCCTGCCGCTCCCGCTCGGAAATGCTGCCGATGGCCTTGCTGAGCACGGTGAGCAGGGTGGTGTCCGCCGGGCGGCGCAGCGCCAGGCAGAGCCCGGCGCTGGAGTCGTCCAGGGGGGAGTAAACGAGGTTTCTGTAGGATCGGTTTTGCAGGTACTGCTGCAACAGGTAGGAGTTGGTGACAAAGGAGTCGACATCCCCCCGCTCCACCGCCTGCAGGCAGGCCCCGGGGGTGTCGTACCAGACCAGCTCCTGTCCGGCCAGCTCGTCGGTCACCGGGTAGCCCCGCAGACAGGCGGCCCGGTTCTCCTTGCCGGGGTCAGTGGCGTTGCCGCGCACCAAAATGCGCTGCAGGGGCAGGTAGGACTGGGTCAGGGTGAGGCCGGCCTCGGTGGCCGCCTCCGCGTTTGGGGGCGCCCCGATGAGGATGTCGGCCTCCCCCGACTGGACCATCTCCACCCCCTCCTGGTAGCTGCCCACCTCGCGGTAGTCCAGGGAGAGGCCGGTCTCGCGGCAGATCTGTTCCAGCAGGGTGGCGCTCACCCCGGTGAACACCCCCTTTTCCTGGTGGTGCAGGGGGTCCCATCCGGCGGGGTAGACCGCCCGCAGGGTGCCGCAGGAGGCGATGTAGTCCCGCTCCTCCTGGCTCAAAAAGAGGGTCGGATCGTCATTGTCGCCAAAGTACTTCTCGTAGAGCTGGGTGTCGTAGTGAAAGTCCACCTCGCGGATCTTGGCGAGGCCGGTGTTGAGGCCGCTGATGATGGCGGTGTTCCCCTTGGTGGTGGCAAAGTAGTGGGGGCTCTCGGCAAAACGGGCGATGATCCGCCGCCCCGAGTCCACCGCGGTGTCCCCCTCCAACAGGGCGTCCACCTCGCCGCTCTCCAGCGCCCGCAGCCAGGTCTCTTCCCCCTGGTAGGTGACCACCTGGGCGTCGATGCTGTTGGCCGCGCAAAAGCTCTTAAAGTGCTGGATGCGCCGCTTGGCGGTAGCCTGGGCCCCCACCCGGATATTGGAGAGGGCCGAGTAGTCGCTCTCGCTGAAGCGGCTGTCGTCGGCGCGCACCGTCAGCACCGCAAAGGAGGTGCCGGCGCTGTACTCGGGAAAGTCGTAGAGCGCCTCGGTCTGCTCGCTGCGGAGCATTCCCCCCATCAAGTCGATCTCGCCGGCTGCCAACATGTCGAGCAGCTTGGTGAGGGAGGTGTCGATATCCCCCTCGACCTCGACAAACTCGTACTCCCAGCCGGTGTATTTGGCGATTTCCTGTAAGTACTCGTAGGTGTAGCCGGTGTACTCCCCGTCCGCGGTCTTCTCGGAAAAACCGGGCAGGATGGGGAAGCCCACCCGCACGGTGGCGGTGGCCTGGGGCTGTGCCGCCAGGGCCGCGCCGGGCCCGCTCAGGCAGAGCAGTGCACAGAAAAGGGCGCAGAGGAGGGCGATCCCCCGCTTGCCGTGTCGAAACATCAAAAATCCCCTCCTGTTTTGACTGGTCCGCCCAATGGGCGCAGTGCGAAACGGAAGGGGGGGAGGTGCAGCCGGCTGCCCTGTCCCCTGTGGGGGAGGTAGGCCCGTGGCTTTGCGTCCCGGCCTTTCGCCCGGTTTGCCCATCTGTTCAGTTGAAAATCGATATGTCTGTATTATAGCAAGTTTGGCGCTGCGAAACAACGGATATTATCCAAAAATAGTCGGCTTTTCACAAATTGTGAAAAAAGGCGGCGGAACTCGATCCGCCGCCCGAAAAGGGAATCGCTTTTCACCTGTCAGCCGCCGTAGACCCCCATGCTGCGGTACTTCTGGTACCGGTTGTCCAGCAGGGTGCGGGTGTTCTGGGTGCAGAGGGCCTCCAGCTCCCGCACCAGCACCTCCTTGACGGCGATGCAGGTCTTGGCCGGGTCGGTGTGGGCCCCGCCCTTTGGCTCGGGGATGATGCCGTCGATGATGCCGAAGCCCAGCAGGTCGGGGGCGGTCATCTTCAGCAGCTCGGCGGCCTGCTCCTCCCTGGAGGGGTCCTTCCAGAGGATGGAGGCGAACCCCCGGGGGGAAATGACCGAGTAGACGGCGTTCTCCAGCATGTAGACCCGGTCGGCCACCGCCAGACCCAGGGCCCCGCCGCTGCCCCCCTCGCCGGTGATGACGGTGAGGACCGGCACCTTGAGGAACATCAGCTTTTGGATCGAGCGGGCGATGGCCTCGCCCTGGCCCCGCTCCTCGGCCCCGACCCCGCAGAAGGCGCCAGGGGTGTCGACGAAGAGGAGGACCGGCCGCCCGAACTTCTCGGCCTGGTCAAACAGCCGCATGGCCTTGCGGTACCCCTCGGGGTGGGCCATCCCAAAGTTGTAGCGGATGTTCTCCTCGGTGGAGTGGCCCTTGCGGTGGCCCACCACCGTCACGGCCCGGCCGTCCAGCAGGCCGATGCCGCCGTAGATGGCCGCGTCGTCGCCAAAGGCGCGGTCGCCGTGAAACTCGATAAAGTCCTCCACCAGGGCGGAGACGTACTGCTCCACGCTGGGGCGGTGGATATTTTTGATGAGCTGCATCCGCTCGTAGGCGGTTTTCGGTGCCATGGCGCGCCCTCCTTACTTGCTGTGAATGGCCAGGATCTTTTGCAGGGTCTCCCGCATCTCAGGGCGGGGGACGATCCGGTCCACAAAGCCGTGTTCGCAGAGAAACTCTGCCGACTGAAAGCCGCTGGGCAGCTTTTCGCCGATGGTCCCCTCGATGACCCGGCGCCCGGCAAAGCCGATGGTGGCCCGGGGCTCGGCGAGGATGATGTCGCCCTGCATGGCAAAGCTGGCGGTGACCCCGCCGGTGGTGGGGTCGGTGAGGACGGTCACGTAGAGCAGTCCCTCCTGGGAGTGGCGGCCCACGGCGGCGCTGACCTTGGCCATCTGCATCAGGGAGTAGATGCCCTCGTGCATCCGCGCCCCGCCGGAGGCGGTGAAGAGGACGACCGGCAGCTTTTTTCGGGCCGCGTACTCAAAGAGGCGGGCCAGCTTCTCCCCCACCACGCTGCCCATGGAGGCCATGAGAAAATGGCTGTCCATCACCCCGACGGCAGCGGGGTGGCCGCCGATCTTCCCCACCCCGGTGACTACCGCCTCCTGCAGGCCGGTGGCGCTGCGCAGGTTTTCCAGCTTTTCGGGATAGCCCTTGAACTTGAGGGGGTTGCCGCTGCGCAGCTTGCGGTCGAGTTCGCGAAAGCTGCCCTCGTCGCAGGTCATGGCGATGCGGTCGTAGGCCGAGACCCGGCTGCAGTGGCCGCAGAGGGGGCAGACAAACAGATTCTTGGCGTAATTTTGCCGCAGCACTTCTTTTTTGCAGCGCTTGCAGACCACCACCTCTTTGGGGTCGCCCTCGTCCTTTTGCGGTTTGAGGAACTGCGAGACGGTGCGGGTCTTTTTGAACATGTCCAGGATCACGGTCTATTCCCCCTCTCCCTGGCGCGAAAACTGGGCCAGGAGGTCGCTCTTTTCCAAAAAGTTGGTGTCGAAGTTGCCGGTGGTAAAGGCCTCGGAACTGATGATGGCCATGGAGAGGTCGATGTTGGTGATGACCCCGTCAAAGAGGTATTCAGCCAGGGCGCGCTTCATCCGCGCCAGGGCCTGCTCCCGGCTCTCCCCCCAGACGATCAGCTTGGAGAGCATGCTGTCGTAGTAGGGGGGGATGGTGTAGCCCTGGTAGATGGCCGAGTCCACCCGCACCCCCGGCCCGCCGGGGACGTGCAGCCCCTCCACCGTGCCGGGGCGGGGGGCGAAGTTGTGGTAGGGGTCCTCGGCGTTGATGCGGCACTCGATGGCGTGGCCGTGCAGGGTGAGGTCTTTTTGGGCAAAGCCCAGCGCCTCCCCGGCGGCGATGCGGATCTGCTGCTCGATGAGGTCGAGGCTGCAGACCAGCTCGGTGACCGGGTGCTCCACCTGGATGCGGGCGTTCATCTCGCAGAAGTAGTAATCCCCCTGCCCGTCCACCAAAAACTCCACCGTGCCGGCCCCCCGGTACCCCGCCTGCTTGGCCACCGCCACGGCGGCGGCGCCCATCTCAGCGCGCTTTTCGGGGGTCAGCAGGGAGGAGGGGGCCTCCTCCACCAGCTTCTGGTGGCGGCGCTGGATCGAGCACTCCCGCTCAAAGAGGTGCACCGTGTTGCCGAACGCATCGGCCAAGATCTGAAACTCGATGTGCCGGGGGTCGGCCACGAACTTCTCGATGTAGACCCGTCCGTCGCCAAAGCTGGCGGCGGCCTCGGCGGCGGCCTCCATAAAGGCGTTTTTCAGCTCCTCCGGCTCATCCACCTTGCGGATGCCCTTGCCGCCCCCGCCGGAGGCGGCTTTGAGCATCACCGGGAAGCCGATTTCCCGGGCGATCCTCTCCACCTCCCGGTATTCGCCCACCGCCCCGTCGGAGCCGGGGGTCACCGGGACCCCGGCCTCCCGGGCAGTCTGGCGGGCGGCCACCTTGTCCCCCAGCAGGGAGATGGTCTTGCTGGAGGGGCCGATAAAGGCGATGCCGCAGTCCTCGCAGGCCTTGGCGAAGTCGGGGTTTTCCGAGAGGAAGCCGAACCCGGGGTGGATGGCCTCGGCCCCGCTGGCCTCGGCCGCCCCCAGCAGGTTGCGGATGTTGAGATAGCTGTCCTTGGCCAGCGGCCCGCCGATGCAGATGGCCTCGTCGGCCAGCTGGGTGTGCAGGGCTTCCCGGTCGGCGGTGGAGTAGACCGCCACGCTGGTGATGCCCATGTCCCGGCAGGCGCGGATGATCCGCACCGCAATTTCGCCCCGGTTGGCGATGAGAATTTTAGAAAACATAACGAGAGACCTCCATTGCGCTCGAATCAAATGGCTTGGCGAAGGCGTTTTTGCTACTGGATGGCAAAGGTCAATTCGCCCGAGGCGGCCTTTTTGCCGTTGACGTAGGCCACCCCTTTGCCGATGCCGATGGGCCCCCGGCGCTTGATGATCTCCACCGACAGCTCCAGGGTGTCCCCGGGGCGGACCGGCTCCTTAAAGCGCACCTTGTCCAGCCCGCCGAAGAGGCCGATCTTCCCCTTGTACTCGGGCAGGGAGAGGATGGCCACCGCCCCGGTCTGGGCCAGCGCCTCCATGGTAAAGACCCCGGGCAGGATGGGATAGCCGGGGAAGTGCCCGTCAAAGAACACCTCGTCGCCGCTCAGGTGCATCCGCCCGACGGCCCGCACCCCGGGCTCGAGCTCGGTGATCTCGTCGATCAGCAGCATGGTGTTCCGGTGGGGGATGATCTCCTGGATCTGCTCTTTTGTCAGCAACACATCGCTCATATTGTCCGCTTCCTCTCCTCAAGGCGGGGCCCCCGCCGGGGCCCCGCGAAAATTTGCCAGGTCTTACTGAATGACCATCACCGTCTGGCCGTACTCCACCAGCTCGCCGTTTTGCAGGTAGATGCGGGCCACCTTGCCGTCGCAGGGGCTCTGGATCTCGTTGAGCATCTTCATGGCCTCGACGATGCAGAGGACATCGCCCTTTTTCACCTCCTGCCCCACGGTGACGAAGGGCTCGTCTTCGGGGGAGGGGGAGCTGTAATAGGTGCCCACGATGGGGGAGGGGACCGGCGTCCCCTCAATGGCAGGGGCAGCGGGTTCCTCGGCTGCGGGGGCGGGTTGCGGGGCCGCCAGAGGGGCGGGGGCAGCGGCCGCCGCGGGGACGGCAAAGACCGGCGGGGCAAACTCCGCCTTGAAGGAGAACTCTCCCAGGTGCAGTTCTACGGCCGTGGCCCCCTGGGCCTTGGCCTGAGAAAGCAGCTCGCTGGCTGCGCTTTGCGCTTCGCGAATATCCATGGCGTTTCCAACCTTTCCAAAAGGGGCGCGCGAGGGGGGAGGCCAGACGCTTCCCCGCGCCGAACTCTGCGGGACAGCCCCGCTCTTTTTTAGGGGTACAATTTTACCGGTAGGCCCGGACGACGATGGTGGCGTTGTGGCCGCCAAAGCCCAGCGAGTTGGTCAGGGCCACCTCCACCGGGGTGTGCAGGGCCTCGTTGGGGGTGTAGTCCAGGTCGCATTCGGGGTCGGGCTCCCGGTAGTTGATGGTGGGGGGGATCACCCCGTCGCGCACCGCCAGGGCGCAGACCAGAGCCTCCACCCCGCCGGCGGCCCCCAGCAGGTGGCCGGTCATCGACTTGGTCGAGGAGATGTGCAGCCCCTTCGCCGCCTCGCCGAAGGCCAGCTTGACGGCGTTTGTCTCAAAGGCGTCGTTGATGGGGGTGGCGGTGCCGTGGGCGTTGAGGTAGTCCACCTGCTCGGGGGTGACCCCGGCGTCCGCCATGGCCAGCTGCATGGCGCGGCAGGCCGCCTCGCCCGAGGGGTCGGGGCTAGTGATGTGGTAGGCGTCGGAAGAGGCGCCGTAGCCGGCCAGCTCCCCGAGGATCTCGGCACCCCGGGCCTTGGCGTGCTCCTCGCTCTCCAGCACCAGGATGCCGGCTCCCTCGCCCATGACGAACCCGGCGCGGCGGGCGTCAAAGGGGACCGAGGCGGCGTCGGGGTCCTCGGAGGTGTTGAGGGCGTGCATGTTGGAGAACCCGGCGATGGCCAGGGGGACGATGCAGGCCTCGGCCCCGCCGGCCACCATGCAGTCGGCGTAGCCGTGGCGGATCAGGCGGAAGGCCTCGCCGATGGCGTGGGCCCCGCTGGAACAGGCGGTCACCGGGCAGTAGCTGTCGCCCTTGGCCCCAAAGCGCATGGAGATGCGGGCCGCCGCCATGTTGGAGATCATGGTGGGGATGAAGAAGGGGGAGACCCGGCCGGGGCCCTTGGTAAAGTACTTCTCGAACTCCTCGCAGAAGGTCTCCATCCCGCCGATGCCCGAGCCCACGATGGTGCCGAAGCGGTAGGGGTCGGTGTTCTCGGGGGTGATGCCGCTCTGCTCCATGGCCTGGCAGGCGGCTGCCAGCGCGAACTGGCAGAACCGGTCCATCTTCCGGGCCTCTTTTTTCTCGATGTAGTCGGTGGGCTCAAAATCCTTGACCTCGGCGGCCAGGGTGGCCTTGAACCCCTCGGTGTCAAAATGGGTGATCTTGCCGATGCCGTTTTTGCCGGCAATCAGGTTTTTCCAAAAGGTCTCGATGTCGTTGCCGATGGGGGTGATGGCCCCCATGCCGGTGATCACTACGCGGTTCATACAAATCCTCCGTCTTTTCTGTCTGGATGGGGGCTACATGGCCAGCCCGCCGTCTACGATGAGAACCTGGCCGGTGATGTAGTCGGCCGAGGGGGAGCAGAGAAAGGCCACCGCCCCGGCAATGTCCTCCACGGTGCCAAAGCGCCCCAGGGAGATGGAGGCTTTGGCCCCCTCCACCACCTTTTCGGGCAGGGTCTGGGTCATGGCGGTCTCGATGAAGCCAGGGGCCACCGCGTTGCAGGTGATGTTCCGGCTGCCCAGCTCCTTGGAGATGGTCTTGGTCAGGCCGATGAGCCCCGCCTTGGAGGAGGCGTAGTTGGCCTGGCCGGCGTTGCCGTACACCCCGGCCACCGAGGAGATGTTGACGATCTTCCCCCGGCGGGCCCGGGTCATCCCCTTGGCGCAGAGTTTGCTCATGTAAAAGGCCGAGTAGAGGTTGACGTTGAGGACGGCCGAGAACTGCTCCGGCTTCATCCGCAGCAGCAGCCCGTCCTTGGTGATGCCGGCGTTGTTGACCAGCACCGCCACCGGCCCGTGCTCGGCGGTGATCTCCTCCACCGCCTGCTCACAGGCGCCGTAGTCGGAGACGTCCCAGGGCTTGGCGACGACCTTTGCGCCCGCCGCCTCGCAGGCCTCAATGGTCTCCCGGGAGACCGGCAGGTCCAGCTCCTCCTGGGAGATGCTGTTGATGATGAGGTCAAACCCCTCTTTCGCCAGCCGCTTGCAGATGGCGGCGCCGATTCCGCGGGAGCCGCCGGTGACCAGCGCCAGGGGGCGCTTATTCTCGTGTTCCATTCTCAAAACCCTCGTTTCTTCTGGATGATCGGTTTGTCCACCCGCCCCGCCGACTGGCGGTGGGAAACGGGGCCGCCCCGGGCGATTCCCGGCGGCAAAACCTCTTTTCATTCTACCATAAAATTGGCAGAGGCAGTACCGGTTGCGCGAAAAGATGCAAAAAAAATTTACATTTCCCGGCAACCGCGGCGGCGCGAAAAATGCTTCGATTGACAAACTAATTGTTTTTCATTATAATGGGGGCCACAGTGTTTGTCAACTTTTTCCCGATCCCCGCTGCCAAAAGGGCCTTGTTGCCGCCCTCTGCAGGGGGCTGTGGGGAAAGGCGGGCCGGCCGGTCGCAGCGCCGGCTCCCCTTTTATAATAGGAGGAATGAACGATGAGTCAAATCACCCTGCTGTTCCCCGGACAGGGCGCCCAATTCACTGGCATGGGGCAGGACCTCTGCCAGGCCTACCCCGAGGCAAAGGCGGTCTTTGACCTGGGCAGCCAGGTCACCGGCCGCGACCTGGCCGCCCTCTGCTTCGAGGGGAACGAGGCCACCCTGGCCAAGACCGAGAACGCCCAGCTCGCCATCTTCGCCCACTCGATGGCGGTGACCGAGGTGCTGCGGGCGAGAGGGGTCGCCTTTGAGGCGGCGGCCGGCTTCTCCCTGGGCGAGTGCAGCGCCCTCTGCGCCGCCGGGGCCTGCACCCTGGAACAGGGCTTTGCCCTGGTGGCCGCCCGCGGCCGCCTGATGGGGGAGGCGGCTGCCGCCCAGGGCGGCGCCATGGTCGCTGTCATGGGGCTGACCCCCGAACAGATCGCCGACTGCTGCCGGCAGATCGAGGGGTATGTGCTGCCGGTGAACTTCAACTCCCCGGCGCAGACAGTGATTGCCGGCGACCCGGCGGCGGTGGAGGCGGCCTGCGCCCGCTGTGCCGAGGCGGGGGCCTCCCGCACGGTGCCCCTCAAGGTCAGCGGGGCCTTCCACACCCGGTACATGGAGCCCGCCTCCGACGCCCTCTACGCCGAGCTGGAGGGGTTTGCCTTCACCGACCCGGCCCTGCCGGTCTACGCCAACGGCACCGGGGAGCCCATCCCCGCCGGCGCTGACCTGCGCGCCCATCTGGCCCAGCAGATGAAGGGCCCGGTGCAGTGGGTCAAGACGGTGGAGAACCTGGTGCGCGACGGCCACCTGCTGGGGGCCGAGTGCGGCCCCGGCAAGGTGCTCACCGGCAACGGCCGCCGCATCAGCCGGGAGATGAAGGTGAAAAATCTGCAGACTGCGGCCGACGTGCAGAAGTTTCTCGACGAGCAGGCCTAAAACGGCCACACCCAACAGAGAGAGGAGGGGAGCGGGTGCCCTGTTCCCAGCAGATCAACCACTTTTTGACCGCCATCTTTCAAAATATCCTCTCGGTGGAGGAGGGGTTTGTCCACAGCGCCCTCAAGGACCGGCGGGTGACCATCACCGAGATCCACATCCTCGACCAGATCGGGCCCGAGGGGTCGCGGCGGATGGGGGACGTGGCCGAGAGCCTGGGGGTCACCCTCCCCACCCTCACCGCCTCGGCGGAGCGGCTCTGCCGCAAGGGGCTGGCGGTCAAAGCGCGCGACGGCGTCGACCGGCGGGTGGTCAATATCTCCCTCACCGACGCCGGGAGGGAGGTCTGCCGGCTGCACAGCGAGTTTCACCAGCGGCTGGTGGCGCGGGTCACCCAGGGGTTGGAACCCAGCGACCTGCCTGCCTTTACCCGGCTGCTGGAGCAGGTCAACGGCTTTTTTGAGGAGCTGTCTGCCGAGGGGGGCGCCCTCCTCAGCTGACGGGCCCTCCCCGGTCTCCCAGACCATTTGCTCTGTTCGGCCCTACCTCATTGCCGACATAGGCACAGTGAAACACGGCGACACAGTGGCTGCGAGTGCGGTCGCTGCGTCGCCGTGTTTGCGTGTTGCAGTGCCGGGGGGCGAGGTGCCGACGGCCCTTTTGCTGTCGTCCGCTGCCGGTCTGTGCGGCAAAAGCTTCCCTTTTTAACCCAATTGGCCTGTGAACGCCGGTCGACGCCCCGTGTGATCCCAGCGACCGCATTTTGTTAAAATGGTGTGAACTAGGGCAAAAAGACATTGGAAAAGGGTCAAAATGTGAGACTGTCTAACCGTTTTTGGTCAAAATTTTCATTTTTCCCTGTTTTTTATGAAAAATGATTGACAGAAATGAATGGAGAAGGCTATACTGGAGTTCCAGACCGATCGCGCTTTCAGTAGAGACGCCGCGGTTTGGTATAAGACTGCAAGAGAGAGCGCCTGGGACAGAAATGCCCCAGGCGCTCTCTCTTGCTCCCTTTTTCTTGGGAAAAAGCGCCAATCGCTTCCCATCAAAACCGTCAAATGGGAGAATTGGGGCTGTTCGCCGCCCGCCTGCCCGCTGAAGTGGTATGATAAAGCCAAAGGAAAGGCACTTGTGAGACTTGTCGCCCGCTCCAATCACCTTTTAGGGGGGATAGATATGCTGCAGCTGTGCGGCGTCTGCAAAAATTTCCGAAAAAGACAGGTTTTGCGGGAGGTCTCCTGCGAGATCGGCGAGGGGGTTTACGGCCTCTTGGGCCCCAACGGCGCGGGAAAACCACCCTGATGCGCTGTGTTGTCGGCCTCTACGGCCTGCAGGGCGGGCAGATCCTCTTTGACGGCAAAGATGTGGCAAAGGACGGTGGCATTGCCGGTCGCATCGGCTATCTGCCCCAGAAGTTCGGCCTCTTCAAAGAGCTGAAGGTCTACAACATGCTGGAGTATTTCGCCACCCTCAAAAATATCCCCCGAGAGGGGCAGCGGGCGGCCATTGAAAAGAGCCTGGAGGTGGTCAACCTCACCGAGCGGGCAGGGGACCGGGTGGGGGCCCTTTCGGGCGGGATGATCCGACGGTTGGGAATTGCCCAGGCGGTGTTGGGGGAGCCAGATGTGATCCTCTTTGACGAACCCACTGCCGGTCTCGACCCGGAGGAGCGGATGCGCTTCAAAAATATCGTCTCCTCCATCAAGGACGGGCGGACCATCCTGATTTCCACCCACATTGTGGAGGACGTGGAGGCTGTGTGCGACCACATCCTGGTGATGGACGGCGGTGAAATCATCGCCTCCGGCACCGACGCCGAGGTGCGGGAAAAGGCCCGCGGGAAGGTGTTTTTACTCCCCGAGGCGGCGCAGCTGCCGGCGGGCAGCTTTGTGGAAAAGCGGCTGGAAGGGGAGGAGGGGACCCTGCTCCGGGTTTTGGCCCCCACCCCAGTAAAAGAGGGGCGGCCGGCTGAGCCCACTGTAGAGGACGGCTATATGGCCCTCATCAAGAAAATCTGACTGCCGGGCTGGCAGTTTATGAAAAACGCGCCGACAGCCGGTTGTGGCGGGGCGCGTTTTTCTCTATAATAGAGGGAAAAGAGGCGTCGCGGGAATCCTCTGCGGCGCGCCCTTTCTCTGCCGTCGGGCAGGGGGAAGGGGAGAGAGCGGGGTCGACGACGGCCCCGGGGAAAGGACGGAAGCGACATGGCCTACTATGTGGGGATCGATCTGGGAGGGACCAACATTGTGGCGGGGGTGGTGGATGAGCACTACCAAATCCTCGCCAAGGCGGAGACCAAGACGAGGGCGCCTCGCCCGGCGGAGGAGATCTGCGCCGACATGGCGGCCGTCTACCGCCAGGCGGTGGCGGCGGCCGGCCTCGCGGAGGGGGCGATCGACTGGATCGGCGTGGGCTCCCCCGGGGTGATCGACAAGGCGGCCGGCCAGGTGGAGCTGGCGGCCAATCTGGGCTTTCAGGGGGTGCCGGTGCGGCAACTGCTGCAGGCGCTCACCGGCAAACCGGTCTACGTGGACAACGACGCCAACGCCGCCGCCTACGGCGAGTTTTTGGCCGGGGTGGGCCGGGATGCCGACAGCCTGGTGATGATCACCATCGGCACCGGCATCGGCGGGGGGATCATCCTGGGCGGGAAGATCTGGTCGGGCTTTCGCTACGGTGGGGCCGAGCTGGGGCACATGGTCATCCGCGTCGGGGGGAGGCGTTGCACCTGCGGCAGAGAGGGCTGCATGGAGGCCTACTGCTCCGCCACCGGCCTCATCCAGACCACCCGCGAAGCCATGGAGGGGGCGCCGGATTCCCTCCTCTGGCAGCTTTGTGGCGGGCTGGACAGGGTCTCGGGGCGGACGGCCTTTCAGGCGGCCGACCGGGGCGACGCGGCGGCCCAGGCGGTGCTCGAGCGCTATATAGACGACTTTGCCTGCGGGGTGGCCAATGTCATCAACCTCCTTCAGCCCGAGGTGATCGCCATCGGCGGCGGCATCTCCCGGGAGGGGGAGCGGCTGGTGGGCCCCATCCGGGAGCGGGCGCTGCGGGTGGTGATGTCCCGCCACTCCCCCCAGAACACTCGCGTCCTCCCCGCGGCCTTGGGGAACGACGCCGGGATCATCGGCGCGGCCTTCCTGGGCAGGGAGGGACAATAGGAAAAAAGGCGGTTTCGACTCGGCGATACCGCCTTTACTTTTGTGTGGGCCGATGATAGAATAGACAACGTGATTGCAAAAATGATGGAGGGGAGACGGGCTATGAAACAGGGGTTTGACCACGAGAAATACCTGCGGGAACAGTCAGAATTCATTTTGGAGCGGGTCAACAGCTGTGAGAAACTCTATTTGGAGTTCGGCGGCAAGTTGATGGAGGACATGCACGCCAAGCGGGTGCTGCCGGGGTACGACCCCAACGCCAAGCTGAAGCTGCTGGAGAAGATGAAGGACCAGGTAGAGGTGGTCATCTGCGTCTACGCCGGCGACATCGAGCGCAACAAGGTGCGGGCGGATTTCAACATCACCTACGACATGGAGGTGTTCCGCCTCATCGACGACCTGCGCTCCTACCAGCTGGACATCAACAGCGTGGTCATCACCCGCTACGAGCAGCAGCCTGCGGCCACCCAGTTCATGAACAAGCTCAACCGTCGGGGGATCAAGACCTATATCCACCGGGCCACCAAGGGCTACCCCACCGATGTGGACACCATCGTCAGCGACGAGGGGTACGGCGCCAACCCCTATATCGAGACCCAAAAGCCCATTGTGGTGGTCACCGGCCCCGGGCCGGGCAGCGGCAAGCTGGCCACCTGTCTCTCCCAGCTTTACCACGACTACCGCCGGGGGCAGCCCGCCAGCTACTCCAAATTCGAGACCTTCCCCGTCTGGAACGTCCCCCTGAAACACCCCCTCAACGTGGCCTACGAGGCCGCCACTGTGGATTTGAAGGACGTCAACATGATCGACTCCTTCCACTACGACGCCTACGGCGTGCTGGCGGTCAACTACAACCGGGATATGGAGATGTTCCCGGTCATCAGCCGGATCATCGAAAAGATCACCGGCAGCCAGCTCTACCGCTCCCCCACTGACATGGGGGTCAACCGGGTGGGCTTTGGCATCACCGACGACGAGGTGGTGAAGGAGGCCTCCCGTCAGGAGATCATCCGCCGCTACTTCAAGACCGCCTGCGAGTACAAGAAGGGGACCCTCGATCAGGAGACCTTCCACCGGATGGACGCCATCATGAAGGCGGCCAACCTCAAGCCGGAGGACCGCACGGTAGTGGTGGGGGCCCGCAAGTACGGGGCCCTGAAAAATGCCGATCTGCCCGAGGGGGAGAGCTGCTCGGTGGCCGCCATCGAACTGGCTGACGGCAAGATCATCACCGGCAAGTCCAGCGAGATGATGAGCGGGTCGGCGGCGGCCGTCCTCAACGCCATCAAGTACCTGGCCCATCTGGCAGACGAGATCCACCTCCTCTCCCCCATGATCCTGCAGCCCATCATCAACCTCAAGAGGGGGACCCTGCACAGCCGGCGCACCGCCCTCAGCTGCGAGGAGATCCTCATGGCCCTGAGCGTCTGCGCCGCCACCAACCCGGTGGCCCAGGCGGCGCTGGACAAGCTCTCCCTCCTGCAGGGGTGCCAGGCCCACACCACCGCCATCTTGAGCCAGAGCGATGAACAGGTCTACAAGAAGTTGGGGATGGACGTGACCAGCGACCCCGAGTTCCCCTCGGAAAATCTCTATTACATGTGAGCGTGAACGAAAAAGCCCCCGGCAGACAGCTGTCTGCCGGGGGCTTTTGCAGGTAGGGTTACATGTTGTAGACCGGGTCGATTTGCTTGAGCTCGTTGAAGGTGTCGATTTCGACGATGTCCCCTTCAAAGCAGGGGCGGACGTCGACCGCGTAGTTTTTGGAGAAGACGCGCAGGGCGACCTCATCCCAGTATTTCTCCTTGCCGCCGGGCATCTGAAAGGTCTCTTCCAGGTCGTGGCAGAGCTGGGCGCCGTCTTTTTGGTCCCAGTAGGAGATGCCGTACATGTGGTAGCAGTTGCGGCCCCCCACCATCAGCTGGCGGATCTTGCCCCGCTTGACTTCAAAGCACCAGTCGTCGGTGTACTCCTTGAACATCCCCAGGTAGTTGGAGGAGTACTCGTACTTGCGGATCAGCCGGGGGTTGCTCAGCAGCAGGTCGGCCTCGCAGACATAGGCGTTTTGCAGCAGGTCTTTGGCCAGGTAGGCCGAGGAGATGTTGTTGGACTCGTTGAAGAGGGGGTTGTAGACAAAGCGGATCTGGGGGTATTTGTGAAGAAGGCTGTCAAATTGCTCCCACAGATAGCCTCTCACCACCACGATTTCGGGGATGCCCGCCTCGACAATGGCGTCCAGAAGGGTTTCAATGATCATCTTCCCGTGAACACGGACCAGGGGTTTGGGGGTGTTGAGGGTGATGGGGACCATCCGCGAGCCAAAGCCGGCGGCGATGATGACGGCGCGCTTGACCCGGTAGGGCTCCAGCGCCTCCATCCCCAGTTTGGTGATCTGCAGCTCCTTTTTATCGGTCTGGCGGATCAGGCCCATCTCCCCCAGCTCGGCCAGGGATTTGTTGACCATCCCCAGGGAGAGCATAGTGTCGTCTGCGATTTTTCGCTGGGGCAGCTTTTTACCCCCCTCCCGCTCGATGTAGGAGAGGATTTCAAACTCGTTTTTTTTGATGTTCATGAACAGCGTTCCTTTATTCTTTACTTGGCGTATTGGCGCTTGCAGTACGATTTTACCAGAGAGATGACCCCTTTTGCAACAACATTCGACAGGAGGATGACCAGGGAGATAAAGGCGGCGGCCTCAAACATCATGCTGCTCTCCATCTGGTTGATCATCAGGGAGAGGGGCATGGTCTGGGAGCTGTACAGGAAGGCCACGGCGGAGATGGTGATCATCGAGTTGACAAAGAAGTAGCCGAACATCTCGGCGATGGTGTCCAGAGTGCAGGGGACAAAGACGTTCCAGAGCAGCCGCACCCGACCGATCCCCAGGGTTTTGCCCACGTCCTCAAAGTTGGGGTTGAGCTTTTTCATGGCGTTGTGGGCCATCATATAGGGGGAAGAGAAGAAGTGGATGATGTTGACAAACACCAAAATGAGCAGGGTACCCTTTAAAAAGCTGTTGCTGAAGCAGATGACATATCCCAGACCCAAGACGATGCCGGGAATGGCCAGGGAGGCGATGGCGGTCAAGTGGAGCACCTTGGAGACGAGGGCGTTTTTGGTGCGGGCGGTGGTGTAGGCGGTGACGTAGCCCACCACCGTGCCGATGGCTGCCACCAGCAGGGAGATGATGAGGGAGTTGCGGAAGTAACCCCCCATTCCCCGGGAAAAGACCGTCTGGACGTGCGACCAGGTGAAGGTCAAGTCATAGGGGTATTTGGTGAGAACAGTCATGACGGCGAACGAGCCGATGACCAGCAGCACAAAGCCAATGACCAGAATGCAGAAGACCCCCAAAAGGGTATCCCGCAACCGGTTTTTCTTGACGTGCAGCCGCTTGGTGGCAAACCCCAGCCCCTCGCTCTCCTTCTTGCGCAGATCCAGCAAAAAGGTGATGACTGCGGGTAGGAGGAGGATAAAGCCGATAAAGGCGCCCTTGGAGAAGTTGAGCAGGCCGATGACCTCGGTGTAGAGGTAGACCGGCAGGGTCATGAAGCGGCCGCCCACCGCCAGGGGGACGCCGTAGTCGGTAAAGACCATGGTGAAGACCGCAAAGACGGCGGAGACGAGGGGGCGTTTCATGTAGTACATGGTGACGGTGAAGAAGCGGTTGACAGGGGGGACACCCAGCACCTCTGCCGCCTCATAAGGGGTGGCGTCCACGTATTTCATGGCGTCCGAAAGCATCAAAAAGGCCACAGGGAAGGAGTAGAGGATGGACCCCAGAAGGATGCCGGTGAACCCGTAGAGGCCGCTCTCCACCCCCAACAGCTTGGTGAAGAGGCCATTGTAGCCAAAGAGGTTGGTGAGCCCCAGGCCGTGGGAGATGGAGGGGATGAGCATGGGCAGGGTGGCCAAAACGGTGATGAGCCGTTTGCAGGGGATGCGGCTGCGGTTGACCGCCAGGGCCAGCAGATAGGCGATCAGCACCGAAAGAACGGTGGCCGCCAGGGTGACCGACAGGGAGTTGAGGACGGTCTTTCCAAACTGAGGATTTTTGAGGATGCCGCCGATGGCGCTGAGCTTGACCTTGCTGAACATGGCGGCCAGGGGGAGAAAGACGGTGATGGCGAAAAAAGCAATCAGAAGGAATTTGACGGATTTGGAAAACATGCGACTTTTTGCCATATCCCTACACCCCGGCGCTCTCCTGGATGGAGCGGATCTTCTCCTCCAGGTGGACGGTCACAAAGCTGTGAACAAAATCGTTGGCGGGGTGGTGGTAGACCTCTTTCGGGGTGTCCAGCTGCAGGATTTTGCCGCCCTCCATCACCATGATGCGGTCGGACATGGAGAAGGCCTCCTCCTGGTCGTGGGTGACGTAGATCATGGTGATCCCGAATTTGGCTTGAATGTCTTTGATCTCCCGCCGCAGGGTGAGGCGGTTGGCGGCGTCCAGGGCCGACATGGGCTCGTCGAAGAGGACGATGTCGGGGCTGAGGGCCAGGGTGCGGGCGATGGCCACCCGCTGCTGCTGCCCGCCCGAGAGCTTGTGCGGCTTTTTGTTCAGCTGTTCGCTGAGGCCCACCTTCTCGATGATGTCCAGGGCAATGTCGCGGGCCTGTTCCCGTCTGGCTGGGTCGAATTTCAGGGCGTACATGACATTTTGCAGGACGGTCATGTTGGGGAATAGGGCATAGTTTTGGAAGACAATCCCCATCCCCCGATCGGACGGGTGGGCCGAAGAGATATCCCTTCCGTCCTTGTAGATGCTTCCCCCGTCAAATCCCTCGATGCCGATGAGGATGCGCAGCAGGGTGGTCTTTCCGCAGCCAGAGGCCCCTAGGATGGAGAGAAACTCGCCGTCGTTGACGGCGAAGCTGACGTCTTCCAGCACCGGCTTGCCGCCGAATGACTTGGACAGGTGTTCGATGGACAGTTTGGTTCCCATAGCAATTCCTCTTTTTCTTCTCTTTGTTTACGAGTAATACCACCCGTCCAGCAGCTCCATCTTGAGGGCCGAGTCGGCGATGGTGGACATGTTGCCGGAGGGGAGGTCGGCGGGGTAGTTGGGCAGTTTCAGCTCCTGGTCTTTGAGGATCTTGCCGGGACTGAAATAGGCCTTGTCATAGGGAGAAAATTCCTCGTTGAGAAAGCGGAAGACCGCCTGTACGTCGGGATTTGTCTCGCGCCCCTTGATGATGCCGAAACTGGTGGTGTTGTAGGGCGTTCCCTCTGCGGGGGCGATGATTTTTAAGGGCGCCCCCTTGGTGATCTGTTCGGCTGCCTGGAAGACCATGCCCAGGCCGATGGCGGCCTCTCCCTGATTGAGCACCTTGATGGGCCCTGACCCCGATTGGGTAAATTGGCGAATATTGACCTGCATCCGGCCCACATAGGACATGGCTTCTTGGGGTCCCATATCGTTGTACCACTGATTTAAGAACATATAGCCGGTGCTGGAGGTTTTGGGATTGGGCATGATGATCTGATTTTTGTAGATGGGGTTGCAGAGGTCTTCATAGCTGTGGGGTTCGGGAAGTCCCTTTTCCGCCAAAACATCGGTGTTGACAATAAAGGCACCCTCGAATTTTTCCCAGATGAGGTAGCGGGAGTCGGCGCCATTGACCCCGGGCAGGTACCGGTCGGTGGAGACGTCAATGGTGCTCAAGTCCGCCAGGGAGTCACAGATCTGCTCGATCGAGGCGGTCTCCATCCCCAGGACGATGTCGGCCTCGGTGTTGGTGCCCTCCGCCTTGATTTTGGCGGCGCTGTTCCCGGTCGCGATCTGCTGCACAGTGACCTTTAAGTCGGGGAACTTCTCTTTGAGCTGTTTTTCCAACTCGATGTTGCGGTAATCCTCCATAGAGGAGTAGATGACAACACCTGATTTTGGAGATGTATTTGAACGCCCACACCCTGTCAGCGGAAGTAGACAGAGGGAGAGCGCACAGCACAAAATACCCACTCGTTTAAGCAAACGCAAAATAAAATCCCCCTAAATCGTTCAGTTTCTACATAATACTACGCAGATATGAACGATTCAAGGGGATTTGCAAATTTGTTCAATTTTTTATAAAACATGTGACAAATTGGACAAGTCAATGAAAGCTCATTCGACATTTTTCGCCAAAGCGGCAAACGAATCAAGAGACCCGTTTCTGGGAGACAGACTCCTCCTGTGCGGGGACAGCGGTGGTGGGGGCGGATACCTCGTCCCCCTCGGCGTAGTTTTTGCGGGTGAAAACCACATAGACGGTCATAAAGAGGATCTTTAAGTCCTGCCAGAGGGAGAAGTGGCGCAGGTACTCACAGTCCATGGCCACCTTTTTGTCGTCGTCCACCAGGTCGCGGCCGTTGGTCTGGGCAAGGCCGGTGATCCCCGGGCGCAGCTGGTAGACCCCGAAGCTGTGGCGCAGTTGATGGGTGTAGGACTCGGTCACCACCAGGGGGCGGGGGCCGACCAAACTCATGTCGCCCCGCAGCACGTTCCACAGCTGGGGCAGCTCGTCAAGACTGGTGCGCCGCAGCACCTTGCCCACCCGGGTGATGTACTCGGTGGCATTTTTCAGCTCTGCCGTGGCCACATTTTTGGGCGCTTCGGTGCTCATGGAGCGGAATTTGTAGACGCAAAAGACCTTCCCGTCCTTTCCCACCCGCTTCTGGCGGAAGATGGCGGGTCCCCTGGAGTCGAGCCTGACCGCCAGTGCGGTGAGAAGCAGCAGCGGACAAAGGAGGATCAGGGCCACAGCTGAGAGGAGGATGTCCAACAGGCGCTTGAATGCCGCATACACGCGCTGAGTGGGGGTGAGGCGAGGGGATCGTGCAGCCGAAAACGCAGGCGCGGGCGAGAGCCTCTGCGAATCGGTCCCCTGCGCGAGATTTTCAGTGTTGTCCATATGAAAACCCCCAACAAAATAAAAGCTAAACTGATTTACAAATTATGGTTTTTCGTTCGCAAAAAAGTTCTGTAAAAAAGGCACAAAAAGCCACTCGGTTTTTGGCCAAACTGGCTTTTTTTGTGCCGATTAAAGGGTGCTTTTTTTTGAACGAAAACGCATACGATCTTTTCTTTTAATATTATACCGTAAAGGCTTTTTTTCGTCAAATGGGAGAATCCGGCGGCTTCGGGAATGATTGTATCCCTCTGGGCATAGAGATGTACCAATATTGACGCGACGGCCAACGAGAGCCGTGAGAGGGTGAGTGCGTGAAGGGGAATGTGGAAGAGCGGGCCATCTCGCTGGGCAACTTTATTGTGGAGAACAAGACGACGGTGCGGCATGCGGCCAAGGCCTTTGGGGTGAGCAAGTCCACGGTGCACAAGGATGTGTCCGACCGGTTGAAAAAGCTCAACCCCGCCCTCTGTCGAGAGGTCAAAAAGGTGTTGGAGATCAACAAGCAGGAGCGGCATATCCGGGGGGGCCTTGCCACCCGACACAAATACCAGGTGCTAAAGGAAGAGGAGGAGTGACCCCCCTCCCTCCACACTGCGACAAAAAAGAGAGGCCTGTCAGCTGACAGGCCTCTCTTTTTAAAAAGGGCAGTATGATTCGCTGTTTTCTGTGCACAAAAAATAGCGGGGGGACAGCCGGAGTTATTTGGAGAAATAAGCTGCGGGGTCCACGTAAGCGCCGTCTTTTTTGAGCTCAAAGTGCAGGTGGGTGCCGAGCTTGCTCTCCCCGGGGATGGACTGGGCCACCGTGCCGATGACGTCGCCGCTCTTGAGGGTCTGCCCCTCTTTGACGGTGACCTTTTGGGACAGGGACTTGTAGATGCCGGTGGCGCCGCCCTCAAACTGGATCTCCACCACGGTGCCCCAGATGTCGTCGTCCCGCACCGAGGTCACCTTGCCGTTTTGGCAGGCTTTGACCTGGGCCCCGGCCTCGGCCTTGATGTCGATGCCGTTGTGGGTGCGCCAGTCGCCCAGGGTCTGGTCCTTGATCACCTTGCCGTCAGAAAAGGGGTTAACGGTCTCGCCAGAGATGGGCGAGACAAAGACCCCACTGGACGCAGTCTGCTGCGACGCGGGTTCGCTTTGCTGCCCGGCAGAAGCGGGCGAAGAAGAGGATCCCTGCCCCTGCGAGGACGAGGTACTTTGCGAGTTCGACGCGGCGGAGGACGACTTGGGTTGAGAGGTCACCGGCTTTTCCACCACCTCTGTATCGGATGAGTCCCATGAGGGCACCTCCTGGTTGATTTGACTTTGGGGGTCGCCGCTCTGAACGGCGTTTTGAATCAGCGCCCAGGAGGCCAGCCCGGCCCCCAGCAGACAGACCGCCAGAGCGACGTAGAACCCCTTGCCCCGAAGCCATTTTTTCAGGCGGGGCTGGTTGTAGCGTGGGTTTTGCATGTTTTTCACCTCCGACAGTAGTCTTGACAGCCAACTGGTGAGATATGCGCCCGCCGCGGGTTGTTTCGCGCCCGCCGCCCGCTCAAAAATGCGCGCAAAAAACCGCCCCTCTTGCAGAGAAGAGGGGCGGAATGGGCGCCGGTTCGCTATTTCACCTGGTCGCGGGGAACCACTTCCAGGGTGTGGCAGATGGCGTCGAGCACCTCGAAGTGCGCCCTGTAGTGCTCGGGGTCGCCATTGAGGTAGAGGACGTAGAAGTTTTTTGCATCCTCTAAATAGTAGATGCGGCTGGCCACCTTTTTGCCGTCCTTTTCGGTGTCGACGTCATAGCCTTTGGCGGCGTCAAAATGTTCAAAGGTGAACTCCTGCAGGTCGCCGAAGGTCGAATACTTGTGCAGGTATTCCAGCCCGTTGGCGTAGTACAGCTCGATGAACTGGTCCAGAGTCTTGACGCTGCGCTCGGTGAACATCTCGTCGTCCTTGCGGTAGCGGACGATCTGCAGATTGACCTTTTCGTCGACCCAGTCCAGGCCGATGGCGTTTTTGTCCACGCTGGAGAGCTGCTGAAAGTGCTCCTGATAGGCCACGCGCATATAGCCGTCGGCGCTGGTGAAGTAGCCGCTGCCGTCGTAGTCGTAATAGGTGTCGCCGCAGCCGGTGAGCAGCCCCAGGGCGCAGAGTGCAACCGCCGCGATGGCGGCGAATCGGCCCAGGCGGGCGCGAAGGTATTTTTTCATGGAACCCGTTTCCCCCTTGTAAGACATCCAGAGAGCCGCCTTGCCGGCGGCACGGCGGGCTTGCTTGCCCGCTGCTATTGTTACATTGTAGCATATTTTGCCACAAAAACAAGCGGCATAAATCTCCAAGCGGCAAGAAACACTATCGCAAAGGGAGGAATGCCAAATGCAACTGTCCAATATGGAATACGATAAAATGGTCAAAAAATATTCGCCCAACAGCAGCCTCTTCAAAGACTGCGTCTGGGCGTTTGTGGTGGGCGGGGCCATCTGCACCCTGGGCCAGGCGCTCATCGGCCTCTACGGGTACTGGGGGGCGGACAAGCTCACCGCCGCCACCCTCACCTCGGTGAGCCTGGTCTTTTTGAGTGCCCTGCTCACCGGCCTTAGCCTCTACGACAAGATCGCCAACCGCGCCGGCGCCGGCACCCTGGTGCCCATCACCGGCTTTGCCAACGCCGTGGTCAGCCCCGCCCTGGAGTTCAAGAGCGAGGGGATGGTGCTGGGCCTGGGGGCCAAGCTCTTTGTCATCTCGGGGCCGGTCATCGTCTACGGGGTCTCGGCGGCGGTGATCTACGGAGTGATCTACTACCTGATGGGCCTGGTTGCCTGATGCGTTTGGAGGAGATAAGATGATCAAAAAAATCGGCCAGAGGACCCTGGCCTTGGAATCCGCCCCAGCCCTGATCCAGTGGGCGTCGGTGGCGGGCAAACGGGAAATGGAGGGCCCCCTCTCACAGGAGTTCGACTTTGTGACCGGGGACACCAGCTTCGGCGAAAAGACCTGGGAGAAGGCGGAGAGCGCCATCCAGAAAAAGGCGGTCGCCCTGGCGCTGGAAAAGGCGGGGCTGCAAAACAGCGACATCGACTACGTCTTTGCCGGGGACCTGCTCAACCAGTGCATTGCCTCCAGCTTCGGTCTGCGGGAGTTCGGCATCCCCCTCATTGGCCTCTACGGGGCCTGTTCCACCATGGCCGAGAGCCTGTCGCTGGCCAGCATCTTTGCCGCCAGCGGCTGCGCCGACCGCTGTGCGGCCGTGGCCTCGTCCCACTTCTGCACCGCCGAGCGGCAGTTTCGCCTGCCGCTGGAATACGGCGGCCAGCGCACCCCCACTGCCCAGTGGACCGCCACCGCCGGCGGCTGCGTGGTGGTGGCGGCCCCGGGCCAGGGCAGCGGCCCCCGGGTCCGGCACGTGACCATCGGCAAGATCGTCGACCTGGGGGTCACCGACGCCAACAACATGGGCGCCGCCATGGCCCCCGCGGCGGCCGACACCATCAAGACCTATTTGGAGGACACCGGCACCGCCCCCACCGACTACCAGCTGATTTTGACCGGCGACCTGGGGCAGGTGGGCAGCTCCATCCTCTACGACCTGCTGGCGCTGGACCAGATCGACATCGCCCCGGTGCACAACGACTGCGGGCTGCTGATCTACGACCGGCAGAGCCAGGACGTCAAGGCCGGCGGCTCGGGCTGCGGCTGTTCGGCCTCGGTCCTCTGCTCCCTCATCCTGGGCAAGTTTGCCCGGGGAGAGCTGGACAACATCCTCTTCATCGCCACCGGCGCCCTCCTCTCCACCACCAGCTCCGCCCAGGGGGAGAGCGTCCCCGGCATCGCCCACCTGGTGCACATCTCGGCGGACAGGGACCAGCCCACCGGCAAACCCGCTGCCCGGAAAGGGGGGAAGTAGGATGGAGTACCTGAAAGCCTTTGTGGTCGGCGGTCTGCTCTGCGTCATCGGCCAGATTTTGGTGGACAAGACCAAATTGACTCCCGCCCGCATCCTGGTGGGGTTTGTGGTCGCCGGCGTGGTGCTGGGGGCCCTGGGCCTCTACCAGCCCCTGGCCGATTTCGCCGGGGCCGGGGCCACTGTCCCCCTGTCGGGCTTTGGCAACCTGCTGGTCAAGGGCACCAAAGAGGCCGTGGACAGCCAGGGCCTGCTGGGAGCGCTCACCGGCCCCTTGACGGCCGGGGCGGCGGGGATCACTGCCGCCATGTTCTTCGGCCTGTTGGTGGCCCTCATCTTCAAGCCCAAGGACAAGGCCTGATTTTGCGCCGAGAGCGCCGGCCCCCCTTTCCTCCGCCCTTGCACAGGGGGAGAGGGGGACCGGCGCTCTTTGAGAGGGCGAGGGCGGGGCGCTTTGAAAAAAGGGCAATAAAAAAGCAGACCCCCCAAGAGGACTGCTTTTGCGTCACACACTAAAAAGAGACCATTACGCGCTGGCGTTCAGTTTGCGAGCGAGGCTGGATTTTTTCCTGGCAGCGCAGTTCTTGTGAAGAATGCCCTTGGTCACGGCCATATCGATCTTCTTGATGGCGTTGCCAACGACCTCCGCTTTGTTCTCGCTGTTCTTCTCCAAGGCAATCTCGGCAGACTTGATGCTGGAACGCAGAGCGGACTTGATCATCTTGTTGCGCAGGTTCTTGGCCTCGTTGACTTTGACTCTCTTCTTAGCTGACTTGATGTTAGGCATAATCGCACCTCCTTCGCATGGAATCGTACAAGTTATCTTAGCATTTTTGCCGCGGGATTGCAAGGATTTTTTTGAAAAAATCTCGATTTCGCGCCGTATGGGGCAAGTCCCCGCCAAAAAGGAGTGATCAGCAGATGGATATTCGCACCGACCTGGCCATCGAGTGGCTGGACATGGCCGCCGGCCTCGGCCCCGACGACTGGCAGCAGGAGGAGACCGTCGAGGGGGGGATCACCCTCTCCACCACCCGCATCCGCACCCAGGCGGCGGCCGAGCGCATCGGCAAGCCGGTGGGGCAGTACCTCACCGCCAGCTTTTCAAACCTCCTCCACGACGCCGCGCAGAACACCGCCCTGGCAGAGCTGCTGGGGGAGCACCTGAAGCGCCTCCTGCCCGAGAAGGGGGGCGTGCTGGTCCTGGGGCTGGGAAACCCGTCCATCACCCCCGACGCGGTGGGTCCCCGCGCGGTGGAGGGGGTGATGGCGACGCGGCACATCGGCCCGGCCCTGGAAAAGGCCATGGGCATCTCCTTTCGGCCGGTGTCCGCCCTGGCGCCGGGGGTGTTGGGGCAGACCGGGGTCGAGGTGCAGGAGATCGCCCGCGCCCTGGTGCGGGACACCGCCCCGGCGGCCCTGGTGGTGATCGACGCCCTGGCGGCCAAGGCGACCCAGCGGCTGGGGCGGACCGTACAGCTCTCGGATGCGGGGATCGTGCCCGGCTCGGGGGTGGGCAACGCCCGCAGCGAGCTCTCCCAGAACACCCTGGGCATCCCGGTCGTCGCCATGGGGGTGCCGACGGTGGTGGACGTGGGCACCCTGGTGCGGGAGTACACCCAGGAGAACATCGAGGAGGAGCGCTCCCGGATGATGGTCACCAGCAAGGAGATCGACCAGATCATCGCCCGCATCTCCAAGGTGCTGGCCCTGGCGGTCAACCGGGCGCTGCAACCCCACCTCTCGGCCGAGGACATCGCCCTGCTCACCGACTAGGGGCGAATAGGCGGTTTCCCGGCCGGTCATACTGGTGAAGGGGGCGCCATATACTGTACCAACAGACGTGTAGGAGGTGCAGCATGGCGCGCAGTAGGACAAGAACTCCTCCCAAAAGGCGGGGACCGAAAAAGTGGAAGATGGTGCTGGCGGCCTGCACGGTGGTGCTGGCCGTCTGCTATGCCAATTTGGGCAAGATCCTCTCCCTCTGGCAGGGGCTGACCGCCCAAAATCGGGCCATCGTCCAGTCGCTGGAGGGGGGTGTCCCCTCGGAGGAGAGCGGCGAGGGCGGCGCGGTGCTGGAAAAGGGGGAGAGCTGGACCGACTTTTCCGCCCTGCTGCCCCAGACCACCGCCCCCGCGGACACCCCGCCGGAGGGCGCCCAAAAGCCCGAGGGGGCCATGCCCACCGAGGCGGTGGACCTGGCGGTCCAGAGCGGCGTCAACTACCAGTCGGCCTACATCAAAAACAAGACCAGCCTCTCGGACGGGCAGATCGCCGAGCTGCTGGGCACCGGGCCCGGGGCCAAGATCCAGCTGGGCAGCGACCAGCCCCAGGTGCTGATCGTCCACACCCACGCCACCGAGAGCTACGAGCCCTACGACCTGGGCTACTACGACCCGGACGCCAGCTCCCGCAACACCGACAACGCCCAGAACGTCACCCGGGTGGGGGAGGAGATCGCCCGCCAGCTCAACGCCGCCGGCATCAAGACGGTGCAGGACAAAACCCAGCACGACTACCCCCAGTACACCGGGGCCTACGACCGCTCCCGGGAGACCATACAGAGCTACCTCAAAAAGTACCCCAGCATCCAGGTGGTGCTGGACGTGCACCGGGACGCCATTCAGTATTCCGACGGCACCCGGGCCAAGCCCACCACTGTCGTCGACGGGAAGAAGGCCGCCCAGGTGATGTTCATCGTGGGCTGCAACAGCGACAAGACCCCCATCCCCAACTATGAAAAAAATCTGCGCTTTGCCGCCAACTTGCAGTCCAGCCTCGCCCAGAGCTACAACGACTTCATGCGCCCCATCCTCTTTGACTACCGCTTTTACAACCAGGACCTGGCCCCGGCCTGTATCCTCATCGAGGTGGGGGGGCACGGCAACAGCCTGGGGGAGGCGGTCTACTCGGGCCAGCTCATCGGCAAGGGGATGGCCGAATACCTCAAGACCTTGGCGTGAGCGCCGGGGCGGACGAAAAAGAAAAAGGAGCATCTGCTGTGAGCGCAACCAGAAAGTACGCGGCCGCCTTTGTTCTCACCCTGGCGGCGCTGATGGTGACCCTGGCCATGGGGGTGGCCTATCTCAACACCTACCGCATGGTGCACGGGTCGGTGTCCATCCCCCAAATCGACGTGGTCCCATATATAAAGGAAGGGGCGGCCCTCCTCTGGAAGGTCGCCCCCTCGGGGCTGCGGCTGCTCGTCGCCGCCCTCTTTCAGCTGTGAGTGCGCGCCCCCCGCTCTGCCGGGGGGCGCCTTTTTGGCAAAAAAGGCCGCGCGGCGTTGCCTGGGCTCCCCCGGCCGTGGTATAATAACCGCATTGCGACCACCGCCTTCGCCCTTTGACCCAAAAGTGGGGCGGCGGTCATTTGAGTGACATTGACGCGTCGGCCGGGGTCGGCCGACGGACAGGGGGACATCCATGAGCTATCGCGACAACATCCGCAACTTCTCCATCATCGCCCACATCGACCACGGCAAGTCCACCCTTGCCGACCGGCTGCTGGAAGCCACCGAGTCGGTGGCCCAGCGGGAGATGAGCCAGCAGCTGCTGGACAACATGGATTTGGAGCGGGAGCGGGGCATCACCATCAAGGCCCGGGCGGTCAAGCTGGACTACCGGGCCGAGGACGGGCAGGTCTACACCCTCAACCTCATCGACACTCCGGGGCACGTGGACTTCACCTACGAGGTCTCCCGCTCTCTGGCGGCCTGCGAGGGGGCCATTTTGGTGGTGGACGCCACCCAGGGCATCGAGGCCCAGACCCTGGCCAACACCTACCTGGCCCTGGAGCACGACCTGGAGATCCTGCCGGTCATCAACAAGATCGACCTGCCCTCCGCCGACGTGGAGCGGGTGGGGAAGGAGATCGAGAACTTCATCGGCATCGATGCCAGCGAGGCGCCGGCGGTCTCGGCCAAGATGGGGACCAACATCGAGGCGGTGCTCCGCCAGATCGTCAAGCTGATCCCCCCGCCCCAGGGGGACGAGGGCGCCCCCCTGCAGGCGCTGATCTTCGACTCCTTCTACGACAGCTACAAGGGGGTCATCGTCTACATCCGGGTCAAGGAGGGGGAGGTGCGCCCCGGCCAGCGCATCCGGATGATGGCCACCGGCGCCGAGTTCGACGTGGTGGAGGTGGGCTACCTGCGGGCCACCCAGATGGAGAAGTGCGACCGGCTGCGCGCCGGGGAGGTGGGCTATCTCACCGCCAGCATCAAAAATGTGCAGGACACCCAGGTGGGCGACACCGTCACCACCGCCGAGAACGGGGCAGCCGAACCCCTGCACGGCTACCGACAGGTGCAGCCGATGGTCTTTTCCGGCCTCTACCCGGCCGATGGGGCCAAGTACAACGACCTGCGCGACGCACTGGAAAAGCTCAAGCTCAACGACGCCTCCCTCTCCTTTGAGGCGGAGACCTCGGCCGCCCTGGGCTTTGGCTTTCGCTGTGGCTTTTTGGGCCTTTTGCACATGGAGGTCATTCAGGAGCGGCTGGAGCGGGAGTTCAATATGGACCTGGTCACCACCGCCCCCAGCGTGGTCTACAAGGTGGAGCTGACCGACGGCACCGCCAAAGTCATCGACAACCCCATGGACTACCCTGACCCGGCCACCATCGCCCAGGCCTACGAGCCCTTTGTCAACGCCAGCATCTTCTCCCCCTCGGAGTACGTGGGCAACATCATGGAGCTGTGCCAGGAGAAGCGGGGCGTCTTTAAGAACATGGAGTACGTGGACGAAAACCGGGTGGACATCCGCTATGAGCTCCCCCTCAACGAGATCATCTACGACTTTTTCGACACCCTCAAGTCCCGCACCCGGGGCTACGCGTCGCTGGACTACGAGCTGTCGGGCTACCAGCCCTCCAAGCTGGTCAAGTTGGACATCCTCTTAAACGGCGAGGTGGTGGACGCCCTCTCCTTTATCGTCCACACCGACAAGGCCTATGCCCGCGCCCGGCGGATGACCGAGAAACTCAAGGAGCACATCCCCCGCCAGATGTTCGAGGTGCCCATCCAGGCGGCGGTGGGGGGGAAGATCATCGCCCGGGAGACAGTGCGGGCCCTGCGCAAGGACGTGCTCGCCAAGTGCTACGGCGGCGACATCACCCGCAAGAAAAAGCTGCTGGAAAAGCAGAAAGAGGGTAAGAAGAGGATGCGCCAGCTGGGCAGTGTCGAGGTCCCGCAGGAGGCCTTTATGGCGGTGCTCAAGCTCGACAGCGACTCCAAAGGCGCCGTGTGGTCTGCCCGGGGCCCCGCACTGGTTGGTTGGGCGGGCCCCAGGCAGTAAGGGGAGAAACGAGATGAAGATGCCCACTGCCATCCCCGAGGGGATGCTGGCACCCTGTGGGGCAAACTGCCTGATCTGCTATAAGCACTGCCTCTCCCCCCAGCCCTGCGGGGGCTGCCGGGAGGGCGGGGAAGGGATGCCCGCCCACTGCCGCCGCTGCACCATCCGGGCCTGCGCCGAAGGGCGGGGGCTGCGCCTCTGCGCGGCCTGTCCCCTATTTCCCTGCCGGCAGGTGAAGCGGCTGGATCGGAGTTATCGCGCCCGCTACCGGGTCTCTTTGATTGAAAACAGCCGGACGGCGGCAGAGGAGGGGGCGGCCGCCCTGCTGCAAGAGGAGGCGCGCCGCTGGCGGTGCCCCGGGTGCGGCGGGGTCGTCTCCCTGCACGACAGGGTCTGCAGCGACTGCGGGGCGGAGAAGAGATGAGAGAGGCGAGAGGGGGAGCGAGGATGGAGGACCGGCCGCTGGGGGTGTACCTGCACATCCCCTTTTGCAGGCGAAAGTGCAACTACTGCGCCTTCTACTCGGCCCCTGCCGGGGAGGCCGCATGGGAGGAGTACACCGACGCCCTCTGCCGCCACATCTCCCTCTGGGGGGAGAGGCTGGGCCGGCGGGCGGTGGACACCGTCTACTTCGGCGGCGGCACCCCCAGCCTGCTCTGGCAGCAGTTGCCGCGGGTGTTGGCAGAGCTGGGGCGCTGTTTCCAGCTGGACGCCGGGGCGGAGATCTCCCTGGAGGTAAACCCCGGCACGGTGGGGCGGGAGGAGCTGCGAGCCCTGCGCCAAGCGGGGTTCAACCGCCTCTCCCTGGGGGTGCAGTCGGCGGTGGAGGGGGAGCTACGGGCCCTGGGGCGGCTGCACACCGCCGCCGAGGCCATGGCCTGTGTAGAGGCCGCCCGGGAAGTGGGGTTTGCCAACCTCTCGCTGGATTTTATGCTGGGCCTGCCCGGCCAGAGCGAGGAGAGCCTGGAAAGGATGGGGGACTTTGTCCGCCGGGCGGCGCCCCAGCACCTCTCGGCCTACATCTTAAAGGTGGAGGCCGGCACCCCCTTTGGGGAGATGGGGGAGGCGCTGCGGCTGCCCGACGACGACACCGCCGCCGACCTGTACGAGAGCTGTGTGGCCCGCCTCTCCACCCTGGGCTACGGCCAGTACGAGGTGTCGAATTTTGCCCTGCCCGGCTTTGCTTGCCGCCACAACGAGAAGTACTGGAGCCTGGAGGAGTACCTTGGCATCGGCCCGGCGGCCCACTCCCTGTTGGGGGGCGCCCGCTTTTTCTACCCGGCCGACCGGGCGGCCTTTGTGGGCGGGGGGCTGGAGCAGCTCCAGCGGGAGGGAACGCCCGACTGGGAGGAGTACGCCATGCTGCGGCTGCGCACCGCCGCCGGGCTGGACACCGGTCGCGCGGGGCTGCCGGACGGGCTGTTGGAGCGGGCCCGCCCCTTTGAAAAGCCAGGACTGTTGCACATCGACGGCCCGGTCATCCGGCTGACCCCCAAGGGGTTTCTGGTCTCCACCCCCCTTATCGCTGAAATTTTGTACGGCTGAAAAGAGCGGGCCGGGCCACAGGCCCGGGCCCCGCTTTGGGGG
>NZ_JBQHTP010000015.1:0-69584 GCF_052065655.1 Bittarella sp. HCP28S3_D9 | reverse complement strand
CCGGGCCCCCGGCGGGGGGGGCGCCCCCCCCCCCCCCCCCCCCCCCCTCTCTGTCTGGGGCAGACCTTGTCCGGGCCGGGCGGATGTGCTATACTTTTCACTACATTGCGGCCGCAGATGCGGCGCGGGGGAGGGGTCTGTTTTGACACAGGAGATCAAGCGGCAGGCGAAGGAGCTCTGCCGGGGCCAGAGGGGGCTCTATCTGGTGGCGCTGGTCTACTCCCTCCTGGTGACAGCGGGGGGCGCGGTGGGCTATTTTCTCCCCCAGGGGGAGGCATTGACCCTGGGGCTGACCCTGGTCTCGCCGGCGGTCAAATGGCTGCTCTTCCCCCTCTCGCTGGGGTTTGTGCGCGCCCTCTGGCGGGTGCGGGAGGAGGAGCGGGCCCGCATGGCCGACCTCTTTTGGTTTTACACGGCCCCCGGCCGCCTTTGGCGGGCGCTGGTCCTGGGCCTCTGCACCGACGTGCTGATGAGCTTTTTTTCCGCCCTGCTGAGCCGGGCCGACGGGCTGATGGCCGTTCGGGGCACTGGGGGGCTGGGCACCGGGCTGGTGCTGACGATCTTCTCCCTGCTGGCGGTCATCTTTTCCCTCTTTGTCCTCCTGGCCAAGTACTGCCAGGCCCTGTCGCCCCGGCGCGACCCCCTGCAGTCGGTGGCGGCCTCCTGCAAGGCCATGCGCCACAACTTTGCACAGGTGATCGTCCTCATCCTCTCCTTTATCCTCTGGATCGTGCCGCCGGAACTGGCGGGGATGGCGGCGGAGGGCTACGGCCTGTGGGCAGCCGTTGGAGTGCGGCTGGCCTGCTCGCTCTACCTGGCCTATGTCAACAGCTATATGGGGATGGCCCAGCTGATCCTGGCCGACTTTATCCTCAAGCGGCGGGACCCGGACTACCGCCCTGCCCTGGAGAGCTGACAAAAACATGCGCCCCCCAAATGGGGAACGCGGAAGTGGATATGGGGCGGCGGCGCGGCCAAGAGGGCTGTGCCGCCGCCCCATTTGCCGTCTGGGCGACGCCTTTATCCCCTTCCTGTGGAAAAGCCACACCTGCCCTGGCGGGGGATGTCGGGTGACAGCGAGCCCATTTTGGGCCGGATGGGAACCAATTTCTTTACCGATGTTGCGTTGCCCCTGCCTCTCTGTTATAACAGTTAAAGAAGGTTGACGAAAGGGTGGGGAGAGATGAAACAGCGCCAGGTGCTCATTGACACAGAACGCTGTGTGGGGTGTGGTCTGTGCAGCCGGGTCTGCGTCGCCCGCAACATTGCCGTCAGCGGTCAAAAAGCGGGCACAATAGGGGAGGACTGCATCTTTTGCGGGCAGTGCTCGGCAGTCTGCCCGCAAAAGGCCATTTCCATGGTGGGCTGCGGGGACGGACAGATCGAGAAAAAGGGGGATGTCCGCCTCTGTCCCGACGACGTTTTGGACGCCATCCGCTTTCGCAGGAGCATCCGCACCTTTCAGCAGAGGGAGATCCCGCGGGAGGTGCTGGCACAGGTTTTAGAGGCGGGACGGCTCACCCACACGGCAAAGAATGCGCAGGACCTCTCCTTCGTTGTCCTCGACAGGGAAAAAGACCGCGTGGAGGGGATGGCGGTCAAGCTGTTCAGGGCGGTGCGGCCGATCGCGGGCTGGTTTAGCCCGCTGGCGAGGAACAGCCGGATCGACGATCACTTTTTCTTCTTTCACGCCCCGATCGCCATCGCCATCCTGGCAAACGATCCGACGAATGGCGTCCTCGCCGCGCAGAATATGGAGTTTGTCGCAGAGGCAAACGGCTTGGGCGTGCTGTACAGCGGCTTTTTTACCATGGCCGCCCGCGTTTCGCGAAAGATAAAGCAGGTGCTCGGCGTCCCCAAGGGGAAACGGGTGGCCATGACGCTGGTGCTCGGCTATCCGGGCGTCAAGTATCTGCGGTCGACCCCTCACCGGGCGCTGGACGCGCGCTATTTATAGGGGGGATCGGAAATGGAAAAGGGGTGCGAGGAAACCTGCCGGCAGCTCGCCGACGGCTTTCGGCGGTGCCGGGATGCCTTTACGGCGATCGGCGACGAGACGAGGCAGTCCCTTTTGCTGGCGCTGTTGGAGAGCGATTTGGCCGGGATCCGGGTGGGGGAGATCGCCCAGAAAACCCACCTCACCCGCCCTTCTGTCTCCCACCACCTGAAGATATTGAAAGAGACTGGCATCGTCGCCATGCGCCGGGAGGGGACGAAGCACTACTACTATTTGAGCGCCGACGAGACGCGGTGGAAAGAGATGGCCGATTTGGTGGGCCGCGTCTATTCGAGCATCCAGCACATCGGCGCGCCATCGGAGGGGGAAGAAGGATGATTTTGTATTTTTCGGGGACGGGAAACAGCGAGTATGTCGCCCAAAAGCTGGGGCGGGCGATCGACGACGAGGTCCTGAACCTCTTTGAGGCGATCCGGGGCGACGACTTTTCAGAGTTGCGCTCCCAGCGCCCCTGGGTGGTCGTGGCCCCGACGTATGCCTGGCGGATCCCCCGCCTTTTGCAGCGGTGGCTGGAGCGCACCCGCCTCGCCGGGAGCGCGGAGCTCTATTTTGCCATGACCTGCGGCGGGAGCATCGGCAATGCGGGGCAATACCTGGCGGAGCTCTGCGCCCAAAAGGGGATGAACTACCGCGGCTGCATGGAAATCGCGATGCCCGAAAACTACCTCGCCCTGTTCACCACCCCGACCAGGGAGGAGGCGCTGCGGGCGATGGAGAAGGCAGACAGGGTGATCGAGAGCGCGGCCCGCCTCCTCAAGGGCGGCGAGGATCTTCCCGCGCCAGAGGTCTCCTTCGGCGACCGGGTCAACAGCGGGTTGGTCAACCGGCTCTTTTACCCCCTGTTTGTCCGCGCCAAGAAGTTTTCCACCACCGACGACTGTATCTCCTGCGGCAGATGCGTCGACGTCTGCCCCCTCGACAATGTCCGCCTGGCGGGCGGAAAACCGGTGTGGGGGGACCGCTGTACCCACTGCATGGCCTGTATCTGCCGCTGCCCCAAAGAGGCCATTGAGTACGGGCGGCACAGCAGGGGCCTGCCGCGCTACACCTGTCCCAAAAGGGCGCAATAGGCGCGCTGGGGAGAAAAAGAGGGCACAGGGCCGGGGGCCCTTCTCCCCCTTGCCCTGCAAAGGGGGGAAGGGCGGTGGCCCCGGCACGGGGCGTCCACTGTCCCCCGACGGGGGAAGCGGGTGCTGATAGCCGCTGTCGCCCCAAGGGGTCCCTCTGGGCGCAGAGGGCTTCCTCCTTCGCGATTTCTCCGCACAGGGGAGGGCGCAAAAACAGGGCCGGTGGAGCCAAATACTGCTCCACCGGCCCTGTTTTGTCTAAATTATCGGTCGCCTTCTGGAGGGGCATCGTCTCCCTCCGGCTCCCGGATCTCCAGGTGCTCGGCAGGGGACTCCGGGGGCTGGGGCTGGATCTCCAGCTTTTCCACCGGCCCGTCGTAGGCGCGGCTGTTGGCCCGGTTGAACTCCTCTTTTTGCTGTTGCTTTTTCTTGTAGTGGTTGCTGATGAGCTTGCGGACAATAAAGACCGCAATGAGCATCAGCAGGGCGTATACCAGGGTCTGCCCCGCCATGTAGGAGGCGCGGACCAGCGATTCGTTGTCCATAAAAGTTCCCCTTTCCAAGGTCGTGTGTGCTTGCCCGCGCGGGGCGGATGGATTTGCCGGGAGGGGCGTCTGTCTAGCGGCCGGCCGCCTCTGCCTCGGCCCGCTCTTTTTTCATGGTGCGGCGGTGGAGGAAGAGGAGGGAGAGCAGCAGCAGGGCCACAGCCACCGCCAGGGTGAGGAGGGCGTTGGCGGTGAAGCCCGCCACCAAAAAGCCCACAAAGCAGCAGCCGGCGGCCAGGGTGGCATAGGGCAGCTGGGTGGAGACGTGATCGATGTGGTTGCACCCGGCCCCCGCGGAGGAGAGGATGGTGGTGTCGGAGATGGGGGAGCAGTGGTCGCCGTAGACCGCCCCCGCCAGGATGGCGGCGAAGATGATGGGGATCAGCTCCGGCGCCGAGTAGCGGGAGATCTCCACCGAGATGGGGATGAGCATGGCGAAGGTCCCCCAGGAGGTGCCGGTGGCGAAGGCGAGGCCCCCCGCCACTGCGAAGATGATGGCCGGGAAGAACTGCAGCGGAAAGTGGGAGGAGCGCACCAGCTCGCCCACGAACTGCCCGGTGAGCAGGTACTCGGTGCAGACGCCGCCGATGGACCAGGCCAGCACCATGATGGTGATGGCGCTGGTCATGGACTTGAAGCCGGAGTTGATGCCGGCAAAGAACTCTTTATAGGTCATCAGCCGCCGGGGCAGGTAGAGGAGCAGGGCCACGACCAGGGCGCCAAACGCCCCGTAGGCGAGGGAGGCGTTGGAGTCGGTGTTGCCGAAGGCGGCCATCAGGCCGACCTTTTCGCCATCCACTACAGTGCCGAAGCCGCCGGTCCAGAGCATGGAGGACACGGTGAAGAGGACCAGGGCGACGATGGGGAGGACCAGGTCCCAGATCCGCCCCTTCTCCGAGGGGACGATCCCGTCCAGCTCGTCCTGCGAGTGGGCGGCCTTGCTGCCCTTTACCTCCCGCCCTTCCCGGGCGGCCTTCTCAAAGCGCTCCATCGGGCCGAAGTCCAGCTGGCAGAGGGAGAGGGCGAGCACCATGACGATGGTGAGGATGGCGTAGAGGTTGAAGGGGACCGACTGCAAAAAGGTGGTCATCCCGCTCTGGGTGGCGCCGGTGTCCGCCAGCACCGAGATGGCGTAGGCCGCAAAGCTAGAGATGGGGGCGATGGCGCAGATGGGGGCGGCGGTGGCGTCGATCACATAGGCCAGCTTGACCCGGGAGATCAGGTGCTTGTCGGTGATGGGGCGCATCACGGTGCCCACGGTGAGGCAGTTGAAGTAGTCGTCAATAAAGATGAGCAGGCCCAGCCCGCTGGTGGCCAGCATGGCGCTGGAGCGCTTTTTGATTTTTTTGGTGGCCCACTCTCCGTAGGAGCGGGAGCCGCCGGACATGGTGATGACGCAGACCAGAGCGCCCAAGAGGGAGAGAAAGACGATCATATAGGCATTTTCGCCGATTTTGGTTGTCATGAGGGAGAAGAGTTCCACCAGGGCCTGAAGGGGATTGCCGCCGGTGTAGATGAGCAGGCCCGAGAGGATGCCCACCAGCAGCGAGGAGATGACTTCTTTGGTGATGAGGGCCAGAACGATGGCCAAAATGGGGGGGAGCAGGGACCAGAAGCCGAAGTGCTCCATAGCGATGACCTCCTTTAGTTTTGCTGAAATCGACACAGCTTATCAAATTTTATCACAATTTGGGGGGAAAAACAATTGTGCCGACAAACTGCACATCTTTTTGAAGGCGGCCTTGGAGAAAAAGTGGGGAAAATGGGTTTGCCTTGATTTCCCAGTGCAGATACTATAAAATGTAGACAACAAACAGGGAGGTATCCAACATGGAAAACACCTATCTCATCACCACCGATTCCACCACCGATTTTGACCCCGCTTATATAAAGGAACACGACATTCACATGGTCCCCCTCTCCTACGTGTTGGACGGGGTGAGCCACCCCGACCTCAACGCCACCGAAACGGGCGACTACAAGGCCTTTTACGACGCCCTGCGGGCGGGGGCCATGCCCACCACCTCGCAGGTCACCCCGGAGGAGGGGATCCGCTTCTTTGAGCCCCTTTTGCAGCAGGGGTACGACATCCTCCACCTGGCCTTTACCTCCGGCCTTAGCGGCACCTGCGGCAGCATGATGGTGGCCGCCGACGAGCTGCGGGAGAAATACCCCGAGCGCAAGATCACCGTCATCGACTCCCTCTGCGCCTCCCTGGGGGAGGGGCTGCTCTACCACCACATGCGCCGCCTACAGGCCGAGGGCAAGAGCATGGAAGAGGTGGCCCAGTGGACCGAGCACAACAAGCTGCGCCTGTGCCACCAGGTCATCGCCGACGACCTGCACCACCTGCAGCGGGGCGGCCGCGTCTCCAAGACGGCGGCGGTCTTTGGCACCATGCTGGGCATCAAGCCCATCATCCACGTCAACAACGAGGGCAAGCTCATCCCGGTGGGCAAGGCGCGGGGCCGCAAGGCGGGGATCGAGTCCCTGCTCAAGACCATGGAAGAGAAGTTTGTCAAGGAGGACAACGATGTGGTCTACATCTGCCACGCCGACTGCCTGGAGGACGCCCAGCAGACGGCCAAGCAGATCAAGCAGCGCTTTGGCGTCAAAGAGGTGTACATCAACTACATCGGCCCGGTCATCGGCAGCCACACCGGCTGCGGCACCATGGCCATCTTCTTCCTCGGCGACAAGCGGGACATGTAAACAGCGGGAAAAATGAATAGAAGGGCGCCTTCATACAGTGGGTGAAGGTGCCCTTTTTTGCACTGAAAAAAGGGGCAGCTGCCCCGCGCCTGAAAGAGGGGAGACTTCGCGCATTTTCGCCCGGGAAAGGAAGCGGTCGCAGGGTGAAAGTTATTGAATGTTTTTAGCGAAAATGATAGTTGCATGCAGTTTGCACATTTTGGGGCGGCCGCCGGAAACAGGGGGAGAAAGAAATCTTTGACAAGAAAGTTGTAGCATTTTACTACAATGAAATGTAAAAACGGTTTCTCATATGAACAACTTACATATAAAAAGGGAAAATGTACAAAAATCGAAATTGCTTTTAATGGAAATCGGCAAAGATAGGTCAATTGAATTGACAAGGCATTCCCAGCTGACTAAAATTAGTTACAGCAAAACCCGTTTGACAATCCCCGTGTGGCGCGGGGAACCATTTGGAGGAGGTTTCAAAATGAAAAAATTACTGGCATCTTTGCTTGCCGTGACCATGATCGCCTCTCTGGCGCTCGTTGGCTGCGGCGACAGCAAAGACAAGGGTACTGGCGACAGCAGCGGCGACAGCAAGGGCGGCATCAAGAGCATCTGCTTTGTCACCACCAACCTGGGCGACAAATCCTTTAACGACATCGCCAACGACGGCATTGTCAACTCCGGCAAGAAACTGGGCCTGGAGTACAAGGTCATCGAGTACGGCACCGACAAGTCCAAGATGGAGCCCGCTTTCCTGGACGCGGCTGAGAACTTTGACATGGTCTTCTTCTCCAGCGGCGAGCAGCTGGAGCTGATCCAGCGCCACGCGGAGGAGTTCTCCGACGTGAAGTTTGTCGGCTTTGACATCGACCCCGACAAAGACCCCAAGTTCCCCAACATCTTCTGCATCACCTACGCCCAGAACGAGGGCGACTTCCTGGCCGGCGCGCTGGCTATGAAGATCTCCAAGACCGGCGTCATCGGCTTTGTCGGCGGCGCTGAGGCCCCCGTCATCAACGACTTCATGGTCGGCTACATCGAGGGCGCTCTCCACGCCAAGGCTGACGGCAAGGTCGCCATCGCCTTCGTGGGCGACTACACCAACGCCCCCAAGGCCAAAGAGTTTGCTCTCCTTCAGATCACCACCAACAAGGCGGACGTTCTGCACGGCGTGGCCGGCGGCGCTGGCCTGGGCGTGTTCGAGGCTGCGGCCGACAACAAGGGTGTCTGGGGCATCGGCGTTGACGCCGACCAGCGGCAGTTCTTCGTGGACTCCAAGCCCGAGATCGCCAACGTCATTCTGACCTCCATGCTCAAGCGCAACGACATTGCCATCGAGGACATCGTCACCCGCACCTGCAACGGCGACACCAGCGACTTCGGCACCATCAAAAAATGGGGCGTTGAGAAGGAAGTTACCGTTCTGGTCGAGAACGACTACTACAAAGAGAACACCACCGAAGAGCAGCGCGCATTTGTCGACGAGTGCAAGAAGGGCATCATCGACGGTTCCATCAAAGTTTCCACCGGTTACGGCATGGACCAGGATACCCTGAACGCCCTGCGCAACAAGGCCAAAGCCTAAAGAGAGAGGTCTCTCAACAAGCGGGTTTTCAAACGGCTAATCAAATCAAAAGAGGAGAGCGGTTTCGCTCTCCTCTTTTTTGCGTGCAGGGAAAGGACGCGCCGCGGAGGATCCGGCGGCGGGGGGAAAGCCCTTCAAAAGAAAAGACCCTGTTGAGAGAGGTAAAACAGGACCCCTTACCGATATTTCTGTTGAATGAATACAAAATGTACGGCGATAACAATTGAAAAGAGAGAAGATTTTATCTACATGTTGACATATTTTTATATATAGTATATGGTCAAGGCAACAACCCCACCCTTGAGAGGGATATTTTGAGGAGGCTGCTTGACATGAAGAAAATTGGCGCACTGGTATTGGCACTGACATTGACAGTGGGGATACTCCTGACTGGCTGCGGCGAGAGCAAGGTGGGAGGCGGAACGGGCGAGAGCAAAGAGGGGGCCATCAAGAGCGTGGCGTTCCTCGCCGGCGCGCTCGGCGACAAGTCGTTTATCGACATCTCCTATGCCGGCATCAAATCCGCCGGCGAAAAGTTGGGCATCACCTATAAGGCTGTGGAGTACGGCAGCGACAAATCCAAGATGGAACCGGCCCTTTTGGACAGCGCGGAGACCTACGATATGGTCATTTTTTCTGGCAACGAATTTTTGGAGTACCTGTACAAATACCCCGACGATTTCCCGAATACCAAGTTTGTGGCCTTTGACATTGAGCCGGGCACCGAAATCAAAATGGCCAACGTCTTCGCCATCACCTTCCGCCAGTGCGAGAGCGACTACCTGGCCGGCGCCTTTGCTATGACCTTGAGCGATACCAAGGTGGTCGGTTTCCTGGGCGGGATGGAAGCCCCTGTCATCAACGACTTTTTGGTCGGCTTTATCGAGGGCGTGCAGAGGGTGAACGCCAACGGCAAGGTGGCGCTGGTCTACAACGGCTCTTACAGCGACGCCCCCAAAGCTAAGGAGTTCTGTTTGATGATGGTCAACCAGAACAAGGCGGACGTTTTGCACCAGGTCGCCGGCGGCGCTGGATTAGGGGTGTTCCAGGCCTGCCAGGAGGCTGGCATTTGGGGCATTGGCGTGGATGCCGATCAGTACGAGTTCTTTAAAGATGAAAAACCTGAAATCGCCGCAGTCATCATCACCTCTGCGGAAAAGAGGGTGAACGTGGCGCTGGAAACCGCCATCACCGACACCTACAACGGCACCGCTACCTACTACGGCACCCGGGAGGACTGGGGCATTGAAAAGGGCGTTGCCGACCTGGCCCAAAATGAGTTTTACGAGGCCAACGCGCCGCAGGCCTGCAAAGACGCAGTCAACGCGGCCCGCGAAGATGTCAAGAGCGGCAAGGTAAAGGTCACCACCGGTTACGGCATGGATCAAGAGGAGCTGAACAGACGTCGCAACTCGGTAAAACCGTAGAAATTTCTCTTTCTTTCAAAAGGAGAGGGCGCGTAGGCGCCCTCTCCTTTTGATTGGACAGATGAAGTGGGAAGATCTGCAGAGAGTTGGGGATAAAGAACGGGGAAAAGGAAATTGGAAATGGGGAGTAGGCAGTTGGGGAGAACAGCTTTTATCTTTATGAAATAAAAAAGTGGATACTTTTCTATTTGTCCAGTTGTTGGGCAGAGGTCTACCACATAGAAAACGCCTGCAAAAAGGGGCGATTCCCCGCTTGAAAGGGCTATTTTCCCCGCAGGGGAAAACAAAAGAGATTTTTGCGAAAAATCACATTTGATAGGAAAAATCGCACAAAAGTTGGGAATGAAACGCCTATTTATATAAGGAAGGGTAACTTTTAAATGGAATTTATGGTTTTATATAAATCGTGCACAAAAAAAGATCGAGTTTTTGTTCCATATTAGAGAAAACGGTTCGATTTTATTGACGAATTGTTACGAAAGGATTATACTGCAAACATGGAAAAACCCATCTCAAGTATTTTTATGGGGAGGCTATTCGAATGAAAAAACTTCTGGCAATGCTGCTGGCGGTGACCATGGTCGCGGGTTTGGCCCTGACCGGTTGCGGCGACAGCAAGGATGAAGGCAACGCCGGTGGCGACGCCAAAGAGGGCGCCATCAAGAGTGTTGGCTTCATCTGTGGTAACCTGGGCGACAAGTCCTTCAACGACATCTCCTACGAGGGTGTCAAGTCCGCCGGCGAAAAGCTGGGCATCACCTACAAGGCAGTTGAGTACGGCACCGACAAATCCAAGATGGAGCCCACTCTGCTGGACAGCGCTGATGCGTACGACATGATCATCTTCTCCGGCAACGAGTTCCTCGAGATCCTCGAGAGACACGCCGATGAGTGGCCCAACACCAAGTTCGTCTGCTTCGACATCGAGCCGGGCACCGATATTAAGATGTCCAATGTCTTCGCCATTACCTTCCGCCAGTGCGAGAGTGACTACCTGGCCGGCGTTTTCGCCATCACCCTGAGCAAGACCAAGACTGTCGGTTTTGTCGGCGGCATGGAAGCCCCCGTTATCAACGACTTCCTGGTCGGCTTCATCGAAGGTGTCCAGAGAGCTGACGCCAACGGCAAGGTCGCCATGGTCTACAACGGTTCTTACACCGACGCCCCCAAGGCCAAAGAGTTCTCTCTGATGATGGTCAACAACAACAACGCTGACGTTCTGCACCAGGTCGCCGGTGGCGCTGGGCTGGGCGTGTTCCAGGCCTGCCAGGAGAAGGGAATCTGGGGTGTTGGCGTGGACGCTGACCAGTACGAGTTCTTCAAAGACGAGAAACCCGAGATCGCCAAGGTCATCATCACCTCTTCCGAGAAGAGAGTGAACGTGGCTCTGGAGACCGCCATCACCGACACCTACAACGGCACTGCCACCTACTACGGCACCCGTGAGGACTGGGGTGTTGAGAAGGGCGTTGCCGACATCGCCGAGAACGACTACTACCAGAAGAATGCTCCTCAGGAGTGCAAAGACGCTGTGAACGCTGCCCGCGAGGACATCAAGAGCGGCAAGGTGAAGGTCACCACCGGTTACGGCATGGCTCAGGAAGAGCTGAACAAGCGCCGTGACTCTGTGAAACCGTAAACTGTTCATTCAGAAATAAAAGAGAAGGGCGGAGAATCCGCCCTTCTTTTTTGTGTCAGCACTGCAACACAAACCGCTTGTTTGCTAAAAAGCAATTTTTCTTCAAAGGGCATGGAAAAAGTTTTCAGTAAAATGAAAGGGATTGATAAGCGGGGGAAACAGCAGGAAACTCATGTTGGATAACAAAGTTGTGAACGAACTGTAAAAATGAGGAAACTGTTATATTTGACAAGAGGGGACCGCTGCAAAACTGCAATCATCTATACAGTTATACAAATTAAGTTCAGTTTGTTTTTAATGTTTATGGCAATTTTATCTAGATATTTTCAAACATTCCTCTTAGCAAAAATTCAGAAATTGACAACTTGCATAAAATCCAAAAGCCATATATGTGCTATAAAGAGGTTTTCTTCATTCCCTGTTTACATTTCCAAGCAAATTGGTTAGAATTTATGATAGTGAAATTAGTATTGGGTGCCGTGCGGCGTTTGGTGCGGCCGCGGTTTACAGTGCTAATCTTTGGGTGTCCCGAGCGCCCGAAATCACGAAAATCTACTGCAAATGTCCTGTCAAAAGGCAGGCCGTTTAAAGGTAAGTACGAGGTGATTGTATGCCAGAAGAAATTCTATTAATGGACAACATTACCAAAGTGTACGCCAATGGCTTTGTGGCCAACAAAGACGTAACATTGTCCGTTAATAAGGGCGAGATCCACGCGCTGTGTGGCGAGAACGGCGCTGGCAAGTCCACCTTGATGAAGGTCCTCTTCGGTAGTGAAACCCCCGAAGAAGGCCGCATTGTCATCAAGGGAGAAGAGGTCAAAATCAACAACCCCCTGGAGGCCATCGCCCTTGGGGTCGGCATGGTTTGGCAGCACTTTATGCTCTGCCCCTCTTTGACCATCGCTGAAAACCTGATTCTGGGCATGGAGCCCAAAAAGTTCGGCAAGTTCGGGCCGCTGAACATGGCACAGGCCAACAAGGTCGCCCAGGAAGCCTGTGAGAAATACGGCTTCAAGCTGGACGTCACCAGAAAAGTGGAGGAGCTGGCTGTCGGCAACAAGCAGAAAGTCGAGATCCTCAAAGCTCTGATCCGCGGCGCCGAGATCCTGATCCTCGACGAGCCCACCGCCGTTCTGACCCCGCAGGAGACCGCCGAGCTGTTCGTGCAGCTGCGCCACCTGAAAGAGCTGGGCCATACGATCATCTTCATCTCTCACCACCTGGACGAGGTCAAAGAGCTCTGCGACCGCCTGACCGTCCTGCGCCTGGGCAAATCCGTGGGCACCGCCATCGTGGCAGACGTGACCCAGCAGGATATCTCCCGGATGATGGTCGGCCGCGACGTCATGCTGAAGATCGACAAGACCAAAGCTCAGCCCGCAGAGACCGTGCTGAAGATCCGCGACCTTACATATAAAGACGAAGAGGGCCGCGACATCGTTAAGGGCTTCAGCGCCAGTGTCCGCAAGGGCGAGATCGTCGGCATTGCCGGCGTTGAGGGCAACGGCCAGCGCGAGATCTCCGAGATCATCACCGGCCTGCTGCCGCTGAACAACGGCGAGATCACCATCGACGGCCAGTCCATCCGCGGCAAGTCCATCCGCCAGATCCGCGAGATGGGCGTCGCCCACATCTCTGAGGACCGCATGACCTACGGCTGCTCCGAGAACCTGTCGGTCAAGGACAACATCATCTCTGACCGCTATTACAAGAAAGACTACAAGCAGGGCCCCCTGATGAACAACAAAAAGCTCGACACCGAAGTAGACGAGCTCATCAAGGAGTTCCTGGTCAAATGTGGCGACCGCAATGAGCCGGTCCGGATGCTCTCCGGCGGCAACATGCAGAAGGTCGTCGTCGCCAGAGAGTTCTCCGGCGAGACCCGCCTGATCGTCGCCAACCAGCCCACCCGCGGCATCGACGTCGGCGCCACCGAGTTTATCCGCAGAAAGCTCGTCGAGCTGAGAGATAACGGCGCGGCTGTTCTGCTGATCACCGCAGACCTCAACGAAGCGCTGGAATTGAGCGACAGCTTGGTTGTCATGTGCGGCGGCGAGATCGTTGCCTACTTTGAAGATGCCTCTCAGGTCACCGACTTCATTCTTGGTGAGTACATGCTGGGCCTGAAGAGAATGTCCGACGAGGAAATCGGGAGGGTCTGCTATGACTAGTAAACAAATTGAAAAACGCTTTGACTTTTTCAAAACCGTTCTCTGTGTTCTCATTTCTTTTGTAATTGCGTTTATCCTCATCCTGATGGTCAGTAAAGACCCGTTTGAGACCTTCAAGGTCTTCCTGATCGGGCCTCTGCAGTCCGTCCGCCGGATGGCAAACGTCATTGAGCTGGCAATCCCCCTGACCTTCTGCGGCGTCGGTGTTGCCATCATGTACTCGGCCAACCAGTTCTCCATGATCACCCAGTCCTCCTTCTTCCTGGCGGCCTGCTTGAGCTCCTGGTTTGCCATCTACGTGAAGCTGCCGAAGGGCCTGCACAGCCTGCTGGTCATCTTCATGGGCGCTATCATCGGTGGTGCCATCGCCGCTGTTCCCGCCTTCATGAAGGTGAAATGGAAGGCCTCTGAGGTCGTTTCTTCCCTGATGCTCAACTACATCGTCAACAACTTTGTCGCCTACTTCTTGATTTACATCTTCAAAGATAAAGACGCAGGCTTCAACGCATCCTACGAGTTCTATAAGTCCGCCAAGCTGACCGTTCTGATCAAGGGCACCCGCATTCACACCGGCATCATCGTCTGCGCCCTGGTCGTGGTCTTCGCTTACCTGCTCCTTTACAAAACCAAATGGGGCTACGCCATTCGCGCAGTCGGCCAGAACCAGGATTTCGCCAAGTACTCCGGCATCGCGGTTGCCTCCGTTATGATGTACTCTCAGATTATCGGCGGTGTCATCTCCGGTATCGGCGGCTCTGTCGAGATGATGGGTCTGTTCACCCGGTTCACCTGGGAAGCTCCCCCGACCTACGGCAACGACGCTCTGATGGTCGGCATCCTGGCTCGCTACAACCCCGCGATGGTTCCCCTGTCTGCTCTGTTCCTGGCATACATCCGTACCGGTGCTGACGTCATGTCCCGTGTTACCGATATGCCCATCGAGTTCGTGTTCATCATCCAGGGCGTTGTCATCATGCTGGTTGCCGCCGACATGTTCCTGGCCAAGTGGAAACACAAGCTCATCGTTAAGAATGCTCAGAAACAGATTGCTGTGAAGGAGGTTGCGAAGTAATGTTAGAACAGATTTTTTCGACTCTGTTTAGTTGGGCTACCCTGAAAGCTGCTCTGCGTTTTACAACCCCCATCCTGCTGGCTTCTCTGGGCGCTATCTTTACTGCAAGAGCAGGCGTTCTGAACCTGAACTTGGAAGGTACTATGCTGGCCGCAGCTTTGGGCGGCGTTCTCGGGTGCCACTACGGTGGAAGCCTCTGGACCGGCGTTCTGGCCGCCATTCTGGTAGGCGTTTTGATTGCTGCCATCCTCGCTTGGGACGGCATTTACATGAAATCCAACATGGTGCTTGCCGGTACCGCTTTGAACACCTTCGTCTCCGGTCTTACCATATTCGTACTGTTTATGATAACGGGTGAGAAGGGCACATCAACAAAGCTGACCAGCTACAAAATGCCCAGCATCGACATCCCCCTGATCAAGAATATCCCTGTTCTGGGCGAAATCCTTTCCGGGCACAGCATCCTGACTTACTTTGCCTTCATCTGTGTGTTCATCGCCGCCTTCCTGCTGTTCAAGACCGCCATTGGTCTGCGGATCCGTGCAGTCGGCGAGAACCCCGATGCCGCTGAGTCTGTCGGCGTCAACGTCAAGAGAATCAAAGCCATGTCTCTGATCATCTGCGGCTTCTTCGCTTCTCTGGGCGGCGCCTACCTCTCCATGGACTATGTGACCTGGTTCCAGCGTGAGATGACCTCTGGCCGTGGCTTCATCGCCCTGGCTGCTATGAACCTCGGCAACTCGCATCCTGTTGGCACCATGCTGGCCGCCATGCTGTTTGGCGCTGCTGAAGCTATTGCCACCATCCTGCAGTCGCTGAAGATCCCCTATCAGCTGGTTTTGATGATCCCTTACTTCGTCACCCTGATCGGCCTGATCGTCTACGCTATCCGCCGCGAAGCGAAAATCAAAAAGCTCCGCATGTCCAGATAGTCAAAATCCGAATACCTTGCAAATGGATAGCTGTTTGGCTATCCATTTGTTTTTTCCAAGGCAGCCGACCCAAATGGCTGCAGCTTTTCAAAGGAGGAGACATCTGTGGAGAAAATCCCCGTTATTATCGACTGCGACCCTGGGCACGACGACGCCATCGCCCTCACCATGGCGCTGGCCAGCGAGAAGTTGGAGGTGCTGGGAGTGACCCTGGTGGGGGGCAACCAGACCCTGGAGAAGATCACCAAGAACTGCCTGACAGTGCTCGACTACATTGGCAAAGAGGTGCCGGTGGCCGTGGGGGCCGAGGGCCCCATCTGCAGGGAGCTGACGGTGGCGGCCAATGTGCACGGAGAGAGCGGGCTGGACGGCCCGACGCTGCCGCCCCCGCACTCCAAACCCGTTTCCACCCACGCAGTCGAATTTATGCGCCGGTTGATTGAAGGGTGTGACCGTCCGGTCACCCTGATCCCCCTGGGCCCCCTGACCAATATCGCCACCCTCTTTTTGGCTCACCCGGAACTCAAGGCGAAGATCAGCCGCATTTCCCTGATGGGCGGGGCCGCCATCAGCGGCAACCGCACCCCAACCACTGAATTCAACACCTGGCAGGACCCGGAGGCGACTCACCTGGTCTTTTCCTCCGGCATCCCCGTCACCATGTGCGGCATCGACATCACCCACAAGGCACTGATTCGGGACAGCGACATCGCCGACTTCCGGGCCATTGGCAATCGGGCAGCGGTGATGGTGGCCGATCTGCTGGATTTCTTCTCGAGTTACTACAAGTCCATTGGCGTCAATGAGACCCCTCTGCACGACCCGGTGGCTGTGGCCTGGGTCATCGACCCCACCATCTGCCGGACAGAACACCTCAATGTCTCGGTCGACCTGGACGGCGAGCACACGGTGGGCTGTACGGTGACCGATTTTCGCGGCGTCACCGGCAAAGAGCCCAACTGCGATGTGGGATTGGACATTGACCGGGAGGCCTTTGTCGATCTCATCAAAGAGCTATTGCACCATTACGACGAACAGGCCGCTTAAGTGTTAAAACCGCATGGGAGACCGGCGGCAGATGGCCGCGGCATACGGCAATGCCCATTGCAATTCGCCTTGCAGGGCAAAGAGCTAGGAGCCGGAGGGGAGCTTGTCACCAGGACAGTCCCGTGATCAAAACCGCCTTGGTGCAGCCGGATGGACGTGAGTGCTTTCAACAGGCAAGCGGCACCCGATGGCCGTGCGGGGGGCCGGGCCAGCTGGCGCGGCCAGAGGGGAACTCCCTCTCCGGCGTTCAGGAGAACGCCCTGCGGCCAGGGTCTGCAAAGGCGAAAACAGTGCCGGCCGGGAAGATCCCCCAAGGGGCCAAGCCGATTGCCGCAGAAACTGAAAACTTGGATATATTGAGAGCTGGGCAGCCGACACTGAGGAACCGGCTGACAGCTGGCCACACAGGCCGGCGAACTGTCACAAAAGAGAGCGCTTTCCAAGGGCGCTCTCTGTCGACTGGTATAACAGGCGGGCAGACCGCCATTTGAGAGGAGTATGATTCATTTGGAAAAGAGGATTCCCCTGATCATTGACACCGACCCGGGTGTGGACGACGCTTTTTGCCTGCTGCTGGCGAATTCCAGCGACCGGGTGGAGATTCGCGCCATCACCGCAGTGGCGGGAAATGTACCCCTGCACTACACCCTGGAAAATGCCCGCCGTCTGGCCGGGATGATGGGGTTGACCGAGACCCGGGTGGCGGCTGGAGCGGAAAAGCCGCTGATCGTGCCCCAGGAGACGGCGGAGATGGCCCACGGGAAAAACGGAATGGGGGGGCTGGAGCTGCCCGAGACCGACAAGGAGGTAGATCCCCTGCCCGCCTGGGACGTCATCTATGAAGAGTGCAAAAAGGCAGAGGGCGAGATGCAGGTCGCCGCGGTAGGTCCCCTGACCAACATCGCCGTTGCCCTTCTCAAGTACCCCGAACTGAAGGGGTTGATCAAGCACCTGACCATTATGGGTGGCGCCCAGACGGCGGGCAACCATTCTCCCTACGGCGAGTTCAACATCTGGGCTGACCCCCATGCGGCGGAAATTGTCTTCCAGGCGGGAATCCCCATGACCATGATTGACCTGGACGCCTGTCACATGAGTTACCTCACCGACGAGGAGTACGACGCCTTTGTGGGGATGAGAAATCGGTACAGCGAGTGCTTCTTTGACTTTATGGCCAAGCGGGATGGGGAGCGCCGCAAGCGGATGGCGGGCACCCCCTATGCCGGCAAATACGGCCCCTGCGACGCGGTGACCATTGCCGCCCTGTTGGACGAGGACCTCTTTACTTACGAGTGTCTGCCCGTGTCGGTGGAGACCCACGGCCCCTGCATGGGCCGGACGGTGGTGGACTACCGCAACCGGGCGGGCAAGACCCCCAACTGCCGGGTGGTCAAGAGCGCCGACCGCCAGAAATTTGTCGACCTCTTTTACAAGATGGCGGAAGTCTACGCCCAATAGCAGCCGGAATAAAAGAGCGCGGCCGCAGTGCGCAGCCGCGTTTTTTTGTGCAAAGAAGGGGGGAGGACGTCCGGCTTGGCGCTGGGAAAAGTATCCTGTCTTTGCAGGCCGACTGCCGCAAGGCGGGGGCGGAACTGTCTGTGGGGGCTTGAGGGCCCTCCTTCTCAATGGGTAAAAACAGATGCCTTTTGCAGCTTGCCTGGCGGTCTCTTATTTGGGGAATTGCACAGATTTGGGAATGAATTGAAGCAGTTGGACACAGGGGGACAAGCGCCTGTTAACCGCTTTTTTTGAGGATCAACACCTTGCAAAAAACTGCCTATTTGCATATCTTTGAAATGGTGATAGAATAGGGGTAGACATTTTACCCAAATAGGACAGATAAAGAAATAGGAGGTAGAAACAGATGAGCACAGCAAAATTGGAGAAACAGAAGGCGAAACTGGTGGAGTTGGGCGCCATGGAACCGGAGGATACCCTGGTTGATTTCCTGCAGGCCAGTTATGTGGAGCGCCTGGTCGGGAAGATGGGCAGATGGAAACAGGGCTGGGCCTATTTTACAGAGGAGCGGCTGATCGTCACAACGGGGCTGCTGGAGGAAAACCTCATCATCCCCTATAAGACCATCCGCGAGCTGGGAAAGTGCTCCCAGAGCCTGATGCCCATTGGCATTGCCATCACCCATGAGGACGCGAAAACAGGGGAGACAGTGACCGACAAAGTCTCGATGATGAAGCGGGACCGGTGGATGAAATTCATGGCGGACAAGGCCGGTATCCTTCTCTCCTGACAGCGTTCGAGAGCCATTTTCCGGCGCGGCCGTCGGCTTTGACTGCATTTCCCCGGGAGGAGGGGCCAAAGCACCTGGTGGAGTTGCTGGCACTGATGGGCTGGGCTTTTTCGCTCCCCTTTCCAGCTCGAAGGGCACGAAACCTCTCGTTCGTGCAGCCTCTGCAGCCCGGTATGGGCCCTCGGGTTCGCTGGCGGAGAGGAGAGGCGTTCTGCCCTCTCTCTGGCAAAACAGATAGAAAAACAGGCGATATACCCACTCTTGAAGGCGGGCATATCGCCTGTTTTCCCATCTGTGCGCGGTCAGGTGCGGGGGATGATCTGTCGGGGAGGGGCAATGGCTTTGCGCTGGGAGCGGCTGTCAACTATCCTGCCAGCTGTTCGGGGGAATGTCGCCTTGTCGGCCCTGAGGGCCTATGCATCTTGACAAACAAGAACCGCGCCAAGAGAAATAGAGGGGGTGGCGATGCGGATAGAAAAGAGGGCGCTGCACAAAAATCTGTGCAGCGCCCTCTTGGCATGCGGGGGAAAGGCGCCTACTCGCCCAGGAAGGAGGCGGCGTAGCGGACAAAGAACTCGGTTCCCAGGGGAAGGGCGCTCTCGTCCACATCAAAGGTGGGGTTGTGGTGGTTGCCAGAGGTGCCGGGACGGGTGGAGTGGCAGCCCAGGTTGGCGTAGAAGCCGGGGAAGGCGGCCAGAAATTCAGCGAAGTTGTCGGAGGCGGCGGAGGGGTCTCTGCCGTCGACCAGTTCCAGCCCCATTTCCTGGGCAATCTGGCGGCCGGCCTCGGTGGCGGCGGGGTCGTTGATGAGGGGGAACTTGGCGGCGACCGCGCTGGTCACCTCGACGGTGCAGCCGTGGGAGGCGCAGACCCCTTCACAGGTCTGGCGGATCTTTTCCAGCACCCTCTGCCCGTCGCCGTACTTGTAGTAGCGGATAGTGCCCTCGATGTGGCCGGTCTCGGGGATGATGTTGAAGCGGTCCCCCGATTTGATGGCGCAGGGGCTGACCACGCAGGTGTCAAACATGCTGTGGTGGTTGACGGGGATGGTGATGAGCCGCTGATAGCAGTCCACCGTGGCCTTGATGGGGTCGACGGTCAGGTCGGGCCGGGAGCCGTGGCCCCCCACCCCCTTGACATCGATGTAGAAAATCTCCGCACCGGAGAGGCGGGCGCCGGGCACCAGTTCAAGGGTACCGGGGTTCAGGTCGCCCAGCACGTGGATGCCGATGGCCTGATCGACCCCGCCCTTGCCCTGCAGGTACTCCACGATCTCGTCGGCGCCCTGGCCGGCCTCCTCGGCGATTTGGAAGCAGAGATAGACCCTCCCCGCCAGCTGGTCTTTGATTTCCAGCAGGGCCTTGCCGGTGCCCAGCAGCATGGCGGCGTGGGCGTCGTGGCCGCAGGCGTGCATGCAGCCGGGAATTTGGGATTTGTAGGGGACGTCGGTCTCCTCTTCTATGGGGAGGGCGTCGAAGTCGGCGCGGATGGCCAGGGATTTGCCCGGCTTTCCCCCCTCGATGACGCCCACCACATTGCGGCGGCCCACGATCTCGTAGGGGATGCCCATGGCGCCCAGCTCCTCGGCAATGCGGCCGGAGGTCCACTCCTCCTGCAAGCTCAGCTCGGGGTGCATGTGAAATTCCCGTCTGCGCTCCACCACGTACGACTCATGCGATTTGACAAGTTGATGCAGATCCATCTGTTTTTCCTCCCAATAGCAGCTGCCCCGCGGTCGCGGATAAGGGGGCAGTGCAATTATTTTACTGCTTTACAGCACTTCCTCACTTATTATACGGCCGGACAAAAAGCCTGTCAATCGCGGACAAAAGGCGGCACAAGTCCGCGACTTTCTGTGCATTTCTCGAAAGGCCGGAGCAATCGAGTCGCCAGGCCAGCCGGGTGGCCTGTGCTGGTGCAACTGGTCAAAGGAAGGGATGCCCTCTTTTAATAAAGTCGGTTTTTTTCTGCAGCAGGTTGCTCCTTGGGGGGAAGAATGCCTCTATGTGGCGAGGAGAAATGGCCGATCGGCCGGAAAAACGGCGATGCCTATCGCCGCTTTTTGACATCCTCCAGAGATAGAAGAAAATTTGCTGCCAGATGTGGGAGAGGGCCCGGTGCAGCTGCGGTTGGGTGCGGAAAAGGGAAGGAGAGGCTTGCCCTTTTTTACGAAGAAAGCCTCTCCCTGAATAGGTCGCTCTCTGGGGGAGAAAAGTGCACTGCAATAGGCCCTTTATATGGCGAGGGGGACAGTTGGGCCGGCTGTGGGGAGAAGCGATACTGTCCATTGCCGCTTTTTGACGTCTTCCAGAGACAAAAGAAAATTTGCTGACAGATATGGGAGAGGGCCCGGCGCAGTTGTGGTTGGGGGCGAAAAAGGGGAGGGAGAAGAGGCTTGCCCTTTTTTACGAAGAAAGCCTCTCCCTGAATAGGTCGCTCTCTGGGGGAGAAAAGTGCACTGCAATAGGCCCTCTATATGGTGAGGGGGACAGTTGAGCCGGCTGTGGGGAGCAGCGATACTGTTCATTGCCGCTTTTCGACGTCTTCCAGAGATGAACGAAGTTTCACTGCCAGGTGTCTAGGATATCTCGGCATGAATGCGGTCAAGTGCGGGAAGAGGGAGAAGGAAACTCGCCCTCTCTGATATGGGAACCCCTTTCCTGCAGTGGGGGAGAGGGGGGATGCAGTGCGTTTCCGGCTGTCGAATTAAACAGCACTGCCCACAGAGATTTTGCATAGTTCTTAGGTCAGTTTACAAGGAACTACACGCAGACCGTGAAACGGGCTGCTGACAACAAACGGCGCTATGCTCCCGGCTGGGTGCATAGCACCTGTTTGTTGCGGGGGTTTCCAAAGGGGGCAGCGCCCCATTTGGCACACGACTTTGCGGAGCAAAGTGTAGTGTGTTATACGCTCTGTCGGCGTTGCCCTGAAAATACCGTTGCCGCCGGGGAGGGCAAGGGCATTTGACGCGGCAGGAAAGCAGGGCTTTGTTTGGGGCTGGTAAGCCGGAAACAAAGGGCTGATTTCAGCAGCAGACAGGGCGTATTATGAAAGCCCCCGTCCCTCGTCCTCCGCCCCCGGCCTATGGGACAAAAAGTCCCAAAGCTCTGGACACCGTGACCAGATGTGTGGCCACACTCCGGGAAAAGTAGCAGGACGGCAGGAAACCGTCAAGGCTGAAATGAATGGGCTGACGCCCGGCCTTGACCGTTCCCCGCCGCCCCGCTGGATGGGTGGACAAGGTGGCCAATCCCTAAAAGTGTTTGGCCGCACTCGTTCATTTTGGGGCCTTTCTTCTCCCAAAATTGAAATGGGCGGGAAAGCCCTAAAATGGCTTTCCCGCCTTGATTACCCATTAGCAAAGACGGGCGAGACTGTCAACGGCGGCGCTGAAAGCGCCGTTCATCTTGACCGTTGACTGGCTCGCCTGGCTTTGCTACTGCCCGTAAGAGATGGAAAAACAAGATGGAAAACAAGGTTAAAAATGGTTGACAAGTCTATCGGATGTGTGTTATACTGTGCGACAGTTTGAGATTGGAAGGAGGCTTACGTGTGTTAATTTGTGTACGCTAATAAGCAATAAAAAGTAGAAGTACCTTTCCACATGATGGTGGGCTTTTTTTGCGTGCGTATGCAAAGGAACACGTAGGTTTGACACGAGCAGTCTTTGAACTGTATCGTGGTGTTTTTTCGTGCTTTGTTGTTATGCAGGCGTCTGCCCTCTCTGTGGGACAACGCCTGCTTTTTATTGCAGAAACAAAGGAACAATGCAATAAAAAAGGAGGTTCGCATTATGACCCAAAACAACAATTCATGGAGAAAAACTTATTTTACACTTCTTGCCGGACAAGCAATATCCTTTATTAGCAGCGGTATTTTGCAAATGGCCATTATCTTTTATTTGGTTGCGAAAACTAATTCTGCAATCATATTGACGGCGGCAACACTGATTGGATTTTTGCCGCAAGCCTGTTTAGGCCCGTTTGCAGGTGCTTTTGTTGACCGGCACAGCCGTAAAAGCGTAATGATTGGTGCGGATTTGATAATTGCCGCCGCTGGCGGTATTCTGGCGCTGGTGGCGTTTTACATGGAATTGCCCGTATGGTCTATTATGGTTGTCCTGTTAATCCGAAGTGCGGGAACTGCTTTTCATTCTCCAGCATTCAGCGCAGCAACACCTATGATTGTGCCAAAAGAGGAACTTACAAAATGCGCTGGTTACACGCAGACCATGCAAGCAGTAAGTGCGATTATCAGTCCAGCTGCCGCAGCGTTTTTATATGCTGTTTGGCCTCTTAATGCAATTATATTGTTAGATATTGTGGGTGCAATCCTTGCCTGTGTGACTGTTGCGATTTCGTCCATACCAACGCCTGAACTATGTCCAGAAACGAAAAGACAACAGTTTTTACAGGATATGAAAGAGGGGTATGTGGTATTAAAGCAAAACAGGGGCCTCTTTGCTCTGCTCTGGATTGGTGTAATTTATATGTTCTTTTATATGCCAATCAGTACGCTTTTTCCTCTCATCTGTATGTCATACTTCAAAGGAACACCGGCCCATGCCTCTGCCGCTGAAATTGCTTTTGCGGTTGGTATGCTGCTTGGCGGAGTCATTCTGAGCATTTGGGGCGGTTTTAAGAAACGGCGGTACACCATCGGTCTTTCCGTTCTCCTGATGGGCGTTAGCAATATGCTCTCCGGGCTTTTGCCGCCAGACGCATTTCTTGTCTTTGTTGTGTGCTGTACTGTTATGGGAATTTCCGCTCCATTTTACGGTGTGCAAAATGCGATTTTTCAAGAAACGGTCAAACCAGAATATCTGGGGAGAGTTTTTTCTCTACTGACAAGCGCCGCTTCCCTCGCCATGCCGTTTGGCCTTGTCATTTCCGGGCCTCTGGCGGAGCGGCTGGGAGTTGAGAAATGGTTTGTCATTTGCGGAATTGGCATTATCATCGTTGCGCTTGCCGTATTTTTACTACCCGGTTTGAGAGAGATTGACAATACGCAATAATCAACTGCACCTTTTTCTATTACTAAACAAAATGCCTGGATGGTGGTTCTGAAAAACCAGAACCGCCGTTCAGGCATTTTTTATCTTCGTCCTCTCTGCGGTTTTGGATTCTTCAGCAAGTCGGATTTTTCCGCAATCTTTTTCAGCCACTTCCGTTCTTCTACTGACAGCTTCCTAAAATTCAGCTTGAGCCGTTTGCAGATAAACGCCAAGTACGCTTGTTCCGTGTCGCTGTCCTGGCTGACGATTTCACCAGCAGTTTCCAGCATTTCTTTTAGCGGGTTATCCTCTGGGACGCTGAAAAAATCGTCCTTGTGTGTTTCCCGCAGAGCAAGGGCAATCCCGTTTATGTCCCGTTGTATCACATAGCGGCAAAACTCGTCCTCATCAATATGGGCGGTGATAAGCTGTCTTAACTGCGTATCACTCATGCCAGGATTATGCTTTTTTATAACAGTTGCGCTCATCGTGTCCACTATGGCGTTTGCACCCTGCGCCTGTTTCAGTGCCGTTCCGTTCACATAGATTTCAAGGTCAGCCATCAGCCGGGGGAAATCCGGGTGCGCCGCCAGCTCACACAGCAGGGTATTGTCTATCCTCCCGCTTTTCAGCAGGTCAATCATTTCATCACTCAAACGCAGGTCTGCAAGATCGGCGTTTGGGTGATTTTTCATTTCAGACAGCCCCAGCAGATAATCAGCGGTCACACCGTAAAACTTCGCCAGCCGGATAAGGGCATAGTGGCTGATGTCCTTGAAGTCTTCCGTTTCGTAACTGCCCAGCGCAGACTTGGAAAGCCCGGTCTGCTCCGCAAGCTGCCCCAGCGTCAAGCCACGCTCCACACGTAGGTCTTTTAATCGCTCTTGTATGGATAAAGACATATTCACCCTCCTTGCTAGCTCAACGAAAGAGAAGCCGTTATGCTATGTACTATGCTCATAGCATAACGGCATAGGCATTTACAGTTTTATTTTACCATTTGCTACATCTTCACGAAATTTATCAACAAGCTTCGCTGTCAGCTTGGATTTACCGTAGTGTTCAAGTACAAAAGTACGATAACTTTTTCCATCTACAAGCACATCACTTTTTCTGGTCAACAACCAATTTCCGTTACCTCCTCCCTGTTCTCTAATATTCCAGTCTTTCCCATATCTTTTATAGATTTCATCTTTTTTACCTTGAACAGACATTGATTCGCTTGGAATATAAACAATTTGCATAATAGCTCCTCCTTTATTTTGTGCAAGAAGACCAGAAACCTGAATTTGTCTTTTATCTTTTTTTGATTATATCACAAATCCGAGAGCGTGGAAATAGGGAGTTTTTCAGGCTGATTTCCTACCTCTTGGATATACGGCACAGGCGGTCAAAAAGGTGTAGACTTGGGATAGTTCATCGATGGACAAGCACCTTGGAAACAGAACACGCCAAAGAAAACGGAGGGACGCATGAGCAAAAGACCCTATCAACACCTGCCGCCGCTGGAACACAGGCCGGACGGCTCCCCCTACCGCATAACCCCGCCCCAGAAGAGACGAGCCAGCGGCCTGATACGCCGGGAGTGCTGCAACTGCGAGGACGGAAACTGCCTTGCGCTGGACGATGGCGACACCTGCGCCTGTCCGCAGATGATTTCGTTCTCCGTCTGCTGCAAGTGGTTCCGCTGGGCGGTCTTGCCGCTGGACAGGACGCTGGAAGCGGAGATTTACCGGGACAGGGACTTGAAACGCTGTGCGGAGTGCGGCGGTGTGTTCGTCCCGAAGTCCAACCGGGGCAAATACTGCCCGGACTGCGCCGCCAGAGTTCACAGGCGGCAGAAAACAGAAAGTGAACGGAAAAGGAGGTCTGCTGTGGACAGTTAAGAGCGGGAAAAGCCTTGATTTGCAAGGCTCCGCAAGCCCTCAACCGGGGCGGCTGGTATCATTTATCATTCGCCCCGGAAAACGGGCCTCTAACCGTCCACAAAACACGCTATGACAAACACGATTTATATTCACCAGCCGGAAAAGGCGTTCAGTTTCACCCGGCTCCCCAATTTCCTTTTTGAAGCACCCACATTCCAGCCCTTGAGCAACGAAGCGAAGGTGCTGTATGCCTTTGTCCTGCGCCGGGCGGAGTTGTCCCGGAAGAACGGCTGGGCGGACGAGTACGGGCGGGTCTACCTGTACTACCCCATCTGCGAGGTGGTCGCTTTGCTCCGCTGCGGGCGGCAGAAAGCGGTCAACACCCTGCGGGAGTTGCAGTATGCGGGGCTGGTGGAAATCCAGAAACAGGGCTGTGGAAAACCCAACCGCATTTACCCGAAATCCTATGAAGCGGTTCCAAACACCGACTTCAAGAAATCCGGTTATGGTACGCCGGAGGGCTGAAAACCGTACTTGGCGAGTACGAAAATCAATCCTCTTGAAGTACGGAAATCTGACGGTATATAGAAATACAGAGATTAAAACCATCTATTTACATTCATTCCATTCCAATCCTATCAGAGATATTTTCGGCGGGAAAACCCGCCGGAAAGGAATGGAATGGGGAAAGGAGTTCAATGGCACAACACGCAATTTTGCGATTTGAGAAGCACAAGGGCCACCCGGCGGGGCCGCTGGAAGCCCACCATGAACGGAAAAAGGAGCAGTACGCCAGCAACCCGGACATTGACACCAGCCGGAGCAAGTACAATTTCCACATCGTCAAGCCGGATGGCCGCTACTACCATTTCATTCAGAGCCGCATCGAGCAGGCCAGATGCCGCACCCGCAAGGACAGCACTCGGTTTGTGGACACGCTGATTACCGCCAGCCCGGAGTTTTTCAAGGGCAAGTCCCCAAAGGAGATAGCGGCCTACTTCCAGAGGGCGGCGGACTTCCTCATTGACCGGGTGGGCCGGGAGAACATCGTTTCGGCTATGGTACACATGGATGAAAAAACGCCCCATCTGCACTTGGTCTTTGTGCCGCTGACAAAGGACAACCGCCTGTGCGCCAAAGAAATTATCGGCAACCGGGCCAATCTGACGAAGTGGCAGGACGATTTTCACGCCTGTATGGTGGAGCAGTACCCCGACCTGGAGCGTGGGGAAAGCGCCAGCAAGACGGGCCGGAAGCATATCCCCACCCGGCTGTTCAAACAGGCGGTCAACCTCTCCAAACAGGCGAGGGCCATTGAAGCGGTTCTCTCCGGCATTACCCCGCTGAACGCCGGAAAGAAGAAAGAGGAAGCCCTCTCCATGCTGAAAAAGTGGTTTCCGCAGATGGAGAACTTCTCCGGGCAACTGAAAAAATACAAGGTCACAATCAATGACTTGTTAGCGGAAAATGAAAAGCTGGAAGTCAGGGCAAAGGCCAGCGAAAAAGGCAAGATGAATGACACGATGGAACGGGCGAAGTTAAAAAGCGAACTGGACGATATGCGGCGGCTGGTTGACCGTATCCCGCCGGAGATTTTAGCGGAACTGAAACGGCAACAGCGGCAGCATGGAAAGGAAAGGTGATCTTATAAGTAATATCAGATACAAAAAGGAAATCGAAATCGTGACTTTTCAGGGAAAGGAAATCACACTGGAAAATCTCTCCCCGGTGTTCACGCCGGAACAGGAAGCAGCCAAACGCCGGGAACTGGAACAGCAGCTTTATGAGGTGTTCCGCAAGTACGCCGACAAGCGGGAGAGTGAGGAAGCCGGGACATAAGGTTTTCCAAACCCATCATTGATTTGCGGGGCTGCTGGCGGTATAATAGAACTGTCAGCAGCTCCGTTTCTTTTTTAAGAAAAGGAGCGACAATATGAACAATCGGATAGACGCAATCTATGCAAGACAATCGGTAGACAAAAAGGACAGCATTTCCATTGAAAGCCAGATTGAATTTTGCAAATACGAGTTGAAAGGCGGTAACTGCAAGGAATACACAGACAAAGGGTACAGCGGCAAGAACACAGACCGTCCGAAGTTTCAAGAACTGGTGCGGGACATCAAGCGGGGCTTGATTGCAAAGGTCGTGGTTTACAAGCTCGACCGTATCAGCCGTTCCATTCTGGACTTTGCCAACATGATGGAGCTGTTCCAGCAGTACAATGTGGAGTTTGTGTCCTCTACGGAAAAGTTTGATACCTCCACGCCGATGGGACGGGCCATGCTGAATATCTGTATCGTGTTCGCCCAGCTTGAACGGGAAACGATACAGAAGCGGGTAACGGACGCTTACTACTCCCGCAGTCAGCGGGGCTTTAAGATGGGCGGGAAAGCCCCTTACGGCTTCCATACGGAGCCTATCAAGATGGACGGTATCAACACAAAGAAGCTGGTGGTAAACCCGGAGGAAGCGGCCAATATCCGGCTGATGTTTGAGATGTACGCCCAGCCCACAACTTCCTACGGGGACATTACCCGGTACTTTGCCGAACAGGGGATTTTGTTCCATGGCAAAGAGCTGATACGCCCCACGCTGGCGCAGATGTTACGCAATCCTGTCTATGTGCAGGCAGACCTTGATGTGTACGAATTTTTCAAAAGTCAAGGTACAGTCATTGTCAATGACGTTGCCGATTTTACGGGCATGAACGGCTGCTATCTGTATCAAGGGCGAGATGTAAAGGCCAGCAAGAAAAACGACTTAAAAGACCAAATGCTGGTACTGGCTCCCCATGAGGGTATCGTCCCCTCCGACACCTGGCTGACCTGCCGCAAGAAGCTGATGAACAACATGAAAATCCAGTCTGCCCGGAAAGCCACCCACACATGGCTGGCAGGAAAAATCAAGTGCGGGAATTGCGGGTATGCTCTTATGAGTATCTACAATCCCTCCGGCAAACAGTATCTCCGCTGCACGAAACGGCTGGACAATAAAAGCTGTCCTGGCTGTGGGAAAATCATCACTTCGGAACTGGAAGCGGTTGTTTATCAGCAGATGGTAAAGAAGCTGGCAAGCTACAAGACGCTGACAGGAAAAAAGAAAGCGGCAAAGGCAAACCCGAAAATCACCGCCCTGCAAGTGGAACTTGCCCATGTAGACAGCGAGATTGAAAAGCTGGTGGACAGTCTGACGGGGGCAAACAATGTCCTGTTCTCCTATGTGAATGTGAAGATAGCGGAACTGGACGGGCGCAAGCAGGAACTTCTGGCAAGGATAGCGGAGTTGACTGTGGAGGCCATCAGCCCGGAACAGGTCAGCCAGATTTCCGGCTACCTCGATACCTGGGAGAATGTATCTTTTGATGACAAGCGGCGTGTGGTGGATTTGATGATCACCACCATAGCCGCCACAAGCGACAGCTTGAACATCACATGGAAAATCTGACTGGCGGCACCCCTCCCGTCAGATACCTACCCTGTGTAGTCCCTTGTAAACTGTACTTTCTCTCGGTTGAAAGAAGTTTTACTGTTAGAGGGGTGAAAGGCCCCTGCCCCAGCACGGTCGGGTGCAGGGGCGGGGGGAAAATGGCTTGCATCTCTCTGCCAAGGGAGAGATGTCTCTGCATCAGGCCGCTTTTTAAGGGAGAAAGGCAGGCTGCAGTGTTCGCCTATGCGGGGAAGGGCGGGTTTCCCGATATCAAAAAAGACGATTGTGCGCGACCGCGATTTTTTACTCCCCTTCAAACAAAAGGAACTTCATTGCCGAGGCGGCAAGAGGCGCAGCGCCAGCGCGATCGGCCGCCGGTGCGGAGGAGGGGGGGAGCCCGTCTTCACTCCAAAAGGAGAAGAGCCGTTCACGGCAAGTTGCTCGCTAGAGAAGGAACGGGTCTACTGCGCCCCCTCTTTTTGAATGGCGTAGGAGGGCAGACTTGGCCGGCACCCGTTCTTTTCGTAGAACCTCTCTGCCCCTGGCTGCGCGCCAAAATACAGCATGGTGGGGGTGTGCTCCCGGGCCAGCTGGAGAAGGCGGCTGCCGATGCCCCGCCGCCGGTACTGCGGGAGGACCAACAGCTCTGTGATGGTGCCGAAATAGTAGCCGTCGGTGAGGATGCGCAGGCACCCCGCCAGCAGTTGGCCGTCGTAGGCCGCAATGTTGATGGTCTTGGCCAGCGCGCGCTCGGTCTTTTGCAGGTCGTAGTCGCCCGGCCATATTTGGTTGACAAAGGAGAGAAACGCCGCCGCGTCAAGTCCCCGGTCGTCCACCCGGTACTCCATTTTTTCTACACCTCCACAAGTATTTTTCTTTCTGGGGCGTCCGCCTTGCGGTGGGCGCTCTGCTTTTTATCCACCATAACACAACTGCCTCTCTATTTCCACAAGGACTGGGGCTGGGGTGCAAAAGAGGGAGCCCGCATCAAGGCGGGCTCCCTCTTAAAGACTTTACCGTTTGAAAATTTACTCCACGGTGACGCTCTTGGCCAGGTTGCGGGGTTTATCCACATCGCAGCCCTTGAGGAGGGCCACATAGTAGGCAAACAGCTGCATGGGGATGATGGAGAGCAGGGGGGCGAAGAGGTCGTTTGACTGGGGCAGGGCGATGACGCTGTCGGCAAACTCCGAGCAGTCGCCGTATCCCTCGTAGCAGATGAAGAGGACGTCGGCCCCGCGGGCCTTGACCTCTTTGATGTTGCTGACCATCTTCTCGCACAGCCGCTGCTGGGTTGCCAAAGCGATGACCGGCACCCCGTCGGTGATGAGGGAGATGGTGCCGTGCTTCAGCTCGCCGGCGGCGTAAGCCTCGCTGTGGATGTAGGAGATCTCTTTGAGTTTGAGAGACCCCTCCTGGGAGAGGGCGTAGTCCAGCCCCCGGCCGATGAAGAACATGTCTTCGGCGCGGCAGTACTTCTCGGCAATGGCCTTGTACTCTTCGGCGTGGCCGAGGATCGACTGCAGCTGCGCCGGGATGCCGGCCAGCTCGTCAATGAGGGCGGCGGCGTCGTCCTGGGAGAGGGTGCCCTTGCAGAGCCCCAGCTTGAAGGCCAGCAGGTACATCACCGACAGCTGCACGGTGTAGGCCTTGGTGCTGGCCACGGCGATTTCGGGGCCGGCCCAGGTGTAGAGGACGCTGTCGGCCTCGCGGGCGATGGAGGAGCCCACCACGTTGACCACCGCCAGGGTGTGGGCGCCGTGTTTCTTGGCCAACCGCATGGCGGCCAGGGTGTCGGCGGTCTCGCCCGACTGGGAGATGATGATGACCAGGTCCTCTTTGTTGAGGATGGGGTCGCGGTAGCGGAATTCGGAGGCCACGTCCACATTGACCGGGATGCGGGCCAGTTTTTCGATGAGGTAGCGCCCAACGATGCCGGCGTGCATGGCGGTGCCGCAGGCGACGATGTGGATCTGCTTAAAGTTTTTCAGCTGCTCGTCGGTCAGCTCGATACCCAGGTCGATCTTCCCGTCGCGCAGGCGGGGGGAGACGGTGTTGGAGAAGGCCGAGGGCTGCTCAAAAATCTCCTTGAGCATGAAGTGAGGGTAGCCGCCTTTTTCGGCCGCCTCGATGTCCCAGGTGGCGGTGAGCACCTCTTTCTCGATGGGGTTTCTGTCCAGGTCGGTGATGGTGACCCCCTCTGCGGTGAGGGTGGCCACCTCGTTTTCCTCCAGCAGGTAGTAGTTGCGGGTGTGCTTGAGGATGGCCGGCACGTCGGAGGCGATGAAGTTTTCCCCCTCGCCCAGCCCGACGATGAGGGGGCTCTCCTTGCGCACGCCGAAGAGTTTGTCGGGGCAGCTGTCAAAGAGGATGCCCAGGGCGTAGGAGCCCCGCACCTGCCGCAGGGTGCGGCTGATGGCGTCAAACTCGTCTTTGGCGCCGTTTTCCAGGTGGTAGTCAAGCAGCTTGGCGACGGTCTCGGTGTCGGTCTGGGACTGGAAGGTGTAGCCCTTGCCCAGCAAAAATTCTTTGATTTCGATGTAGTTTTCGATGATGCCGTTGTGCACCACGGCGGTGTGCTTGCCGCAGTGGGGGTGGGAGTTCACGTCGGAGGGCACCCCGTGGGTGGCCCAGCGGGTGTGGCCGATTCCGCAGTGGCCGGTGGGCCAGCCCTGGGACTTGAGCTTCTCTTCCAGACAGGCCAGGCGGCCCTGGGCCTTGACGACCCGGATGGCCCCCTCGTCAAAGATGGCCACCCCGGCCGAGTCGTACCCCCGGTACTCCAGTTTGCTCAGACCGTCGATCAACAGGTCGGCGCAGTTTTCACGGCCGACATACCCTACGATTCCACACATACTATGTATCCCTCAAATCATTTCAAAATTGTTCCCCGAACGCCCTTTGTCCCCGCCGTTGCCAGCGGGTTTTGTGGCGCCGGTCACGACCGGGCAGAATCTCTTCTGCCAAAGCCGGGAGGGCATCCGCCGAATCTTCGATCACCCTCCGCCTCGTCGGCCCCGTGGGCCCTGGCGCTTTCTCTTCTCCTGCCCTCCTCTCTCTTCACAAGTGAAAGATATTATACCCCATGTTATGCAAAAAGTCAAAATTCGTGCTGCTTTTTGAGCGATTTCTCCCCGAAAAGGAAAATGCGGGATCGGGGGGAACGCTCTCCCTGGCCGCCTGTAGGGGACGGGCTGAACGGAAATTATTGGAGAGGAAACAGAGGCGCGTCCACCGAGGTCCCCCTTTTTGAGTTGCAGGAAGGGCGGGCGCTCCCTGCAAAAGAGGGCGCAAAAAAGCCCCCGCGGCAGGGCGAGGGATGGGGGGCGGGGGGGCGGTGAAACGGGGTCAGAAGCGGCGCAGAAATTTGGGGCGAAACCAGTGGATGTACATCGAGACCACCCGGGTGAGGGCGATGTCGTAGACCACGTTGGTGACGTTGGCCACTGCCAGCAGCACCGCGAGGAAGCCGGTGGTGTAGGTGGAGAACTCGTCGGCCACCGCCGCCAGCCCAAAGACGTGGAGCATCAGGTAGTAGGCGAGGAGGATCGCCCCGTTGAAGAGGAGGAGCTTGCAGCCCCACTGGAGCCAGCGGTGGGAGAGCTCCTCTATTTTGGATTTGAGGATGGGGTAGTAGCCCAGGTAGAAGACAAAGAGACAGACCACCTCTTTGTCGGGCACCAACAGCGCCGCCAGCACCGCCACCCCCAGGTAGCAGAAAAAGGCCCACCGGCGGCCCGACTCGACCACGATGGGCATAAACAGCACCCCCGCCACGGCGGGCAGGGCGATGGAGGCAAAGGGAAAGAGGCCGGAGAAGAAGAGCATGACCACGCTCAACGCGCCCAGGACCCCGCCCAGGGCCACCCGAAAACTTCTGGATTTCACAACGGTCCCCCGCAATCTTGAAAGGCGTTTACAGAGCTTGTCAGCAGCAGCGGATCAAGTCGCCACCCATGCACTCGCAGCAGCAGTCGGCGCAGATGAGGCCGTTGCAGACGTCGCAGGCCGAACAGCCGCCCACATTGGGGTTGGTGTTGTACCCGCCCCCGTAGGGGTTGCCGTACATGGCGCCGCCCCGCTGGCTCTGGATCTGGCGGATGGCGGCGGCGTACTCGGGGTTCCCGGGGTCCATGCTCTGGGCCTGCTGAAAGTACTTAAGGGCGTCTTCCAGCCAGGCGCGGTTGTAGAAGATGGAGCCCTTGAGGAAATACCACTCGGCGCTGCGGGAGCCGCCGGGCACCCCGTCGAGGATCTCCTCGGCCTCGACGATCCGCCCCTGCTCGATGAGCTTGCGCACATCGACGAACTGGGTGGTGGCGCCGTAGCGGCGCTGGGAGCCGGCTGACCCCGCGCTGGAGCCGGCCGTGCCGCCGGTGTGCTTGGCGGAACGCCGGGCGGTGATGATCTCGTCGTAGGCGGCGTTGATCTCCTTCATCTTCTCGGCGGCCAGGTCCTCCAGCGGGTTGTTGACATAGTTGTCCGGGTGGTATTTGGTGGCCAGTTTTTTATAGGCGGATTTGATCTCCTCGTCGCTGGCGTCGCGGGATACCCCCAGTACTCGATATGCGTCCATTTATGCGTCCCCTTTGTATTTGGTAAAAACGTTGGCTTGGGTATTTTTAAACCCCAAAAAGACGATGTTGTCTAAAATGGGCTTGTAGTGATACAGGTCCAGCAGCTGGTAGCCGGCGGAAAATTCACTGATGGTGAAGTTGAGCATCTCCACAATATCTTGGCCGATGGCAGCCCGATTATAATCAGTTCCCCTGTGCAGGCTGTACCGGCCGATGAGGGGGTTGTAGTTTCCCCGCTTGAGGTCGCTCTCCAGGTCGTCAAAGGCGTCCATCATGTAGATCCAGCGGCCCAGGAGGTAGCCCATGCGCGAGAGGATGCGCCGCTGCCCGTCGGTGCGGGCCACCTGCTCAAACACCCGGCGCAAAAAGGTGCCGGACGGGTCGGCCGCCCGATCGACGCTGTCGCAGCCCTCCTCCTCGATCCGGCGCTGGGCGGCCATGGCCTCGGCCATGATGGCGTCGATCTCCCCGTACTGGCGGGCCGCCTTCTTTCGCGCCCGGGCCAAAAAGGGGTAGGAGAGGGCGGAGAGCAGCCGGTCCTTGAAGCCGTGGTCGTGCAGGTTGTCCTTGGCCTTGTAGTAAGCCATGATCATGGCGCACCCGGCGGAGAAGCGCAGCCCCTCGTTTTCGAGGCAGCAGGCCTTTTTTTTGAGGGGGTTGGCCATGCAGCGGCAGCGGCCGTACTGGGGCCCCTCCTCCGAAAGGCCGGTGAAGAGGAGGGCGAGAAAGACGAAGTCGTAGCTGAGGGTCAGCCGCGAAAAGGGGCCAAAACTGGCCCCCAACTGGCGGCAGAGCCCGCAGTAGAGGGACTTGTAGGTGTCCAACTCGCAGACGCGGAGATGGGGCTGAAAGGGCTTGACATAGCCGAACAAGGAAACACCACCCGATGGACAGAGCAGCCGATCCGGCTGCTCTGGAATAGTATCAGTTTACAACGGCCCACCGCCTTTGACAATGGACAATTTGTAAATACTGGCTTTGTGTAGACAATTTTAGCCGTTTTTTTCGCCCGAGTGGAGCGCGCGGCCCAAAATAGGGTGAGAAAAACGGCTTTTTTTGCTTTTTGCCCCCCAGGGAGCCCTGTTTTGACGCCCTATTTGTAGGCGATGCGGCGGCTGCCGTCGGCCTCGATCCCGGTGCCGTAAACCTCGCAGTGCCCGCCCTTCAAAAAGAGGGGGAGATAGTGCTCAAAATTCTTGCAGAGGTCGAGCTGGGGCAGGGTGTTCAGGTCCTGCCACCAGACCGCCCCCTCGTCGGTGGCGGCGAGCAGCTGCCCCCGGTAGTGGCAGGTCTTGTAGAGAAAGACCAGGTAGCGGGGCCGGCCGTGTCCGGTGCTCCAGTGGATGACGCCGCAGGGCTCCAGCTGCGAGATTTCAAGGCCGGTCTCCTCTCTCACCTCTCGCACGGCGGAGTCCACCAAGCTCTCCTCCGGCTCCACATGGCCGCCGGGGAAGGTGACCCCCTTCCAGCTCTTGACCCGGCGCTGGACCACCGCCCGGTTGCTCTGGGGGTCGTAGACCATCACCATGTTGGTCAGTTCCACCGGTTCCGTCTTCTCTCTCTGTGCCACGGTTCGCCCTCCTCAGTCTTTTGTCTACCGTACAAAATACCACGAAAACAGGCGGGCCGCAAGGCCCGCCTGTCGGGTTGCACAGGGGGAGGAGGCCGCAGGAGATCACTTGCTGCGGCTGTGGTGGCAGGTGACGGAGTCGGAGAGGGTGGCAAAGGAGTACCCCTCCTTTTGCAGCTCGTCGACGATGCGGGGGATCGCCTCGGCGGTGGCCTTGTGGCCGGGGCCGTCGTGCATCAAAATCACCGGGCAGTCCTGCTTGAGGGCCTCCTTGACCACCTTGTTCACAATGTAGTCGGCGCTCTTCTTGCTCCCCACTGCGTCCTCGGCGGAGACGGTCCAGTCGTAGTAGGAGAGCCCCTTTTCCGACAGCTGGGGGATGATGGTGTCCATCAGGCCGCTGACCTTGCTGTAGCGCCGGTAGACCGTGTTGGAGCTGCCGCCGGGAAAGCGGTAGGCGGTGCTGGGCTGGCCGGTGAGGGTGGTCACCGCCTCCTGCAGCTTGTTGAGGTCGTTCCAGAAGGACTCGGGGGAGGCGTAGATCTCCTTGTACTCGTGGGAGAAGGAGTGGAGCCCCAGCACGTGCCCCTCGCTCACGATCCGCTTGTAGGTGTCGGGCCGCTTTTCAAGCTCTGTGCCCAGCACGAAAAAGGTGGCCTTGACGTCTTTTTCCTGGAGGGCGTTGAGGATTTTCTCGGTCTCCTCCGAGGGGCCGTCGTCAAAGGTCAGGTAGGCCACCTTCTGCCCATTTTCCGACTGGGGGGCGGCGTTTGCCAGGGTCTCGGCATCCAGCCCGTACTCGCTGGGGAAGAGGTCGGACTCGCTCTCCCCGCCCCGCCCGGCAAAGGCGGCGACGCAGATGCCGATGGCCGCCAGCACCGCCAGGGGGATCACGAGCATCCGCTTTTTCAGGCGAAACACATAACACTTCATATCATCCACTCCATCGCTGCCAAAGTTTTGCACTGCTTTATCTATACGGCCGGGGCGGGGGGGATATGCGCGCCGGGGCGGGGAAGTGCTCCCTTTTGGCGGGAACGCCCCCCTTTTTTGCGCGGCGAAGGCGGGGTGGCGACCGGGAGAAAAGGCGAAAAAAGGGGGGCTCTCCCCGGTGGGACGGCGTTGCGCCAGGGGGATTTTTCCTGTATACTAGGGGGGACGAGCGACGCCCTTTTTGCGCCGCACAGAGGAGGAGTTTGAAGCGGTGGAAACGACAAAAAAGATACCTGTTTTGCTGGACGGGGACCCGGGGCACGACGACGCCATGGCCATGGTGCTGGCCCTGGCCAGCGACCTGGTGGAGGTGCGGGGGATGACGGTGGTGGCCGGCAACAGCACCCTGCAAAACACCTCGCGAAACGCCATTCGGGTGTTGGAGTGGGTCGGCCGGGCCGACGTGCCGGTCTGCCAGGGGGCGGCCCAGCCCCTGATGCGGGGGTTGGAGATCGCCGACAGCGTGCACGGCGAGAGCGGGTTGGACGGCCCGGTCTTCCCGCCCATCACCCATGCGCCGGTGGAGCAAAACGCCTGGGACTTCATGGCCGAAAAGGTGCGCGGCAGCGAGGAGAAGACGGTGCTGGTGGGGATGGGTCCCCTGACCAACATCGCCATCTTCCTGCTGGCAAACCCCGAGCTGCACCAGAAGATCGCCCGCATCTGCCTGATGGGGGGCGCCGCGGTGGGGGGGAACTGGACCCCCACCGCCGAGTTTAACATCTGGGAGGACGCCGAGGCCGCCCGCATCGTCTTTGACGCGGGCATTCCCATCACCATGTGCGGGCTGGACGCCACCAACAAGGCCCGCCCCACCCTGGGCGACCTGGCCCGCTTTCACGCCATCGACACCAGGGGCGGGCGGCTGGTGGCCGGGCTGATGGACTTTTTTAAAGACCAGACCCTGCCGGGCACCGACTGGCTGGAGGTGCCGATGCACGACGCGGTGGCGGTGGCGGCGGTGGTGGCCCCCCAGGTGCTCACCCTGCGCGACTGCTACGTGACGGTGGACATCGAGGGGGAGCACACCCAGGGCTGCACCGTCTGCGACCTGCGGGGGGTCACCGGCAAGGCCCCCAATGTCCAGGTGGCGATGGATCTGGACAGAGAGGCCTTTATCGACCTGCTGGCCGCCGCCTGCGAGAGGCTGAAGTGAGGGGCGAGGAGGGGCGGCCGGCGCCGATTTTGCTGGACGTGGACACCGGCATCGACGACGCGCTGGCCCTGCTCTACCTGCTGGGAGAGCCGCGGGCCAAGCTGCTGGGGATCACCGCCATGGAGGGGAGCGTCCCCCTGGCGCAGGTGGCCCGCAACACCCTGGCGGTCTTGCGGCTGTGCGGGCGGGAGGACATCCCGGTGGCGCTGGGGGCCCAAAAGCCGCTGCTGGGGCGGTTCTCCCCCTCCGGCAAGGTCTCCATCCACGGGGAAAACGGGTTGGGGAATGTCTCCATCCTCGACCCGGTGCGGCGGCCCGAACCCTGCCGGGCGGTGGAGTTGATGGCCCGGCTGATCGAGGAGAGCCCGGAAAGGGTCACTGTGGTGGCGGTGGCCGCCATGACCAACCTGGCGACCTTCCTGCTGTGCTACCCCCACCTGAAGGAGAAGATCGAGCAGCTGGTGCTGATGGGGGGCGCGGCCTGGTGCCGGGGGAATTTTTCCCCGGTGGCCGAGGCCAACATCGGCCGCGATCCGGAGGCGGCGCAGGTCGTCTTTTCCGCCGGTATCCCCGTCAAGCTGGCGGGGCTGGACGTCACCTACAAGGCCTACGCCACCGCGGCGGAGCGGGAGGCCTGGCGGGACTGCGGCACCCGGGCGGGCCGGTTTGCCTGGGAGATGTTTGTCCACTACGCCGCCTTTTACGAGGGCGCGCCCGGCTGTGCCCTCCACGACCCCCTGGCGGCCGCCTGGGCGCTGGACGAGGCGCTGGTGAAAGCCCTGCCCGCCCATCTGGAGGCGGACCTCTGCGGCCGCACCACCCGCGGCGCCACGGCGGTGGATGTGGGCGGCGCCAAGACCGGCCGCCCCTGCAACGCCCTGGTGGGGGTGGAGGTGGACCGCGAGGCCTTTGCCCGCCGCCTGTTGGCAGCGCTGCGGCGGCTGCCCTAGAGCGAGGAAATACGCGCGGCCCCGGCCGCCCGAACAGATCAAAAGGGAGAGATTGCTGTGAAGAAGATCCCCGTCATCATCGACTGCGACCCCGGCACCGACGACGCCTTTGCCATTGCCCTGGCAAAGGCCAGCGGCCGGCTGGACATCCGCGCCCTGACCCCGGTCTCCGGCAACGTGGGGCTGGAGCACACCGCCCCCAACGCCCTGGCCCTGAACGACTATCTGGGCCTGGGGGCGCCGGTGGGCAAGGGGGCCGCCCGCCCCATGATCAAGGAGCGGGTGATCAACCCCGCCACCCACGGCGAAAACGGGCTGGGCGGAGTGGAGCTGCCCGCCCCCTGCTGCACCTTTGAAGAGGACCCCGCCTGGGACGTGATCTACCGGGAGGCGGTGGCCCAGAAGGGCGAGTTGGAGATCGCCGCCATCGGCCCCCTGACCAACATCGCCATCACATTGCTGAAATACCCCGACATCAAGCCCCTGATCAAGCGCATCACCATGATGGGCGGGGCCTGGGGGGTGGGCAACTCCACCCCCTACGCGGAGTTCAACATCTGGATCGACCCCCACGCCTGCGACGTGGTCTTTAAGAGCGGCATCCCCATCACCATGGTGGGGCTGGACGCCACCCGCCAGACCTTCTTCACCGCCGAGGAGATGGACCGGCTGCTGGCCCCCGACTGCGCGATCTCGCCGCTGCTGCGGGGCATTTGGGAGTACACCCGGGCCCAGAAGGCCAGAGAGGGGCGGGAGAGCGGCATCATCCTCCACGACGCGCTGGCCATTGCCGCCCTCTACTGCCCGGAGGTCATCCGCACCGAGCCCTATTTTGCCACCTGTGAGGTGCGGGGCAGCCTCACCGAGGGACAGACGGTGGTGGACCTGCCGAACCGCTGGAAGAAAGAGCCCAATGTGGACGTGGCCATGTCCGCCGACAAGGAGAAACTCTACGCCCTGCTGCAGGAGATGGTGGCCTTCTACCAAAACTGACCGGGGCCGCAGTCAATGAAAAAACAGCCGCTCTCCCCCGTTTGCGGGGAGAGCGGCTATTTTGCGCCATCGGGCGGTTGACAGGGAAGGAAAGTGAGAGTATACTCAAACAAGTAATATATTACTTATTTGCGAGGGGGAACGCACTGTGCAGGGGATGGAGAAGTTGGAGGGGATGGACGGGCACTATCTGGCCTTTGGCCTGCTCTTTGCGGCCAGCAACCGGTTGGAGACGGTGGGGGACCGCTATCTGGAGGAGCTGACAGCCAAGCAGTGGTACCTGCTGCTCTGCCTCACCACCTTTTTTGAGCGGCCCCCGACCCTGAGCCAGTTGGCGGGGCAGATGGGCAGCTCCCGCCAAAATGTCAAGCAGCTGGCCCTGAAGTTGGAAAAGAAGGGGTTTGTCGCCCTGGTGCGGGACGAGAGTGACCGCCGCGCCCTGCGGGTGGCGCCCACCGAACGGCTGGAGGAGTACCGGGCCCAGCGGCAGGAACAGGACGGGGCCTTTGTCGAGGAGCTCTTTGCCGGTGTCGCCCCGGCAGACCTGGCGGCGGCAAACCGGCTGCTGCTGGCCCTCTGCAACCGACTGGAGGAGATGGAGAGATGACGAAGACGATTCTGGTGGCCCATCGCTCCCACTACGGCAGTTCCCGCCGGTACGCCGAATGGCTGGCCGAGCATCTACACTGCCCCGCCGTGGAGTGGGATCGGGTGCGCCCGGAGGCGCTAGCCGGGGTGCAGACCCTGGTGTTGGTGGGCGGGGTCTATGCCGGCTGTTGGAGCTGTGCCTCCGGGGTAAAAAAGCGGGCGGCCCAACTGGCTGGCAAAGAGGTGGTCGCCTGTTTTTGCGGGCTCACCCCCCGGGAAGAGGTGGACCTGGCCGCCCTCAAGGGACAAAACCTCCCCTCTGGAGCCGCCGCCTTCTGGCTGCCGGGGGACTTTGACTTCGACGCGCTGGGGCTGGTGCACAAGGGGCTCATCCGCCTGGCGAGGCGGGACCTGCTGGGCGTCGCGGTGCGCCGGGCGGACGAGGGGGAGTTGGCCCCTGTTTTGGCCCACCTGCAAGGGGAGGGGGCCGAGCGGTAAAAAGGGCAAAAAAGCGCCCGCGGGAGATCCCCGCGGGCATTTTTTTGTCGCTTTGGCCCCGGAGCCCTCGCTTCTGCCGGGGAAAGTAAATTGCTTTGGCGTCATAGGCTTTCGGAACGAAAGGGTGCCGAAGGTGCAAAAGAGAAGCGACCTTTGGGGATAGGTGAACTGTTGTCCCAGGTTGCCGGTTTGCCAGTGGCAGGGGGGAGTGTGATGCGAAATTTCACTGTCCCTTGCGCGGTGAAGCCTGCATGGCGCCCTTCTATTTACCGGTGGCTTTGGTTCAAGAGGAGGGGTGGGGCAGCCCGTAGAAGTCCCGCAGCAGGGCGGGCCCCTCCGGCACCCGGCGGCGGGCAAAGGCGGCCCGCACCTCCTCCAGGTCGTAGGCGGGGGCGGCGGCCTGCCACTGCCAGCGGCCCCGGTCCAGGGTGAGCACCCCGCAGCGGGCGATCCCGCCCCGCCCGTGGGGGCAGCCCAGAGAGCCGGGATCGAGGTAGAGGCGCTCCCCGTCCGCCACTGCAAAGCCGGCGTGGTCGTGCCCGCAGAGGACCACCAGCCCGGGCAGATGGCCAAAGAGGGCGCGGCAGTCCCCGGCGGTGGGGGACGGGCGGGGGGCGGCAAACTCGCCCGCCGCGTCCAGCGGGTAGTGGAGGGCGCTGATACAGACCCCTTCCCGCTGCAGGGTCAGGGAGAGGGGGAGTTCCCGCAGCCACCCCCGGGAGGCGGGGGTGAGGGCGCTGTGCACCCAGCGGTGGTGGGCGGCCTCCCCCTCCTCCATCCGGGGCGGATAGGGCGGGGCGAGGCAGCGGTCGAAATAGCGGTCGTGGTTGCCCGCCAGACAGCGGATGTCCCCCCGGCTTTGCAGCAGGGCGGCCACCTCCCGGGGCCAGGGGCCGACCCCCACCAGGTCGCCGCAGCAAAGAAACTCGCGGCACCCCGCCCCCTCCAGGTAGGCCAGGGCGGCCTTCAGGGCGGGCAGGTTGCCGTGTGGGTCGGAAAACACCCCGATGCGCAGCATCTGCTCCCCCTCCTCTCTTTAACACAAAAGGAGCGGGCGGTATCCCGCCCGCTCCGGCACTATTCGGCGATGCTGGGGATCTTCACGGCGGGGTCGACGTCCGCCTGGTAGTCGACGCCGGGCAGGTCAAAGCCGAACATCTGGTAGAAGTCCTGCCAGTAGCCGTCGATGTCGGCGTACTGCTCCAGATTTTCGTCGTTCAGCCCCTCCCAGATGCGGGCGACCTCGGCCTGGACCTCATCCCTCATCTCCCAGTCGTCCAGGCGGATGCGGCCCTCCCCGTCCACCGGGGTGGGCTCGGCATAGAGCCGGTCGTGCACCAGCCGGTACATCTGCTCGATGCAGCCCTCGTGCAGACCCTTCTCCTTCATCACCCTGTAGAGCAGGGAGATGTAGAGGGGGACGATGGGGATGGCGGCGCTGGACTGGGTCACCAGGGCCTTGTTGACCGACAGGTAGCTGCGCAGGCCGGGGATCTCTTGGGCCAGCTTGGCGGCAGTGGCAAAGAGGTGGTCCTTGGCCCGGCCGATGGAGCCGTCTTTGTACATGGGGTGGGTCAACTCCGGCCCGATGTAGGAGTAGGCGGCGGTCACCGCCCCCTCGGCCAGGGCCCCCGCACCCTGCAGGGCGAGCATCCAGTCCTCCCAGTCCTCACCGCCCATGACGGCCACGGTGTGGGCGATCTCCTCCTCGCTGGCCTGGGGGATGGTGATTTCAGAGAGGGTGCGCTCCTTCAAGTCGATGGTCTTGTTGGTGTAGTCGCTGCCGGTGGTCTTGAGCACCGAGGAGACGGTGGTCCCGTCTTTGAGGGTGCGCCGGGGGGCGGCCAGGCTGTAGATCACCACGTCCACCTGGCCCAGATCGGCCTTGATTTTGGCGATGACCTCGTCCTTGCACTGCTGGGAGTAGGCGTCGCTGTTGACGGTTTTGGCGTAGAGGCCGTCGGCGGCGGCGAACTCCTCAAAGGCGGCGGTGTTGTACCACCCGGCGGAGGCGGTGCGCTTGCCCGCGGCGGGCTTTTCAAACTGCACCCCCAGGGTGGCGGCCCCGCAGGAATAGGCCAGGGCAATGCGGGTGGCCAGGCCGTACCCGGTGGAACTGCCGATGACGAGGGCCTTTTTGCCCCCCTCGGTCTTGGGCTGCGAGCGGACGTATGCAATTTGTTCCCGCACATTTTCGCGGCACCCGGCGGGGTGGGCGGTGGTGCAGATAAACCCGCGGATCTTCGGTTCAATGATCATGGCAAAAAACTCCTTTAGCGGCGAATGGGCAGGGGGCGCCGGCGGGCCGTGCGGCCCGCCCGAGCGCCTGCGCCGCATCTATTATAGAGGATTTGGCGGGGAAAATCCACCCCCCGGCGGGCGGGGGGAGAGGTAAAGCGGTTGCCGAGTGCATACAAATAGCGGTATAATGGCCAGGCAGATGCACAGACCCGCTTGCCCCCTGCCCAATGGCCGACGACCACTGCGGTATCACACGGGCGCACTGCCCGGCGGGAGGGGAGAAGAGCGTGGATCTTGCCACCATGGTTTTGCTGGGGTTGGGGATGGCCATGGACGCCTTTGCCGTCTCGGTCTCCAACGGGTTGGCGCACAGGGGGCGGCCGCTCCCCTGCGCCCTGGCCTGCGGCACGGCCTTTGGCCTGGCCCAGGCGGCGATGCCGCTGCTGGGCTTTTTTGCCGGGTACACCTTCAGCGGGTACATCCACCGGTTTGACCACTGGGTGGCCCTGGCGCTGCTGGCGCTGTTGGGGGGGCGGATGGTCTGGGAGGCCCGGGGGGAGGAGATCGAACCCCTCTCCCGCCCCCGCCGGCTCACCGGGCGGCTGCTTTTGGGCCAGGCCGTGGCCACCAGCATCGACGCCCTGGCCCTGGGGGTCAGCCTCTCCTGTATCGGGGCGAACATCTGGCAGGCGGCGGCCATCATCGGCGGCTGCACCTTTTTGTGCTGCTTTGTCGGGGTCTACCTGGGCCACCGCTTCGGCTGCCTGCTGGGGCGCTGGGCCCAGGTGGTGGGGGGCTGGCTGCTGGTGGGCATCGGCGTCAAGATTTTTTTGGAACACACCCTGGGGCGCTGACGCCCCGGGTCTGGGATGTTGAAAAGGGGAGAGGAGACAGTTGAAAAAAGCCTTTCGCGCGGCCTTTCCGGTCACAGTGCCGGTGCTGCTGGGATACCTGTTTGTGGGGCTTGCCTTTGGGGTGCTGCTGCGCCAGGGCGGGTACGGCCCCCTCTGGGCGGCGGGGATGAGCGCGGCGGTCTACGCCGGCTCGATGCAGTTTGTGATGCTCAACTTTCTGGGGGGCGGCTTTTCCCTGGTGCAGGTGGCGCTGATGACCCTGGCGGTGAACTTCCGCCACCTCTTTTACGGCCTCTCCTTCACCGAGCGCTTCCGCCAGATGGGGAAAAAGCGCTGGTACATGATCTACTCCCTTACCGACGAGACCTATTCCCTCCTCTGCTCCCAGCGGGCGCCGGAAGGGGTGGAGCAGGGGCAGTTTTTCTTTGCCATCGCCCTGTTGGACGAGCTCTACTGGATCGCCGGGGCGGTGCTGGGCACGGTGGTGGGAGGGCTGCTCCCCTTTGACACCACCGGCATCGACTTTGCCATGACCGCCCTCTTCATCGTCATCGCCGTCGAGCAGTGGCAGGCCTACAAGAGCCGCTTCCCCGCCCTCTGGGGGGCCGGGTGCGCCCTGGCCTGCCTGCTTTTGCTGGGGCCGGACAAGTTCCTGATCCCCGCCCTGCTGCTGGCGGTGCTGGGGCTGTTGGCCTGTTCGCGGCCGATCGTGAAAAAGCTGGGAGAGGAGGGGGAGCAGTGAGCGCTTGGCATGTGGTGGCAATAATCGCCGTCGTGGGGGCGGTGACCTTTTTGACTCGGGCGGCCCCCTTCTGGTTTTTCAAGCGGGGGACCCCCCGCTGGGTCAACTACCTGGGCCGAGTGCTGCCCCCGGCCATCATGGCCATTTTGGTGGTCTACTGCCTGCGGGGGGTCAGCCTGCTGACCTACCCCTACGGCCTGCCGGAACTGCTGGCGGGAGCCGCGGTGGTGGGGCTGCACCTGTGGAAGAAAAACAACCCCATCAGCATCCTGGGGGGCACCGCCCTCTACATGGTGCTGGTGCAGCTGGTCTTTGCCGGATAGGGGGGCGCGCGCGTGAAGTTTATCCACACTGCCGACTGGCACCTGGGAAAGGTGCTGGGGGAATTCTCCCTGCTGGAAGACCAGATTTTTGCCATGAACGGCCTGCTGGAGCTGTTGCGGCGGGAGGGGGCGGACGCCCTGGTCATCGCCGGGGACGTGTACGACCGCTCGGTGCCCCCGGCGGCCGCCGTCACCGCCTTTGACGACTTTGTCAGCGCCGCGGTGGGGATGGGGGTGAAGGTGCTGGCCATCGCCGGCAACCACGACAGCCCCCAGCGCCTCTCCTTTGCCAACCGCCTGGTGCGCAGCGAGGGCTATTTTGTGGAGGGGAGCTGCACCCTCCCCCTGGCGCAGGTGCCGGTCACCGGCCGCGACGGGGTCGCCGTCACCTTTACCCTGGCCCCCTTTACCGACCGCTATCAGCTGCGGCGGCTGCTGCCGGAGGGGGAATACTCCACCTACACCGACGCCTACCGGGCGCTGCTGGAGGGGACGCCCCTTCCCGCCGGGCCCAACGTGCTGGTGGCCCACGGCTTTTTTGCCGGGGGGGAGGAGCTGGTGCGCAGCGACTCCGAGCTCTCGGTGGGGACCGGCGACCTGGTGGCCGCCTCCGCCCTGCGGGGGTTCGACTACGCCTGTCTGGGGCACCTGCACGCCCCCCAGACCTGCGGGCGGGAGACGGCCCGGTACAGCGGGTCGCTGCTCAAGTACTCCCTCTCGGAACAGGGGCAGAGGAAGGCGGTGGCGGTGGTGGAGATCGACGCCGCCGGCGCCGTTTCGGTGCGCCAGGAGCGGCTGCCCGTCCGCCGGGACCTGGCGGTGGTGCGGGGCAGCTTTGAAGAGCTGGCGTCCGGCGCCCTCCACCCCCCGGGGGAGGACTACCTCTACGCCGTCATCGCCGACAACGAGTTGGTCTACGGGGCGGTGAGCCGGCTGCGGGCGCTCTACCCCAACTTGCTGGGGGTCAAATTGGAGGCGCGGGTACAGGGGGAGGACCTGCCCGACCTCACGCCCCAGGACGACCGGCCCACCGACGAGCGGTTTGCGGCCTTTTACAGGGACGTGAAGGGGATGGAGCCCACCCCTGGCCAGATGGAGACCATCCGCGCCCTGCTGGAAAAATTGGAAGGGGAGGTGTAGCGCCGTGCGCCTTGTCAAACTGGAACTGCGCGCCTTCGGCCCCTTTGGGGGCTGCCAGGAAATCGACTTTGAGGCCCTGGGGGAGGAGGGCATCTTTCTCATCACCGGCCCCACCGGCGCGGGGAAGACCACCCTCTTCGACGGGGTGATGTTCGCCCTCTACGGCCGGGCCAGCGGCGACCGCCGCCAGCCCGAACAGTTTCGCAGCGACTTTGCGGAGGAGACGGCCGTCTGTTCTGCGGCGCTGGAATTTGCCATCCGCGGCGAGCGCTACCGCATCGAGCGCCAGCCCCAGCAGGTGCGCCAGAACGCCAAGGGCCGGTATGTCACGGTGAAGGCGGGGGCGGTGCTCACCGGCCCCAAGGGGGAGGTGCTCTCCAAAATCCGGGAGGTGGACGCCCGGGTGGTGGAGCTGGTGGGGCTGACGGCCGAGCAGTTTCGGCAGATCGTGCTGCTGCCCCAGGGGGAGTTTCGCAAGCTGTTGGACTCCTCCAGCGCCGAGAAGCAGGAGATTTTTCGACGCATCTTCGGCACCCAGAAGTTCAGCCGCTTGGAGGACCTGCTGCGGGAGCAGGCGGGGGAGGCCCAGGCCAAGATGGAGGAGTTGACCGTCCGCCTTCAGGTGGAGCGGGAGAAGATCGCCTGCGCGCCGGGCAGCCTGTTAGAGGGGCTCTGCCGGGCGGAGTACCCCGACTACGACGCCATCCTGCAGCAGTTGGAGGAGAGCTTGCAGGCCGCCCAGGGGGAGCTGGAGCGCGCCGCCGCCCGCCGGCAGGAGGTGGCTGCCCGCCACCGCGCCCTGGACCCCGACGCCCTGGCCCGGCAAAACCAGGGCATTGCCGCCCTGGCGATTGCCAAGGCCGAATGGGCCGCCTGGCAGGCGGAGGGCCCCCTGCAATCCCAGCGGGAGGAGGCCCTGGACCTGGCCCGCCGGGCCGAACTCTGCCGCCAGGCCATGCGCCGGGCCAAGGAGGCGGCCGAGCGGGCCGAGAGCGCCCGCCGGCAGGCGAAGGAAGCCGCCCGCGCCCTGGCGGAGAACCGCCCCCGCTGGGAGGCCGCCCAGGCCGGGGCCGAGGCCCTTTTGGGGCAGGAGACCGCCCGCACCGCGGCCCTACGCCGGGCAGAAGCCCTGCGGGGCCAGCAGGAACAGGCCCGCCGCCGAGAGCGAGTGGAGGGAGAGCTGGCCCGCTGTGAGCGCACCCTGCAGCGGCTGGGGCAGTTGCAGACATACCTGCAGCTGCGGGACAGGCGCCAAGAGGGGGAGGAGCAGCGGCGCGCCCTCACCGCCCTGCGGGAGGCCGCCCTTGCCAGAGGGGAGGCGGAAACGGCCCTGGCAGAGGCCCAGCGCCGGGCCCAGGAGGAGAGCCGGCGCCACCTGCAGGGGCAGGCCGCCCTGCTGGCCGAGGGGCTGACGCCGGGCGCGCCCTGCCCGGTCTGCGGCGCCACCCATCACCCGGCCCCGGCCCGGACGGGCGGCGAGATCCCCACCGCCGCCCAGTTGGAGGAGACGGCGGCCCGGGTGGAGGCCCTGCGCCGCCGGGCGGAGGGGGCCCGCGCCGAGGAGGCGGCCTGCCGCGCCGCCCTGCCTGCCGCCCTGCAGGGGGTGCAGGACCTGCCCGCCCAGGACGCCGCCCTGAAAGATGAGCTCGCCCTGCTGGCGGCGGAGGAGCGGCAGTTGGCAGACCAGGTGGCGGCCTTTATCCCCCTGGACCAGCTGGCGGCCAAGGGGCTGGACACCCCTGCGGGCTGCGAGCTGGCCGCCTCCCGCCAACAGAGCCGGCGGGAGGCCCTGGAAGAGGAGCGGGGGCAGCTGGCGGACCTCCCTCTCCCCCATCAGTTGGAGGGGGAGGCCGCCGCGGCCGAAGCTGAGGCAAAGGCCCTGGCGGAGCAGATCGCGGCCCGGCGGGACGCCTTTTCCCGGGCCCAGGAGCGGCAGGCCAGCCTGCAAAAGGCGGTGGACATCTACGCCGAGAGCGCCCGGGAAGCGGCTGCCGCCGCCGAGGCGGAAGAGGAGACGGCCCGCCAGCAGTTTGCCCGCCAGGGGCTGCGGGCCGACGCCCTGCCCCAGGGCGGGGAGGAGGAGATCCGCCGCCTGGAAGGGGAGATCGCCGCCTACCGGGAGCGGGGGGCCCAGTGGCGGGCCCGGCTGGAGGGATTGGCAGAGTACGAGGGAAAGACCCCCTGCGATCTGGAGGAGGCCGCCCGCCGGAGCGAACAGCTGGCCGCCGAGGAGGAGGCCCTGGAGCGGCAGCTGTCCGAGGGACAGGTCGCCCTGGCCCAGAACGGCGGTTGCAGGGAGGCCATTGCCGCCCTGTTGGCCCAGCGCGACCGCTGGGGCGAGGGCTACCGGGACGCGGTGGACCTCTACCGGGTGGCCAGCGGCCAGAACGCCAAGAAGCTCTCCTTCGAGCGGTACGTCCTCTCGGCCTATTTCGACCAGGTGGTGCGGGCGGCCAACCGCCGTTTTGCGGGGATGACCGAGGGCAAGTACACCCTGCTGCGGCGCACCGAGCGGGAGAAGGGAAACCGCGCCTCTGGGTTGGACCTGGAGGTGCTCGACAGCCTCACCGGCAAGACCCGCCACGTGAACACCCTCTCGGGGGGCGAGAGCTTTCAGGCCTCCCTCTCCCTGGCGCTGGGGCTGGCCGACGTCATCCAGCTCTTCTCCGGCGGGGTCAGCCTGGAGACGGTCTTTATCGACGAGGGGTTTGGCAGCCTGGACGCCGAGGCGCTGGAGTGCGCGGTGGACACCCTGGAGCGGCTGCGGCGGGAAGACCGGGTGGTGGGGATCATCTCCCACGTGGAGTGGCTGGAGGAGCGGCTGCCGGTGGCGCTGGCGGTGCGTCCCCTGCCGGGGGGCGGCAGTCGGGCGTCGGTGCGCCGGGGCGGCCGAGAAAGCGATTGAAACTTTGCCGCCCGTTTGCTATACTAAAGCCAGACAGAGCGAGACGAGAGAAAAGGGGAATATGAGATGAACATCTGGCACGACATCGAACCCGCCTGCATCAAGCCCGAGACCTTTACCGCGGTCATCGAGATCCCGGCGGGCACCAAAAAGAAGTACGAGTTGGACAAACACACCGGTCTGCTGCGGCTCGACCGCATCCTCTACACCTCCACCCACTACCCGGCCAACTACGGCTTTATCCCCCGCACCTACGCCGACGACGGCGACCCCCTGGACGTGCTGGTCATGTGCTCCGAGACCCTGGATTCCCTGGTGGAGGTGGACTGCTACCCCATCGGCGTGATCCGGATGATCGACGGCGGCGAGGTGGACGACAAGATCATCGCCATCCCCTGCCAGGACCCCACCTGGAACTTCTACCAGGACATTTCGGCCCTGCCGCCCCACATCAGCGACGAGGTCAAGCACTTTTTCGAGGTGTACAAGGGGCTGGAACACGGCCACACCACCACCTCTGAGGCCCTGGGCCGCCAGCGGGCGGAGGAGATCATCGCCGAGTGCATCCAGCGCTACGAGGTGCACTTTTGCGGCCTGAGACTTAAGGGCGAAGAGAACTAGGAATCACTTGACACAAAGAGAGAGCGGGCGGGTGCGATCGATTTCGCACCCGCCCGCTTTTTTTGTCCTTCGGTGCCCCAAACCTCTGGCTCTGCCGGGAAAGTCAAGTGGCTTTGGTAAAAGACCTTCGGAACGGAAACGCGCTGAAGGCGAAAAAAGAAAGGCGGTTTGGGGGGATAGTCGACGCGAAATGGTGTTCTAGATTGCCGTTTTGCTGGCGGCAGTGTGTGATGGGATAGCATCTGGCGGCTCTTGAAGGGGCTACGCCTGGATAGCGCCCTTTTCGGGCCGGTGCGTGCCGCCAGTTCAACTGGCGATTTTGCTTGTCGCTTTGGTGCCCCGATCCCCTGACTCCGTCGGGAAAGTCAAATGACTTGACGGCGGCCTTCTAAACGAGAACGTGCTGAAGGTGCAAAAAGAAAGGCGGTTTGGGGGGGACAGACGACGCGAAATGGTGTTCTAGATTGCCATTTTGCTGGCGGCAGTGTGTGATGGGATAGCGTTCGATGCCCCTTGAGGGGCTACGCCTGGATGGCGCCCTTTTCGGTCCGGTGTGTGCCGTCTGTTTCACCGATGGCTTTGACTGTGCCGTTAATAGAGGCGGCCCTGCTGGATTTCGTCCCCTTCCGGCGGGGCGCACCGCTCTCTGTCCAACAGGGGCGGCGTCTGCCCCAGCAGGGCGAGGGCGGCGCCGGTGTCGGTCAGCCACCCCTCCAACTGGCCGGGGGCGAGGAGGACCGGCATCCGGGGGTGGATGTCGGCCATCGAGGCGTTGGCGGCGGTGGTGAAGAGGGTGTAGCGGGCCTCTCCCCCCTCCAACCGGTAGCAGCCGGCCAGGTAGAACAGGGGCTGGCCCGGCAGGGTGAAGCGGTATTTGGCGCTGGGGCGACAGGATCTGTCCCACTCGAAAAAGCCGGTGGCGGGGACGGCGCAGCGGCGCTCTAGCAGGCTGTCGCGAAAGAGGGGGCGCTCGGCCGCCGTCTCCGCCCGGGCGTTGATGACAAGCCCCCCACCCTTGGGGGAGGAAAAGCCCCACCTGGCCAACCCCGCCGCCATCCGCCTGCCGGTGTGGGCGAGGACGGGGGCCCAGTTGGAGGGAAAGACCTCTCCGCTGGCGGCCTGGCTGGATTTTTCGGGGTAGCGGCGGGCGATCTCCGCCAGAATGGCTCGCAGCTGGGCGTTTTCGCGCTCGGTGTACAGGCTGTAGCGGCCGCACATAGAAATTCCCCCTTCCCTTTGCGCTTTTTTTCATTATAGCGCAAAGAGAGGGGGGAGAAAAGCGGGAGAAGGGGGAACCCCATCACTGGTCGATGTTGACAATGCCCCGGCAGCGGGGATAGTTGGTGCAGCCGTAGAACTCCTTCCCCGCGTTGGGGCCCCGGGTGGCCCGCCGGCGCACCATGGGGGCCCCGCACCGCGGGCAGAGAAGCTGGGGGGAGTGCGCGGCAGAGGAGGGGGGCGGATCGGCCTGGGGTTCGGCGGATTCGCCCTGCTGCTGCCGGTATTTGGCGGTAAAATCGGCGGAAGCGGGGTGGTGTTGGGCGAGGAAGAAGCGGGCCAGGGCCTCCATCTCTTTATCGCTGGCGGAGGACAGGTTGGACTGGGTGTTGGAGCGCCGGATATAGTCGGCCAGTTGGTCGGCGCGAATAACCATTTCCCGCACCTCCCGCTTGGCGTAGCGGGTGTTGAGGACGGTTTTGGGGTTGGCCAGCACGATGACCGACCGATAATTTTCAGAGAAGTTCTTTTCAAATAGGGAGCGGATGAGGGCGTTGCTCTTTTCCGCCCGGCGCAGCTCAAAAATCAAGTCCAGGTGGCGCTGATTTTGGGTGATGGGGGAGTAGATGCCCTCTTTTTGAAAGCGGCCGCCGTAGGAGAGGGTGCGCACAAAGTCCCCGCCGCTGCCAATTTCGATGTTCCCGTACAGATTCTTGCACTCCACCACGTAATTGCGGCGGCGGGTGATGAGCAAAAAGTCGATTTGGGCTTTCTTCCCGTCAAACTCGAGATTTAAATCGCGGAGGACAAACATGGGCAGATGGCTGTTCTCCAGTTCAAAGAGGATGTTTTTCTCCCCGGCGATCCCAGCTTGTAGGGCGCGGATGTCCTGGTCGATTTGCTCTTGGAGCGCCGGGAGCGCGGTTTCCCGCAGCGCTTGTAGGGCCGCCAACTGTTCGTCGGCGCTGCTGTCCCGCTTTAAAAAGACCGGCTCTTTGATTTTCTCGAACAGCCCCATGTCCCTCTCCCCCTGTTGCCGCGAGCGCTTGTGCCCGCAGCTTTTAGTATAGTGTACTGCCATTGTATCAACAGGGCGACGATTTGTCAAAAAAGGGGAAAAAGAGGAGGACCCGCAACGGTTGCGCCGATGCGGACAAAAGAAAACAAAAAAGGCACCCGGTCATCGACCGAGTGCCTTTGGTGCAGACGATGGGATTTGAACCCACACAGGCTTACGCCCACTACCCCCTCAAAGTAGCGTGTCTGCCAGTTCCACCACATCTGCATGTAAACGGCCCGGAAGCCGTTTAACAGGTTGTATTATAGCATCTATCTCCCCGTTCGTCAACTGGGAAAAGAGAGATTTTTTTGTGCCATCGGTCAGCGGTCCCACTTTTCGCACAGGGCGATGATCTGGTCGCGGAACCTGCTCAAATCCTTGTTGCTGCCGCCCTGGTTGTGGGCAATTACATCCAGCAGGCGGGTCCCGGCCGCCAGCAGTCTGCCGAAGGCCTGGTTGGAGGAACCGTTTTTGCGCTCGCACTTGGGGCGCAGCTGCTCAAAGGGCACCCCGGCGCTGACGATCTGCCCGGCGGCCAGGTCGTACACCTCGCTGAAGTTGGGGGCGTGGGCCGAGAGGCCCCGCGCCTCCAGCGCCGTGCAAAACTGCCGGCAGACCCCGTCCTCCCCGTGGACCACGAACACGTGGGCCGGGGCGGGGGAGAAGGCGCCGATCCAGCGCAGCAGGCCGTTTTTGTCGGCGTGGGCCGAGAGGCCGGGGAAGTTGACGATGCGGGCCTTGACGGCGATCTCCTCGCCGAAGAGCTTGACCTGCCGCGCCCCTTCCAGCAGGGCGCGCCCCAGCGTCCCCTCGGCCTGGTAGCCCACAAAGACCACCGTGCACTCGGGTCGCCAGAGGTTGTGTTTCAGGTGGTGGCGGATCCGCCCGGCCTCGCACATCCCGCTGGCCGAGAGGATGACTTTGGGGGTGGGATCGGCGTTGAGGGCCTTGGACTCCTCGCTGCTCTCGCACATCCGCATCCCCTCAAATTCCAGCGGATCGCTGCCCAGGTGGAGCAGTTTCAGGGTGTCCTCGTCGGCATAGGGAAGCAGGTCGCTGCTGTAGATGCGGGTGGCCTCGGTGGCCAGGGGGCTGTCCACGTAGACGGGGAAGTGGGGGTTGGCCCCCACCAGGTGCCGGTCCTTGATCTCCCGCAGGAAATAGAGCAGCTCTTGGGTGCGCCCCACGGCAAAGGAAGGGATGACCACATTGCCCCCCTTGGCGAAGGTCTGGTTGAGGATGTCGGCCAGGTCGGCCACATAGTCGGTGGAGGGCTCGTGCAGCCGGTCGCCGTAGGTGCTCTCCATCACCACGTAGTCGGCCTGGGTGAGAAATTGGGGGTCGCGGATGATGGGCTGGTCGGTGTTGCCGATGTCGCCGGAAAAGACCAGTTTCTTCTCCACCTGCCCCTCCCGCACCCACAGCTCGATGGAGGAGGAGCCCAACAGGTGCCCCGCGTCCTGAAACCGGGCCCGCACACCGTCGGCGATCTCCACAAACTCGCCGTAGCGGCAGGGGGTCAGCAGGGGCAGGACCCGCTCCGCGTCCTGCACGGTGTAGAGGGGCTCCACCCCCTCGTCGCCGGAGCGGCCGCGCTTGCGGTTTTCCCACTGGGTGTCCACCTCTTGGATGTGGGCGCTGTCGCGCAGCATGATGGAGAGGAGGCGACAGGTGGCGTCGATGGCGTAGATCTTGCCCTGAAAGCCGTCCTTTACCAGCAGGGGCAGCCGGCCGGAGTGGTCGATGTGGGCGTGGGTGACCAGCACCGCGTCGATGCTAGCGGCGGCGAAGGGGAGCTGCTGGTTGTCCTTTTCGTCCCGCCCCTGCTGTAGGCCGCAGTCGACCAGCAGGCGGGTGTTCCCCACCTCGATGCAGTGGCAGCTGCCGGTGACCTCGTGCGCGGCGCCGTAAAATGTCAGTTTCACAGGTCGTTCCCCCTTTTGGAGGGGGATTCAAAGGGACCAGAAGCCCCTTCCCCCCTCTGCTTTCATTGTAAGGGCACTTTATGTCCGGTCTGTGCGCAGTTTTCGCAATTTCTGTGAACGGATCGCGATTTTGGTGGACTTCACAAAACCGCTTTGTTTTTTGCAGCAAAAGGGCAAAGGGCGGCGGGCGGCGCATATCTGCCCGGCGGCGGGGAAAAGTGAAGGGTGAAGGCGGCTGTTTTCGGCGGCCGCCAACCCAAAACCAGGGAGGGACACAGGATGAGCGATGCCAAGAAAAAGGTAAAAGCCTATATGGACGAGCAGATTGCCGTGCTGGAGGAGGGCCTTGACCGGCTGTACGCAGAGGACCGGCAGCCCGCCAAAGAGGGCAACCTCTACAACGGAATGCTCAAGAGCACGGTGGAGTTTGAAATCACCCACATGCGCCACCTGAGCGAAGACCTGCAGAAACTGCTGTAGCCAAAAAAGGCCCCGCCCTCTCGCAAAAAGAGGGCGGGGCCTTTTTTCATTTGTCCGCAGTGGGGGCGGCCGGTGTGTTTTGCCGGCAGAGGGCTTCAAACGCGTCCGCCGGGAGAGGGCGGGCATAGAGGTAGCCCTGGGCGTGCTGGCAGCCGATCTGCAGCAAAAAGCGGGCCTGTTCCGGCAGTTCCACCCCTTCGCTGATGACCAAGATCCCCATCTCGTGGGCCAGCTCCACCACCTTTTGGACAATGATCTGGGAGCGGGGGGAGGAGAGGGCCTTGTCCATAAAGGTGCGGTCGAGTTTGATGGTGTCCAGCGGAAATCCCCCCAGCAGGGAGAGGGAGGAGTAGCCGGAGCCGAAGTCGTCGATGGAGAGGAGAAAGCCGATCTCTTTGAGCTGCCTTCCCAGTTCCTCGAGGTGGCCCAGCTCGTTGAAGGCCGTCTCGGTGAGTTCCAGTTCGATCAGGCCGGGGGGCACCCGGTGGCGCTCCACCATCTCCGTCAGCCGCTGCAGGTACCCCTCCTCCTGTAGGTGGAGGCGGGACTGGTTGACCGAGATGGGAAAGGCGGGGAGCCCGCTGTCCAGCCGGCGGCGCAGCAGGGCGCAGGCCTGGTCGAGGACGCAGAAGTCCACCTCGGTGATAAAGCCGTTTCGCTCGAACAGGGGGATGAACTGGTCGGGGTAGTAGAGGTGAGAGGGGCCCCGCTGCCAGCGGACCAGGGCTTCCGCCCCGCAGACCTCGCCGGTGGCCATGTTGAATTTGGGCTGGTAGTAGGCCACGAACTCCCCGTCCGCCAGGGCCTGTTCCATCTGGTCCTCCATCTCCCTGTTTTGGCGCAACTGCTCTTCCAGCTCGCCGGAGAAGAAGAGGACCGGGTCGGGGCGGATGCGGGCCTCGCGGCGGGCGATCTCCGCCGCGTCGACAAAGGCGGTAAAAGGGGTGTGATCGTCGCCGATCTCAGCGACCCCAAAATTGAAGCGGAGCTTGATGTGGTGGCTGGCGGCGGCGTAGTCGCTGTTTTGGGCGCCGAATCGCAGCAGGGCAGCGCGGGTCCCCTCCTCGCCGGAAAAGGGGAGCAGCAGCAGAAAGTGGTCGGCCTTGACCCGGGCCAACAGCGCTTCCCCGCCAAAGGTCGCCTGCAGGGCTTTGGTCACTTGCAGGATGATGTCGTCCCCCATCTGCCGGCCGTAGCTGTCGTTGATGGTACTGAAATGGCTGATGTCGGTGGAGACGACGCAGAGGCTGTGGGGCGCGGCGGCCCGCCGCCGGCGGGTGCCCTCCTCCTCAAAGTAGTTGGCGTTGGCGATCCCCGTCAGCAAGTCGGCGTAGGCCAGCCGGTAGAGGTGCCGGTTGAAGCGCTGACGAAAGAGGAAGACCGCCACCAGGATGGCCAAAAAGGCGCCCAGAAAGAGGAGCAGCAGGTTCAGGGGGGAAAAGGCATGGGGGAAGAGGACCATGCCGGTGCCCCACAGAAGGGCAAAGAGCCCCGCGCAAAACAGGGCGGAGAGAAGGATGAACTTGTTGTCAGTAATGCGTTTCACGAATGGACCACCGCCTTTCAAAATGGGGTGGAAATACGACCCGACAGAAGGGGCTTGCTCTGGGGCCACGGCTGATGCGAGGCCCCCCTGTCCTATTTTCACTTTACCATCTTTTTCTCGCGAAGTAAAGAAAGAATGGGGAGGGGGGATCGGTGCGATCTTTTTTAATAAAGGGGCGCTCCCGCCGGCTGGGCACAGCGGCAAAAAAAGAGGGCCGCGCCGGCCGGCGCAGCCCTCTCCTCCGGCCCTCGGCCGGTCAGATCCCGTATTTCTCCAGATAGGCCTCCATCCGGGCCTTCATCTCGTCGTCGATGTAGACCTTGCCGTCGATCTCCCGGCCGTGCAGGTAGGAGATGATCTCCCGCACGGTGACGATGGGGTAGGCGTCGATGCCGTACTGCTCCTTCACCTCTTGGATGGCGGACTTGTCGCCGGTGCCCTTTTCCATCCGATCCACCGAGATGACGAGGGCGCGGATGTCCACCTTGGCGGCGCCCTGCAGCACTGGCAGGCACTCGCGGATGGCGGTTCCGGCGGTGATGACGTCTTCAATGATGGCGACCCGGTCGCCGTCTTGCAGCTTGTAGCCCACCATGGTGCCGCCCTCGCCGTGGTCCTTGGCCTCCTTGCGGTTGAAGCAGTAGTTCACGTCCTGCCCGTACTGCTCGTAGAGGGCGATGGAGCAGGACACCGCCAGGGGGATGCCCTTGTAGGCGGGGCCGAAGAGGGCGTCCACCTGGTCGCCCAGGTTGTCGTGCAGGCAGGCGGCGTAAAACTGCCCCAGTTTGGAGGCCTGATAGCCGGTCTTGTAGTTGCCGGTGTTGATGAAGTAGGGGGTTTTGCGGCCGCTCTTGGTGGTGAAGTCGCCGAAGGTGAGCACCCCGGAGCGCACCATGAACTCGATAAATTCCTTTTTGTAGGTCATCTCTTCCAACATCCTCCCGTCGCCGGCGCGCCGGACAGCCCCGGTGCGGGGCCGCCCGGCGGCGCGGACAATCTTTACTGTGCCCAATTATACCACAGCCCCGCCGGGCGGCACAATCCCCCGGCAGAGGGGATCTCCAGCTGTCCCAACAAAAAAAGAGGAGCAGTGCTCCTCTTTTTTTACTTCTGGGCCGTGACGGTAAAGGCGGCGCTGTCGCCGGTGCGGTCAAAGCGGTAGACGCGCTGGTTGTGCTGGTACTGGGTGTGGATCTCCTCCTCGCCGGTCGCTACCTTTGCAAAGGCCAACTCCTCAATGAGGGTGTTGAGCTCTTCCTCCCGCAGGTTGTTGTCCATCACCACCATCAGGATGCCGGCGCAGCCGGAGAAGTTCTTCATGTGCTCCTCGCTGTCGAGTTTGCCGGTCAGGGAGACGGCCGAGACCACGCCCCCCTCCTTTTCGGCGGTGTAGGCGAGGGTCATTTCCTCCCCCGTATAGGTGGCGTCCCCGGCGGCCTTGAAGTTGGGGAATTTGCCGGCGGCCTTGGCGTTGAAGGTGTCGGTGACCTGCTTGGCGGTGAGGATAAAGGCCCCGTCTTTCACGTCGTTTTTATAGCCGGTGTCGCAGCGCACCAAAACCAACAGGGCGCAGGCGATGGTCAGGATCCCCACCAGGATCAGGGTGGCGTGTCTCTGCTTTTTGTCCATTCTCTCTGTCAAACCGTCCTTTATCGCATTTCGCTCGATACTGCCTTTCAGTATAGCGCATTTTGCCCGTTTGCGCAATCGGCCGGGCGGCGCTTTTCTTTTTGCGGGCAGATATGCTATACTGCTGTTACAAAATTCTTCTTTTCCCGACAAAAAAGGAGGCCGTTATGGGTCCTGACCGAGCCCGCGCAAAGGGCCGCCTGCTCCACCTGGGGCAGACGGTCTTGATCTTGCTTGTCTGCACCGCCGTGGCCGCCCTCTTCGACCGCGTCGGCATCCGCCAGGAAAACATCACCATGGTCTATCTCACCGGTGTGCTGGTGATCGTGGTGGAGACGGGCGTCTTTTTCTGGGGGATCGTGGCCTCGCTGGTCTGCGTCTTCGTCTTCAACTTCCTCTTCACCCAGCCGCGGCTGACCTTTCGCATCGCCGACCCCAGCTACATCGTCACCCTCATCCTCTTCTTGCTGGTCTCCCTCATCGCCGCCAGCCTCACCTCCCAGCTGCAAAGGCACGCCCAGCTGGCCCGCAAAAAGGAGGACCAGACCCAGCGCCTCTACGAGATCAGCCGCAGCTTCCTCAACCTCTCGGGGCTAAAAGAGGTGGTCTGCCACGGTGTCGCCAGCATCTACGAAGGGGTGCAGCGGCGGTGCGTGGTCTATCTCATCGAAGAGGGTGGGGGCCTCTCCCAGCCCTACTACCTGCCCGGCCACTACCTGGACGGGGTGGAGGTGGGGGATGACACCCTGGCCAAGTGGTGCCTAAAGGAGGGGGAACCCTGCGGCTGTGGCACCGAAAATTTCGCCATCTCCCAGTGGCGCTATGCCCCTTTTAAGAGCGGCAGCCGCCCCCTGGGGGTGGTGGAGGTGTACTGCGGCAACGCCCCCTTGGGGGAGGAGGAGACCCTGTTCATCGACACGGTGATCAGCCAGCTGGCCCTGGCGGTGGAGCGGGAACAGCTCTACGCCCTGCAGCAGCGCAACCAGGTGGAGATCGAAAAGGAGAAGCTGCGCAACAATCTCCTGCGGGCGGTCTCCCACGACCTGCGCACCCCCCTCACCGGCATCGGCGGCTCGGCCGAGTTTTTGCGCCACAGCTACGACCAGCTGGACCGGGAGACGGCGATGAAGCTGTTGGGCGACATCTCCGGCGACGTGGCCTGGCTGGAGAGCATGGTAGAAAACCTGCTCAACATGACCCGCATCCAGGACGGCAAGCTGGCGCTGCAGGTGAAAAACGAGGTGGTGGACGACGTGGTGGCCGAGGCCACCGCCCGCCTGGCGAGGTTGCCCCACACCCGCCCGGTGGCGGTCTCCCTGCCCGACGAGCTGCTGCTGGCGCCCATGGACGGCAAGCTGATGGTGCAGGTGCTGGTCAACCTGCTGGGAAATGCCGTGGCCCACACCCCCGACAGCGCCGCCATCCGCCTGGCGGTGCACGGGGAGGGGGAGCGGGTGGTCTTTGAGGTGAGCGACAACGGCGGGGGCGTTGCCCCGGAGCTGCTGCCCCACCTCTTTGACAGTTTCGTCACCTCGCCGGGGGACAGCCGGCGGGGGATCGGCCTGGGACTCTCCATCTGCCAGTCCATCGTGCAGGCCCACGGCGGGGGGATCGAGGCGGAGAACAACGACATTGGCGGCGCCACCTTCCGCTTTTGGCTGCCGCTGGAAAAGAGCGAGGAGGAGGGCAAAAAATGTTTGCAGAGCGCCGTATTCTGATTGTCGAGGACGACAAGAGCATCTCGAACTTCCTCTCCATCTCCCTGCGCACCAGCGGCTACGACATCCAGGTGGTCACCACGGGGATCGAGGGGATCGGGCAGGTGATGAACGACCCGCCCGACCTGGTGCTCCTGGACCTGGGGCTGCCCGACCTGGACGGGCTGGAGGTGCTGCACCAGATGCGCTCCTTTTCGCAGGTGCCGGTGATCGTGGTGTCCGCCCGCACCCAGGAGAGGGAGAAGGTGCAGGCCCTGGACGGCGGGGCCAACGACTATGTGACCAAGCCCTTCTCCATCGGCGAGCTGTTGGCGCGGGTGCGGGTGGCGCTGCGCACCCCGCCCGCCGCCCTGCCCCAGGAGGAGGTCTTTTCCACCGGCGACCTGACGGTGGACTTTGGCCGGCGGCAGGTGCGGGTGAACGGGGAAGAGGTGCACCTGACCCCCATCGAGTACAAGCTGTTGCTGCTGCTCATCGAGCACCGGGGGAAGGTGCTGACCCACAGCTTTATCCTCAAGGAGATTTGGGGGTATTCCGGCACCGAGGACTCCCAGTCCCTGCGGGTGTTCATGGCCAACATCCGCCGCAAGATCGAGACGGACACCGCCCACCCCCACTACATCCTCACCGAGGTGGGGGTGGGGTATCGGTTCGTGGACGAATAAAACTTCGTGGGTCCCCATCCCACGAAGTTTCGACATCCTCCCTTCGCCCACTTAAGTGGGCGATTTTGCTTTGCAAAACCGGGCGGATGTCAAGGGAAGGGAGCTTTGGGGGGCATTGGGTCCCCATCCCACGAAGTTTCGACATCCTCCCTTCGCCCATTCAAGTGGGCGATTTTGCTTCGCAAAACCGGGCGGATGTCAAGGGAGGGAAGCTTGGAAGAGGGCATTGGGTCCCCATCCCACGAAGTTTCGACATCTGCCCTTCGCCCATTCAAGTGGGCGATTTTGCTTCGCAAAACCGGACAGATGTCAAGAGAGGGAAGCTTGGAGGGGGCATTGGGTCCCCATCCCACGAAGTTTCGACATCTGCCTTTCGTCCACTTTGAGTGGGCGATTTTGCTTTGCAAAACCGGGCGGATGTCAAGGGAGGGGAGCTTTGGGGGGATATTGGATCCCTATCCCGCGGGGGTTCAGCGTTCGCTCTTCGCCCGTTTGGGGCGAGCGGATGTCGAGAAATATGGATTCGGAAAAGACTGGGCGACTACCTCATACAATATACAATGGGGTGTCCGCCCCCCTCAAAATCGAGTGGACTGACTGTGAAAAAGAGTTGGCTGTCGGGCAGCAGAAGAAGGCCGCGGAACGGCTGCCCTTGGAAGGGGAAAATGCCGCCCCCGCCCCTTTTTCAGTGCTGGGCCGCCTCCCTCGGCATGGGCCGGTCGCGCGGGTGGGAACACCGCTTTGCCCCGCCGCACAGGGGCGAAAAAGCGCCGCCCACACCGGGGGAAAGGAAACGGATTTCTGCTTGCAACCCGGGGGCGGATATGATACAATTGTCTCGTTATAAAACAGGGCAAACGCGCACTCTGGTATGCGGATATGCGGGTCCTGTGCGACAGGGCGCCGTGAACCATGTCAGGCGGGGAACCGAGCAGCATTAAGCGGGTCGTCTTGTGTGCCGCAGATCAACCTGTGTGTCCGCATACCACAGTGTACGGGCCCTGTTTTTTGCGCTATTTTCAAAAAAGGAGGTGGCCGCCATCTACCGCGCTCTCTACCGCAAATACCGCCCCTTGACCTTTGACGACGTGATCGGGCAGGAGCCCATCGTCACCACCCTCAAAAATCAGGTGGAGACGGGGAAACTCTCCCACGCCTACCTCTTTACCGGTTCCCGGGGCACCGGCAAGACCACCTGCTCCAAAATCCTGGCAAAGGCCATCAACTGCCCCAACGTCAAGGACGGCCAGCCCTGCGGGGTCTGCGACATCTGCACCGGCATCGACGAGGATTCCATCACCGACGTGGTGGAGCTGGACGCCGCCAGCAACAACGGGGTGGACAACATCCGCGCCCTGCGGGAGGAGGCGAACTTCGTCCCCACCCGCTGCAAAAAGCGGGTCTACATCATCGACGAGGTGCACATGCTCTCCCCCAGCGCCTTCAACGCCCTGCTCAAGATCATGGAGGAGCCGCCCGAGCACGTGGTCTTTATCCTGGCCACCACCGAGCTGCACAAGCTGCCGGTGACCATCCTCAGCCGCTGCCAGCGCTTCGACTTTGCCCGCATCACCGCCGAGCAGATCGCCGGGCGGCTGGCGGTCATCGCCGAGAGGGAAGGGGTGCAGTTGGACGACGACGCCCGCTTCCTGCTGGCCAAACTGGCCGACGGCGGGATGCGCGACGCCCTCTCCCTGCTGGACAAGTGCGCCTCCACCGGCGAGCGGGTGAGCTTGCAGATGGTCAAGGACCTCTGCGGCGTGGCCGACAAGAGCTACCTATTTGACCTGTTCGACTGCCTGCTCGACCGTGACCTGGGCCGGGCGATCGCCCTGCTCGACGACCTCTTCGCCCACTCGGTGGACATGGGCCGCCTGGCACAGGAACTGCTCAGCCACGGCCGGGACCTGATGCTCTGCAAGGTGATGGAGGACTTTGACACCCTGGTCCTCTGTCCCCCCGACGACCGCCAGCGCTATGTCGAGCAGGCTGCCCGCATCCCCCAGGGGGAGATGATGGGCTGGATGGCCCGGCTGATGAAGGGGGCCGACGCGGTGGGGCGGGCCGCCTCCCCCCGCATCGCCATGGAGATGCTGCTGGTGGAGATCACCGCCGCCGCAAATCAGCCGACAGCCCCGCAGGTCACCGCGGTCCGGGTGTCCGCAGCCAAGCCGGCCGCCGTGCCCCAGGCCAAGCCGGTCGCCCGCCCCGCCCCAGAACCGGCGCGGGAGGAGCGGGAAGAGGAGGTGCCCCTCCCCGACGCCCCGCCCCCGGCGGAGGACGCCGACTGGCAGGAGCCTGCCGCCCCTGCCCCCGCCGCGCCCCCGATCCCGGAAGCAGTTCCCGAAAAGCCGGTGGCGGCAGCCGCTCCGGCCGCAGAGGCCGCCCCCCAGCCGCTGCCGGAGTGGCCCCAGGTGCTCGACGCCCTGGCAAACCACAACCGGCTGGCCGCCGCGGCCCTGGCAAACTCCCGGGCCTACCTATCGGGTGACCTGGTGCTCATCGCCTCGGAGAACGCCACCTTTTTGAAGATGATGCGGGAGAACGCCCGCACCAAGGCGGACATCCGGGCGGCGGTGAGCGAGGTGACCGGCAAGACCTGCCGCCTCGGCCCCTACCGGGAGCCGGAGGACGAAGCCGCGCCCACAGAGGGGGGCGGCCAGAAGCTGGATCAGCTCATCGCCCGGGCCCAGGCCCAGGGAATCGACGTGACGATCAAAGAATAGGCGGCTGTTTCGGACAGCTGATGAGATGAAAAAAGGAGTGCAAGCGCCCATGAAAGCCAGACTGCCCCAGGGCTACGGCCCGAAGAATATGAACCAGATGATCAAGCAGGCCCAGGAAATGCAGGAGAGGATCGCCCAGGTGCAGGACGAGATCGAGGAGAGCGAGTTCAAGGTGTCGGCCGGCGGTGGGATGATCGAAGTCACCATCAACGGCAAGAAGGAGCTCACCGCCCTGGAAATCAAGCCCGAGGTGGTGGACCCAGACGACATCGAGATGCTGCAGGACCTGATCATGGCGGCTGTCAACGAGGCGGTGCGCAAGGTGGAGGACGAGGCGTCCTCCCGGATGGCGGAAGTCACCGGCGGGGCCGCCGGCCTGCCCGGGATGCCCTTCTAGGCCGTGTCCTACAACATCAACGCCCTCAGCGAACTGTCCGAGCAGTTTGAAAAGCTGCCGGGCATCGGCCGCAAGACGGCGCAGCGGCTGGCGTTTTACGTGCTGGGAATGAGCGCCGAGGACGCCCAGAGATTTGCCGAGACCATCGTTCGGGCCCACCGCGAGATCAAGCGCTGCAAGGTCTGCCAGAACCTGTCGGACACCGAGGTCTGCTCGGTCTGCGCCGACGAGGGGCGGGACCGGAGCACCATCTGCGTGGTGGAGGACCCGCGGGACGTCTTTGCCTTTGAGCGCACCAAAGAGTACTTCGGCACCTACCACATTTTGGGGGGGCTCATCTCCCCCATCGACGGGATCGGGCCGGACAAACTCTACATCAAAGAGCTGCTGGCCCGCCTGAACAACAGCGAGGTCAAAGAGATCATCATGGCCACCTCCCCCACCGTGGAGGGGGAGGCCACCGCCATGTACGTCTCCCGGCTCATCAAGCCCCTGGGGATCAAGGTGACCCGGCTGGCCTACGGCATCCCGGTGGGCGGGGTGCTGGAATACGCCGACGAGGTGACCCTCTACCGGGCGCTGGAGGGGCGCAGCGAACTCTGACACAAAAACAGCTCTGCCCCCTGTTGCGGGGCGCATGAAATGGAGCAAAACGGCATACCCTCTCCCAGAGGGGGCCGAAGAAGGAGGGGAGACCCGTGGGAAACAAAGAGGCCATCAAGACCATCGCCCAAAACAAGAAAGCCCGCCACGACTACTTTATTTTGGAGAGCATCGAAGCGGGGATCTCCCTGGCCGGGACCGAGGTCAAGTCCCTGCGGGCGGGGGCGGTCAACCTGAAGGACAGCTGGTGCGACATCTACAAGGGCGAGGTCTACGTGCTGGGGATGCACATCAGCCCCTATGAAAAGGGGAACATCTTCAACCGGGACCCGGTGCGGGAGCGCAAGCTCCTCCTCCACCGGCGAGAAATCAACCGCCTGCTGGGCCAAATCAAGCAGGAGGGGTTGACTTTGATCCCCATTTCGGTATACTTTAAGGGGTCGAAGGTCAAGGTGCAGCTGGGCCTGTGCAAGGGCAAAAAGCTGCACGACAAGCGGGCGTCCGCCGCCGAGCGGGACGCTAAGCGCCAGATCGACCGGGCGCTCAAAGAGCGCACCCGCTGATAAAAACCGGCACACCCAGGCGCCCGCAGGGGCGCATTTATGAGGGGGCGCAATGGTTTCGACGGGGATCGTGAAGCACGGGAAGCGAGTGGCGGTGCGGGACCGCCTCAACAATCCGCACCTTAAAAGTAAACGTCGATAACAACGATTACGCTTTAGCGGCCTAGTGCCGCTCATCCGGCGCGGGGGGGCCACGGACCGCGTTCGGGTGTCATTTTAGTGGCGAACATGTATACGCGAGGGCCTCGTAGCGTATCAGGTATATGAGGATACTTGGCCCGCGAGCCTGACCACCGGCGCGCGGGGCGGGGAATGTAAAAGATGGTCTGCACTCGGAGATGCCCGTGGGGAGCGGTTTTCGGACACGAGTTCGATTCTCGTCGCCTCCACCAAATAAAAGCGCATGACAAAGCCATTTGTCATGCGCTTTTCTCTTTTCATAACCCACTTTATAACCCGTTTTTGGCGCAAAATAAAAGGCCCCGAGCAAGGGGGCCTTTTATCTGTGGAATATATCTGCGCAGTACAGTGTCAATGAGCTGGACTGCTCGCCCCCTCTCCGTATGCTTGCGGGGAAAGCCGTTTTTTACTGGCAGTTTTCATATGTGCACTATCAAAATATCAACGCGCTGTCAAGGGACGTCCTCATCGAGCTTGTAGACCATATCGAGGTTTGCGAAAACGGCAATAGCAAGGTGCGGTTTAAGTTTGCCGACGAACCCAAACGAATTGTAGCGTGTATCAAAGTTAGCACCGACACCCCCGGTCAAGCGGCGGGTTTATCCGCTTGAACCCCTTTCCGGCAGCCCATTTCCCTAATAAAACGCAGTCATATCTAGTATAATTTTCTTACTGGCAGGGATGCAGCAAGCCGGAACACATTGGCTTTTTGTTGATTGTATTTCATTTTTAGACGATTCTCTGTTTTAACAAATAGCAGTTTCACGAGGCCTTCTGTCGGTGCTATTGCATCCATTGTTTTGCAAAGCTCTATTGGTCTGTAAACGATTGATCGACTGGATGATTTTTACAGTTTGCGTCGCGGTGTAAAAGTGGCGTTGGACAGCAAAGACCACTTCCTTCAAATGACGTCGGGCGAAGAGGGGAAGGCGTGTTTTGCTTTTAATTTGCAAATTTTTCTCGACTTTTGTCGACTAAATACTATAAGATTTTTAACCGACGGAAAGTGAGGTGAATTCATGTCGGGGAAAAAGATGGGGCGCCCGCCATCTGAAAATCCCCTGTCGGAGCGAATCTACCTGCGGGTGGACAGAGAGACCAAAGAGGTCCTCGACCAGTGCGCCAAACAAATGCACGCCACCCGCTCGGAAGTGGTCCGCAAGGGGATATACCTGGTGAGGGATGCCCTCAAAAAATGAGAAGAAGCGGCTTCCTCTTCACAAAAGCAGCCGCTTCCCAGCACCGCTCGCCGCCCGAAGGCAACTTGCAGCGCAAATATGATACCATGCGCGGCGGTTTCTTTCAAGGGTCGGCGACCGACTGAGAAGGGAGCAAACCGATGACAGACAACACGCTGTTGGAACGGCTCTTTCGCGGAGAACTTTGTCCGCAAGATACAATCGATCCTTGCAGCGACGCCTATCGGCAGACTGCCAAAGCCCTGAGTGACGGACTGGACTGGTGGAAGGACAGGTTGTCGCCGAAGGAGCTCATCGAGCTGCAAGAGATGCAGCGGCTGTGGAACGACCGGTACAGCATGGAGCAGAGCGAGGCCTTTCGCTGTGGGGTGACCTTGGGCGTCCTCTTCTTGATGGAGGCATTGGAGGGCCGCGAGGCATTCCTTCGCCAAGGGCAGTTCAGTTGATACCTCCGAAGCATTAGATAGATTCAATAGAGGAGAAGGGGCCGACGGAGAGCAGTTTTCCGTCGGCCTCTTTTTGTTGTGGGGCAGAGATAGAGCGGCCAGTTTGCCCAGCGGAGAAAAAGGCCAGAAAGAAGGGCCCCGCCCTGCCACTGTAAAAAAATTTAGAAAGGGGGTTGCAATTCAAACTGAAACTGATATAATAACAGTTAGAAACTGATACAAAACAAATTACAGTTTGAGGTGAGTCGAGATGAAGAAAAAGGGAAGGGCACTGGCGGCCGCCCTGTTGGGCTCGCTGCTGGCCCTCACCGGTTGCGGCGGGGCGGGCGGCGGGTCAGCCGCCTCCGCGGCCGCGGGGGAGTACCACAAGATCTCTCCCCGAGAGGCCAAGGAGCGGATGGAGGCCGGCGGGGCGACGGTGGTGGATGTGCGCACTGCCGAGGAGTATGGGGAGAGCCACATCCCCGGCGCGGTGCTGGTGCCGCTGGACACCATCGGCAGCCAGCGGCCCGCCGCCCTGCCGGACACCGGGGCGGAGCTGCTGGTCTACTGCCGCAGCGGGGTGCGCAGCAGGGCCGCCGCCGAGCAGCTGGCGGCCCTGGGGTACCAGCAGGTGTACGACTTCGGCGGCATCATCGACTGGCCCTACGAGACTGTCAGAGGGGAGGAATAGGGGTTGACCAGTGAATTCAATGTGGCGGTGCACGCCCTGGTCTATTTGAGCCACCGGGGCGGCACCCTGTCCAGCGAGGAGCTGGCCCAGAACATCTGCACCAATGCCGCCCGGGTGCGAAAGGTGCTCTCCAAGCTCAAAAAGGCGGGCCTGGTGGAGACAAAGGAGGGGGCCGACGGCGGCTACCTCTTTGACCGGGACGCGGGCGAGGTGACCCTCCGCCAAATCGGCGAGGCGCTGGACTGCTGCTTTGTCTCGGCCAACTGGCGCAGTGGGGACACCGACCTGCCCTGTCTGGTGGCCTCTGGCATGGGCAAAATTATGGACGACATCTACGGCGAACTGGACGAGTGCTGCAAGGCGCGGCTGGAGGGGATCACCATCCGCTCCATCGGCCAGAAGATATTCGGCAAGCAGCCCTGACACAGGGCTTTCCCAGCCGCAGGCCTTTCCCCCGCGGTCTGGGTCGATACACGCGGGTGGGCGCTCAGTGCGCCCGCCCTGTCAAAAGGGAAAAGAGGTCTTTTCGTTGAAAAAGTACGACGCCATTGTGATTGGATTCGGCAAGGGGGGCAAGACCCTGGCTGGGGCTCTGGGAGCAGCGGGCAAACAGGTCGCCCTGATCGAGCGCTCGCCCGCGATGTACGGGGGCACCTGCATCAATGTGGGGTGCATCCCCTCCAAGTCGCTGGTCCACAGCGCCGCCCTCTCCAAGGTGCAGGGGGGCAGCTTTGCGGAGAAGGCGGCCCGGTACCGGGAGGCCATCGCAGAGAAGCGGCGGCTCACCGGCGCTCTGCGCCAGAAAAACTACGACAAGTTGGCGGGCAACCCCAATGTCCAGGTCATCGACGGGACGGCCAGCTTCCTCGGCCCCCACGCGGTGCAGGTGACCGACGGGGCGGGGCAGGTCCAGCTGCTTTGGGGGGAGAACATCTTCCTCAACACCGGCTCCCGCCCCTTTGTCCCCCCGATTTCTGGCTTACAGGGGAATCCCAGGGTCTATTTGAGCGAGGGATTGCTGGACCTGGAGGAGCTGCCCCGCCGGCTGGCCATCATCGGCGGCGGGTACATCGGGATGGAGTTTGCCTCCCTCTACACCTCCTTCGGCAGTCAGGTGACGGTGATCCAAGACGGCGGCCGCTTCCTCCCCCGGGAGGACGGGGAGATCGCCCAGGCCGTCCTGCAGCGGCTGCAGGGCCTGGGGGCGGAGGTGCTCCTCTCCACCCAGGTGAAGGAGGTGCGGGAGGAAGGCGCCCAGGCGGTCCTCGCCCTCGAGAACCCCGACGGTCCCCGCGAATTGCAGGCCGACGCGGTGCTGGTGGCCACCGGCCGCCGCCCCAATGTGGAGGGGCTCGCCCTCGACGCGGCGGGGGTGGAGCTGACCGAGCGGGGCGCCGTCAAGGTGGATGAGCGGCTGCGCACCACCGCCTCCCACATCTGGGCCATGGGCGACGTGGTGGGGGGACTGCAGTTCACCTACATCTCCCTGGACGACAGCCGCATTGTCCGCTCCCAACTGCTGGGGGACGGCAGCCGCACCACCCAAAACCGCGGCGCTGTGCCCTACAGTGTCTTCCTCGACCCCGCCTTCTCCCGGGTGGGTCTCAGCGAGGAGGAGGCCCGCGCCAAGGGCTACCGGGTGAAGGTCGCCCGGCTGGCGGCCGCCGCCATCCCCAAGGCGCAGGTGCTGCAAAACCCGGCGGGGCTGCTCAAGGCGGTGGTGGACGGGGAGACCGGCCAGATTTTGGGGGCGCACCTCTTCTGCGAGGAGTCCTACGAGATGATCAACCTGGTCAAACTGGCCATGGACGCGGGCCTGCCCTACACCGCCCTGCGCGACGGCATCTACACCCACCCCACCATGAGCGAGGCGTTCAACGACCTGTTTGCCGCCCTCTCCTGAGCGCAGACAGCGCCGATTCTTTTCAGTGAAGGAGGTCCTCTATGGGCTTGTCCATCGAGACCGGCGTGCCGGTCCTCACGGTATTTTTGCAGGGGCTGTTGAGCTTTTTCTCCCCCTGCGTCCTCCCCCTGGTGCCCCTCTATGTGGGGTACCTGGCGGGGGGGACCAAGTCGCTCGGCCCCGACGGGCAGATCCGCTACAAGCGCAGCACGGTGCTGCTGAACACCCTCTTTTTTGTGCTGGGGGTCAGCTTCGCCTTCTTCCTGCTGGGCTTTGGCTTCACGGCCCTGGGCAAGTTTTTCAGCGGCAACCGGGCGATCTTCGCCCGCGTCGGCGGGCTGATCGTCATCCTCTTCGGCCTCTACCAGCTGGGCTTTTTCGGCGGCAAGGGGTTCAGTCGGGAGCACCGCCTCCCCCTTCGGATGGACCGCTTCGCCATGAGCCCCCTGGTGGCCCTGGTGCTGGGTTTCACCTTCAGCTTTGCCTGGACCCCCTGCGTGGGCCCGGCCCTGGCCTCGGTGCTGCTGATGGCCTCCTCGGCCGGCTCCTCCCTGGTGGGCTTTGGGCTGGTGGGGGTCTACACCCTGGGCTTTGTCCTCCCCTTTCTGGGGGTGGGGCTCTTTACCAGCAGCCTGCTGAACTTCTTCAAGCGCCACCAGAAGGGGCTTCGCTACACCGTCAAGGTGGGGGGCGCGCTGATGATTTTGATGGGGGTGATGATGTTCACCGGCTGGATGAACGGCATCACCGGCTATCTCTCGGGCATCGGCACCGGCGGCGCCGATCAAAACGGGGCCTCCCAGAACACCTCCTCCTCGACCGCGGACGCGGGGGAGGGGGGCGCCTCCTCCGGCGGCGGCAGCCAGTCCCAGGGGGGCAGCTCGCAGACCAGCGCCTTCCCCGCCCCCGACTTCACCCTGGTGGACCAAAACGGCAGGACCCACACCCTGTCGGAGTACAGGGGCAAGGTGGTCTTTCTCAACTTCTGGGCCATCTGGTGCGGCCCCTGCCAGCGGGAGATGCCCGACGTGCAGGCCCTCTATGAAAAGTACGGCGAGAACAGCGGCGACGTGGTGGTGCTGGGGGTGGCCAACCCCAAGAGCGCCAAGTACCCCCATAACCAGGACGTCAGCCGGGAGGAGGTCGTCTCCTTCCTGCAGAAAAACGGATACGACTACCCGGTGGTGATGGACGAGACTGGCGCGGTCTTTGGCGGCTACGGCGTCACCGCCTTCCCCACCACCTATATGATCGACCGGGACGGCAACCTCTTCGGCTATGTGCCGGGGATGCTCACCCGATCGGTGATGGAACAGATCGTACAGCAGACCCTCGACGGCAGCAGCCGGTCTTGAGGGAGGAGAAAGGATGCGTTTGCAAATGGAACCACTGGTGTTGACAGAAGCCAATTTTGAAGCGGAGGTCGAGCGCTACGATGGCCTGGCAGTCATCGACTTTTGGGCCCCCTGGTGCGGCCCCTGCCGGATGTTTTCCCCTATCGTCGACGAGATCGCGGCCGACCCGCCCGCCGGGGTGAAGATCTGCAAGGTCAATGTGGATGAGCAGCCCGGCCTGGCGGTGCGCTACCAGGTGATGAGCATCCCCACCCTGCTGCTGGTCAAAGGCGGCCGGGCGGCGGCCACCAGCGTCGGCTTTCAGGACAAAAAGGCGGTCCTCGCCCTCATCGAAAAACACCGCTGAACAGCGCAGAGAGGGGGCCCGCCCCCCCCCCCCGGGGGGGTGGGGGGGGGGGTGT